>NZ_QTPQ01000013.1:0-165583 GCF_003853425.1 Burkholderia sp. Bp9140
CTGCCGCATCGCTGGCAGCCTGTCTCGACCGCCGCCTAAACTCGCTCGTCAAGATGCGTTGGCTGGCCGCTTACGACCGTTCGGCAACGTGAGCTGGAAGGGCGGTTTCCGCGTGCACGTCGTTTGACGCAGCGCTGCACCGTCTGGTCGAACAGAGAGATTCATCGCTGGATGGCCGACCCGTTGACTTACCGCTCTGCCGATGTGGCGGGCGACGTGACGGAGGGCGCGTAATGGCGAATACCGTGGACGTTACGAGCATGCGCGTTGCCGCGCGCGAAACCAAGAAGCAAGCAGATGCGGCCTTTTATGAAAGCGAGTTGGAGCGCCAGCGCGAGCGATTTGCCGAAGCGCACGCGTGCTGCGTGGACGAAGGTCGACGCGAGGCTGCTTGTTGGATCGCGGCGGCGGCCACCGTATTCGAGCGCGACGCCGAACGTATGCCGACGCGTGCCAAGCGCGCGGTCGAACTCCTCAAGCACGCGGTTTTCATGCTCGATCCAAAGGCTCCGGCATGACGTCGTGCCAAAGTCACTTTGCCGTGGTGGCTGGCCCGGTGAGTCGGCCGCGTTACGCCGCTGTGCTGGTCCGTCCCTTCCTCGATTTGCGCATCCTGGCGGTGCGCAGTATCCTGTGCGTGTCGCTGAGACAACAGCGGCCCGGGGTGACAGCCGGAATAGTTCCAAGGCGGACAACCGCCTTCGCGCGGTTTTTTTACGTCCGTACACCTTGTGCCTTCTATGGTCGGGCCTTGGTGGGGGTGCGTTCGCGCACGCCGGTTCCCTTGGACGCCGGTCTGTCAACCCTGCCATGTGCCCGGCCACCCCGATTGACAGCGGGGACCGGGTTCGTCAACCCGTCCAAGGAGGTCGCACCCAATGCGCCAGTCGCCGCACGCCCGTACCGGGCAGCAATCCCACCTCATTCAATCCATCGTTCGCGCAGCACTGCGCGACGCAGCAACCGCCGGCACGTATCAAGACGCGCTCGATGCGACCGGTGCAGCACTGGCCGCGATCGCAGCGCTCGTCCGTGCGGAGGTGCGTCATGGCTGAGCTGCGCTGCAAGATTGGCGATCTGGCGATCGTCACGAAGTGCGACGCTCGCGCTCGCATCGGTATGCTGGTTGAGGTGGCATCGGCTCGTCCGACGCCCGATCACGATTGGCGCGTGCGGATCTTGGGCGGCCCCGTCACGGGACGCAGCGTCTACGACCGGCGATTCGGCGAGTTCACGCATGCAGCCGTCCAGGACTGGAACCTCACGCCGATTCGCGGCGAAGCGGAGCTGGATTGCACGATTGATGTCGGGCAACTCCTCGCGTCGATTCTGGAGGTGCGCCATGTCTAAATTCCGCCTGCCGAACGAAGTCACGATGATCGCAATGTGTGCGGCCCATCAGTTCGCCCAGCTAGAAGCGCTGTTCGATGCTGTCCGCTCGCATCTTCCGGAGGGCACCTACGAGCGCGCGCTCGTCGACATGGGGCAAGGCGTCGCGAGCCGGTACTCGGCCGAAATGCGCCGTACCGCGCAACCGGAGGCGTGCCATGACTGACCAGCGCATCCGAACCGCGGTTATCAATGGCTTCGACAATGCGCCGCCGCTGGATACGGGCGCACCGATCGAGCTGCAATTCGCCGTCGACCTGGGCGCGGTCTGCGCCGACGCATGGCTCGACCTGAAAGGCGACGTGCGGCTGCATGACTATGCGGCGCATCAAGCGGCTGCGTTCGCGCGCGGCATGGAAGCCGCCATGCAGGACGCGGGCGACGTCGACGCGCACCGCGTGACGATCAGCCGCCAAGCATTCGCGGCCGGGCTGATGGGCCGCGTACAACAGCACCTGTTTGCGGCGCTCGGCCTCGTTACGCGCGAACCGCGCACGACGCACTGAGGGGCGGTCATGGCAAAGACGAACAAGAATGCCGTGCAACCGCTCGCGTCGCACTTCGTGGCCGAGGTGAACCGCCCCGATCTCAACCGTATCGGGACGCGGATCAGCGATGCAATGGAGCTGCTCGACAGCCTGCATTGGGCGGCCGATAAGGCCATGTCCGATGACGACTACTGGCTTGTGCTGAGCCTGTTCCGCGCGTCCCTGCCGTCGATCGGCGCGGCACTGGAGGCGGCCAACGACGCCCTTGGCGAGTCGCGGCTCGGCCGCTACGTCTACAGCAACGACGTCACGGCCGGCGGGGCCGTTCTGTCGGTGCCTCGCGCGGCAGGCTGACGGTCCGCCGCTAGGCATCGCATCTTCAATTCTTCGCGCGTCGGGTAGCTGCTTGCCCGATATGGACTACTAATCGGAAGCCGACCGACGCGCGTCCAGTGGGAACCTATGAGTAACGCACCCATGTCCGAATTCGAGCGGGCGAGAGTCGCACTCGGCTATGTTCCGCCCGACGACCGCGACACGTGGAGTCAGGTGGGGATGGCGCTTAAGGCCGAGTTTGGCGAGGAGGGCTTCGCCCTCTGGAACGAATGGAGCCAAGGCGCGCAAAACTACAACGGCAAGGACGCGCGCGATGTGTGGAAGTCGTTCAAGGGCGGCAAGATCACCATCAACACGCTGTTCCACCTTGCCAAACACGGCGGCTTCGATCCGCGTGCGCATCGAGCCAAGCCCGTCGATCCAGCGGAGCGCGAGCGGCAGAAGGCCGAGCGCGCGGCCCGCGAAGCGGCCAAGCTGGCCGAACTGAACGAGAAGCAGCAAGCCGCGTCGACGCTCGCGGAATCGATCTGGTCGGCGGCCGAGCCAGCGCCGGCCGATCACCCGTACCTCGTTCGCAAGCGCATCCCGGTCGACGCGCTGCGCATCTATCGCGGCGGCTTGTGCATCGGCACGGCCGCATGCGACGGCGCCCTCGTCATCCCGGCGCGTGACGCGGACGGCAAGCTGTGGACGCTGGAGTTCGTCCTGACGGACGGCCAGAAACGCTATCTGCCGAACGGCCGCAAGGCGGGCTGCTTTTCGTTGATCGGCGGTCCGCTATCTTCCTCGCCGTCCACGCTGCTGATTGGCGAGGGTTACGCCACGTGCGCGACGCTCGCGGCCGCGACCGGCTATCCGGCCGCCGTCGCGTTTGACGCCGGCAACCTGCACGCGGTCGCGACGGCGCTGCGCGGCCAGTATCCGGACGCCCGCATCGTCGTGTGCGCCGACGACGACCACACGACGAAGGGCAATCCGGGCTTGACGAAGGCTCGCGCGGCGGCCGAGGCCGTCGCCGGCATCGTCGCCGTGCCCGACTTCGGTTCGAACCGCCCGGCGAACGGGACGGACTTCAACGACCTGGCTGCGCACCTCGGCCCGGATTCGGTGGCTGCTGCCGTGCGTGCTGCGCTCGCGCCGGCCGGCTCGTCGGATACCGGCAAGGGCAAGGCCGCACCGCCCGCCGCGAAGCCCGCCAAGCGTCCGAAAACGGCCCGCGCGCAGGACGGCAAGTCGCGGTTCGTCGTCGACGACAAGGGCGTGTGGTTTCACGGCTTCAACAATCAGGGCGATCCGCTCCCGCCGCATTGGGTCAGTACGCGCATTGACGTGATTGCCGAGACCCGGAACGAGATGAACAGCGAGTGGGGCTACCTGCTCGAATTCACTGATCGCGATGGCATCCTGAAACGGTGGGCGGTGCCGGCTGGCCTCTTTGCCGGCGACGGTACGGAGCTGCGTCGCATGCTGCTCGATATGGGCGTGAAGCTCGGCGTGACGCAGATCGCCCGCACGCAGATCGCGAACTATGTGCAGATGGCGCAGCCGGACGAGCGCGTGCGCTGCGTGCCGCGCGTCGGCTGGCATCACGGCGCGTTCGTGCTGCCCGATCGCGTCATCGGCACCGGCAAAGAGGCGTTGATCTATCAGGCCGACACGCCGATCCAGAGCCAGTTCAAGGAGCGCGGCACGCTGGACGACTGGCAACGCGAGGTCGCGGCCTACTGCGTCGGCAATAGCCGCCTGCTGTTCTGCGTCGCTACCGCCTTCGCTGGTCCGCTGCTGCACTTCTCCGGGCTTCAGTCGGGCGGCTTTCACTTGCTCGGCACGACGTCCAAGGGCAAGTCGACGGGCGGCGTCATCGCCGCGTCCGTATTCGGCTCGCCGGACTATGTGCGGAGCTGGAAGGCGACCGACAACGCGCTCGAAGCCGTCGCCACGCAGCATAGCGACGCGCTGCTGATCCTCGATGAAATCGGGCAGGTCGAGCCGCGCTTGGTTGGAGACGTGATCTACATGCTCGCGAACGAGTCGGGCAAGGCCCGCGCCTCGCGTAGCGGCTCGGCCAAACCCGTCCTCACGTGGCGGCTGCTGTTCCTGTCGAATGGGGAAAAGAGCGTGTCCGCGCTGATGGCCGAGGGTAACAAGCCAATGAAAGGCGGTATTGAGGTGCGCTTGCCCGCGATCCCGGCCGAGGTCGGCGAAATGGGCGTCGTGGAGAAGCTGCACGGCTTTCCGACGCCGGCCGCGCTGATCGAGCATCTAGAGCGGCACGCCGGCATGCACTACGGCACGGCCGGCCCCGCGTTCATCGAGTGGGCCTCGTCGCAGGCCGGCGAGCTGGCCGAGCATCTGCGTGTGCGCGTCGACGAGCTGGTCGGGCAATGGGTGCCGGACGGCTCGCATTCGCAGGTCGCTCGCGTCGCGAAGCGGTTCTGCCTCGTTGCGGTGGCCGGCGAGCTGGCCACCGCGCACGGGCTGACTGGCTGGCCGCAGGGCGAAGCGGTCGAGGCCGCGCGTCGCTGCTTCGAAGGCTGGCTCGAACTGCGCGGCGGGACGGGCAATTCGGACGAGGCCGAAGCCGTGCGGCAGGTACAGCATTTCCTCGCCGCACACGGCGACAACCGTTTCGTATGGATGAACCGGGCGCAGGACGACCATCGGCCGAACGTGCCGCATCGAGCGGGCTTCAAGCAGCATGTGAAGCGCGACGAGCGACGCACGCCCATCGCATCCGATCGCGAGTATTACGCCGAGTTCGGTGGCAAGATGAGCGCCGACGATGCCGAAAGCGTCGAGACGGAATACCTGATCGAAGCGGCCGTGTTCCGCAAGGACGTGTGCGCCGGCTTCGATCACAAGATCGTCGCCAAGGCACTGATGAAGCGGGGCGTGCTGATGCCGCGCAGCGACGGCTACCCGTACCGGCAGGAATACATCCCCGGTCACGGCAAGTTCATGGTCTATCGCGTGCTTCCGTCCATCTTCACACTCGAACTGTGAAAGACGCCGCCGCCGTCCGGGAGGGCGGTGGCGGGCATTCGTTTGCGCGGCCATTTTGGCCCGCGCGTCAAAGTTACTTTGAGCGATCCGCTCCAGACGGAACCGGGCCGACGGTTGCCGCGAATCTTTCCGCCACCGTAACAATCCGGGCTGGTTTATCTCCAGTATCTCCAGCGTTCTCCAAATCGTTTGGAGACACGCGAAGCCTTACCCCATAAGGCTTTGCGGCCGATTCAGGCGTTTATCTCCAAATCTCCAACTCGTTTTGCACTGAGTGGACAGGCGTCGACTGTCTGCGTCGACGGCAAAGCCAGACGGGGCGCGGCTCTCCGGGATTCGAAGGGTGTCAACAACGTGTTTTCAAGGGGGTGTCCGCAATGCGCCCCGAACGGGCATTGTTACGGCGGCCGCAAGTGTCGGGGCGGCCGGAAAGCGGGGGACCCTGCGTCTAGGGCAACGACGCGGGGGCTCACACCCGCGTGTTTTTTCTACTCCCAGCGCGCCTAAGGGGGGTCATATTCATACCGAAATGCAGGGGGGGCGGTAGTGCGGAGGCAACTCTGAAAAATCGGTGGGAGGTGCGCGGCAAGGGGGGCATAAGGGGCTGGTAGCGCCAGATCGTCTGACTCATATTGGCGATAAAGTGTCGTTTCACTCGGGCATGGGGCTGACGTTCGGGTATCGGTTTCGTATCAGTCAGCGGCTGCTCGCGTGGCATCATATGAAATGCCGATAACTGCACCAGTGAAGACAGGATCCTGAACGAATGAAATTCATCGCTTGTCACCTTATTGTCGGAGGGGCCGTCAAATGGGAGGACCTCGGTCCTATGGGTGGCGCATATACCGAGGACGGAATAACGATTAGTTTGCCCATTTTTCATAGAGCGACTACCAAGGAAGCAAGCAAAATTATTGCAGAGGTGCTCGCGGAAAATTCGGTCGAGTGGCTTCGTCTCGACAGGGGGGCTTGGTTGTTCCGTTCGGACAAGTTCAAAGACTTCTTCCCCGGTTACGAAACTGAAAGTTGGTTGAGTGGGGATTTCGAGCTCGAAATGGACCACGACATCCGGCGGGAGCGTGTGTTTGATCGAGAAGAGGATCGGACGTACGTTAAGTTCGTGATTACGCCGGAAATTGTGAGGGAAAAAATGGAAAGAAAAATTTTCCTGAGTCACAAGGGTGTCGATAAGCCCGTGATTCGGAGATTCAAGGCAGCATTGGAGGTGGTTGGGTTTGAGCCATGGCTGGACGAGGAGGCCATGGTCGCGGGTGCTGAGCTTGAACGGGCACTGTCGGCAGGTTTCAAGAGTTCCTGCGCTGCGGTTTTCTTCGTAACGCCAAACTATGTGGATAGCGGATATCTTGCTACCGAGGTCAACTATGCAATCCAGGAGAAGCGGCGGAAGGGGGATCGATTCTCTATCGTTACGTTGGTTCTCGCGGACAGTGAGGGAAAGGTCGGTGCGGTGCCGGAGCTCTTGAAGTCGTATGTGTGGAAGTCGCCCGCGACGGAATTGGAAGCGTTTATTGAGATCGTTAAGGCGCTCCCCTTGCAACTGGGGCCGACAGTCTGGAAGAAATGAAGCGACGGCCGCCGTTTAGGGCGTACTTCAATATTACGGCCGAGGGTCGATCACGGCCCTCGATGACGTGACGGCCAAGCGATCTCGGACCTGATCTGACGCTGACTCATACGTGTGGCGGCAAGGCTCTATCTTGCCGCCGCGATCGGGATGATTTCCGCACCGGCTTTGAGTTTGTCGAGGTGATCTCCCCACACTTGCATCATGCGCCTGCGCTCCGGCAGATATTCAGCGTGGACGTACGCCGCCGTCACTTGATTGCGTTCGGCGTGTGCCATCTGGCGCTCTACAACGTCGCGGCCGAAGCCGAACTCGCGCAGAGCCGTAGCTGCCAGCCCGCGAAAGCCGTGTCCCGTCATCCGCGACTTGTAGCCCATGCGATAGAGCGCGTAGAGCATGGTGTTGTTCGAAATGTGGCTCCGGCCTTGCACGCTGTAGAACACGAATCGATGCTGTCCGTTGAGCGCGCGGAGCTGGGCGAGCACGTCGAGTGCCTGCCGCGATAGCGGCACGATGTGCGGATCGCGCATCTTCATGCGTTCAGGAGGCACGCGCCATTCTGCGGCGGCTTCGTCAAACTCTGACCATTCCGCTCGGATCATTTCTGTTGTCCGCACGAAGGTCAGCGCCATCAGGCGGAGCGCGAGCCGGGTGACTAGGTCGCCTTGGTAAGCGTCGATGTCTCGCATGAGCTGCGGAATCTCCGTCGCCTTGACGCGGGCCATGTGCTGCACGCCGGGACCCTTCTTCAAGACCGTCTGCGCATCGATGTCGGCCGCCGGATTCCTGGAGCATCGCCCGGTCATGATCCCGTACTGGAAGACCGCGCGAGAGCGCTGGAGGATCCGCTTCGCCGTCTCGCGCACGCCGCGTGCCTCGACTTCGCGAACGATGCTGAGCATCTGCGGTGAGTCGATCTCCGCGATCGGGCGAGGACCGATCTTCGGGAACACGTCGACCTCAAGCGAATTCAGCACCTTCCCCGCGTAGCCGTCGCTCCAGCCCGGACGCTGGGAGTCGAACCACTCGCGCGCTACCGCTTCGAACGAGTTTGCCGCCGCGATTTCGGCGGCCCGTTTCGCATCCTTCTTCGCCTCGCCCGGATCGACGCCGGCCGCGATCTGCTCGCGGGCCTCGTCGCGTTTTTTCCGTGCCGTCGCGAGCGTGACGGCCGGATAGACGCCGAGGGCGAGCGTCTTCTGCTTGCCAAGGAAGCGGTATGAGAAGCGCCAGTACTTCGCGCCGTTCGGTTGGACGAGCAAGAACATTCCGTTGCCGTCCGTGAGTTTGTACGGAGCCGCGCTGGCCTTCGCGTTCCGTACCTGCACGTCAGTGAGAGGCATTGTTGGTATCTGTGTTGTTGGTATCGGCTGATACCAACAAAAATACCAACACTTTCTCCGGCTGTCACTGAGCAACCTTGGGTAACGATGTGAGCTAGAGGTCCGACAGACGGGCTTGAGCGGGGGATTTCTTGTGAATCTTGGGGATGGTTTGGGGCTTGGCTGGTCCCCCCGACAGGAATCGAACCTGTATCTAGCGCTTAGGAGGCGCTTGTTCTATCCATTGAACTACGGGGAGAGCCATGTCCGCGATTCCGCGTGCAAAAGACGCGATCGGGACGGCGAAGTGGACAGCGCGCAGAGTATAGCAAACGCGCGGCGCATCGGCGGACGGAATGCGCACCGATGCGTGGCGCGCGTGCTCGGTCGTGTCCGGAAACCGGAATCAGAAATCGACGACGACGAAATCTTCCTTGCCCACGTCGCACAGCGGGCAGCGCCAGTCGGCGGGAATGTCGGCGAAACGGGTGCCGGCGGGGATGCCCTCGTCGGGCAGGCCTTCCGCTTCGTTGTAGACCCACCCGCAAATCAGGCAGACCCAGCTCTGGTATTCGATTACTTCGCTCATGTGGCGCTCGGGATGATGAAAGTCGGCAATGTCGCCCGCGGCGTGGCCGGCGGACGAAAGGCGCAATGTTACCGGAATTTCGCCGAACGCCTGCGCAACGTCGTTTTAAATGTACGCATCGCGAACAACGGCCGTCATCGCGCGTGCCGGGCATGCAGTGTATGCTTCGTGGGCCTTTCATCTGAAGGAGAAAACGATGCTCAACAAGAAGTGGATCGCGGGTGCGGTGTGTGTCGCGGCACTGGCCGTGTCGACGCTCGCGCGTGCGGAGGCGCGCGTGTTCTTCGTCGAGCCGAAGGACGGCGCGACGGTATCGAGCCCCGTGCACGTGAAGTTCGGTCTCGAAGGCATGGGCCTCAAGCCAGCCGGCGACATGACGCCGGACACCGGCCACCATCACCTGCTGATCGACGGCAAGCCGGTGCCGAAGAGCGACGTGATCCCCGCCACCGACCATTCGCTGCACTTCGGCAAGGCCCAGACCGAAACCGACGTGAAGCTGCCGCCCGGCCAGCACACGCTGACGCTGCAGCTCGGCGACGGTGCGCACCGTTCGTACGGTCCCGACCTGAACTCGACGATCACGGTCAACGTGAAGTAATCGCTCCTCGCACATGCGGGCGCCCGGCCGGGAAGCTGCGGCCGGATGCCCGTCGCCCCGGCGCTCTGCAACGCCGAAGCACGCCATGCCGGCCCATCCGTCGGGTGCGCGCCGACATGCCGCCACGGCACAAAAAGAACCGCGCATCAGCCTAGTCCATCCGGCCATCCCGGCGCAGGCGTCCGCCACCGGTACAATGGGCGCTTCCGATTTCTCTCTTCGCCGTCTCCCCATGTCGCTTTATTCCATTACCGGCGCGCAACTCGCGTTCGGTCACGTCGCGTTGCTCGATCACGCGGACTTCTCGCTGGAGGCCGGCGAGCGCGTCGGCCTGATCGGCCGCAACGGCGCGGGCAAGTCGTCGCTGCTGAAGATCGTCGCCGCGCTCGCGAAACCCGATGACGGGCTGATCACGCGCCAGCAGGAGCTCGTGACCGTCTACGTGCCGCAGGAGCCCGAATTCGAACCCGGCGCGACCGTGTTCGACGCCGTGGCATCGGGGCTCACGCACACGCGCGAAGTGCTCGAGGAATACGATTCGATCGCGCACCGCCTCGCGGAAACACCGGAAGGCGCCGAGCACGACGCGCTGCTCGCGCGGATGAACGCGCTGCAGTCGTCGCTCGACGCGCACGACGCGTGGAACTGGCGCACGCGCGTGTCGATGACGCTCGCGCAGATCGGCCTGACGGACGGCGACGCGCGCGTCGACGCGCTGTCGGGCGGGATGCAGAAGCGTGTCGCATTGGCGCGTGCGCTGGTTCTGCAGCCCGACGTGCTGCTGCTCGACGAACCGACCAACCACCTCGACTTCGACGGCATCCGCTGGCTGGAAGAACTGCTGGTCGCGCAGCGCGCGGGCCTGCTGTTCATCACCCACGATCGCGCGTTCCTCGACCGCGTCGCGACGCGCATCGTCGAGCTCGATCGCGGCCGGCTGTTGTCGTACCCGGGCAATTTCTCGGCCTACCAGACGCGCAAGGCGCAGCAGCTCGAAGTCGAGCGCGTCGAAAACGAGAAGTTCGACAAGCTGCTCGCGCAGGAAGAGGTCTGGATCCGCAAGGGCGTCGAGGCGCGCCGCACGCGCAGCGTCGGGCGCATCGCGCGGCTCGTGCAGATGCGCAACGAGCGCGCGGAGCGCCGCAATTCGCAGGGCAACGTGAAACTCGACGTCGCGCAGGGCGAGAAGTCGGGCAAGATCGTCGCGGAGCTGACGGACGTGACGAAGCGCTACGGCGATCGCACGGTCGTCGACACCTTCTCGACGACGGTCATGCGCGGCGACAAGATCGGTTTCGTCGGCCCGAACGGCGCCGGCAAGACCACGCTGCTCAAGCTGATCCTGGGCGAGCTGAAGCTCGACGCGGGCACGGTGCGCACCGGCACGAACCTGCAGGTCGCGTATTTCGACCAGATGCGCGCGCAGCTCGACCAGGAAAAGAGCCTGGCCGACACCATCAGCCCCGGTAGCGAATGGGTCGAGATCGGCGGCGTGCGCAAGCACGTGATGAGCTATCTCGGCGACTTCCTGTTCGCGCCGGAACGCGCGCGCTCGCCGGTTAAGTCGCTGTCGGGCGGCGAGCGCAACCGGCTGCTGCTCGCGCGCCTGTTCGCGCGTCCAGCCAACGTGCTGGTGCTCGACGAACCGACCAACGACCTCGACATCCCGACGCTCGAACTGCTCGAAGAGCTGCTGGCCGACTACGACGGCACGGTGCTGCTCGTCAGCCACGATCGCGCGTTCCTCGATAACGTCGTCACGTCGGTGATCGCGGCCGAGGGCGACGGCAAGTGGCGCGAATACGTCGGCGGCTTCACCGACTGGCAGATCCAGAGCGAGCGTTCGCAGCAGCTCGCGCAGCAGGAAGCGGCGAAGCGCGCGGTGAAGGAAGCGGCGCCGGTCAAGGAAGATGCGGCGAAGAGCGCGGCCGGCCGCAACGCGCAGCGCACGGTGAAGCTGTCGTTCAACGAGCAGCGCGAACTCGATGCGCTGCCGGAGAAGATCGCGGCGCTCGAGGACGAACAGAAGACGATCAACGCGCGGCTCGAGGACGGCTCGATCTTTGCGAAGGATCCGCAGGAAGGCACGCGCCTGACCGAGCGGTTCGCGGCGATCGACGACGAGCTCCTTGCCGCGCTCGAGCGGTGGGAGACGCTCGAGGCGAAGCGCAAGCCGGTCTGACGCACCGCGCGTGGTGCGAATGATCTTGCAACGGCGCGTCACGCGGAACCAGTAAAATACCGCGCGTCCCGGGCCGCGCGGCGCATGCCGCGCGCCCGCTTTCGGAGCAGTCCAAGCACACCGTTGTTTCGATTCGCTTTTTTACGGAACTCAACGTTTTGTCCACGACGTTATCCACACGAGGTGTGGACAACGTCCCGATGAATGACGAAATTCAGCGCCTATGTCAACGAAGAAGCCCAGCGCGGCCTATAGCGAAGCATCGATCAAGGTGCTCAAGGGCCTCGAGCCGGTCAAGCAGCGGCCCGGCATGTACACCCGTACCGAAAATCCGCTGCACATCATCCAGGAAGTCATCGACAACGCGTCCGACGAGGCGCTCGGCGGCTACGGCAAGCAGATCACGGTCACGCTGCACGCCGATCAGTCGGTGTCGGTCGAGGACGACGGCCGCGGCATCCCGTTCGGCATGCACCCCGAGGAAGGCGTGCCGGTCGTCGAGATCGTGTTCACGCGCCTGCACGCGGGCGGCAAGTTCGACAAGGCCGCCGGCGGCGCGTACACGTTCTCGGGCGGCCTGCACGGCGTCGGCGTATCGGTGACGAACGCACTCGCGACGCGTCTCGACGTGACGGTCTGGCGCGACGGCAAGATCGCCGAGCTCGGCTTCGCCGACGGTGATGTCGTGAAACCGCTCGCGACGCAGGGCGCGGGCCGCGGCGAGAAGAAGTCCGGCACGCGCGTGCAGGTGTGGCCGAATCCGAAGTATTTCGATTCGCCGAACCTGCCGCTCGGCGAGCTGCAGCGCCTGCTGCGCTCGAAGGCCGTGCTGCTGCCGGGCGTCGAGGTCGTGCTCGTCAACGAGAAGACCGGCGAGCGCCAGGTGTGGAAGTACGAGGACGGCCTGCGCGGCTATCTGCTCGACGAGATGAACGGCAGCGAGCTGCTGATCCCGCTGTTCGAGGGCGAGCGCTTCGCCGATGCGCGTTCGACCGACGAAACCTTCGCCGAGGGCGAGGGCGCGTCGTGGGTTGTCGCATGGAGCGAGGAAGGTTCGCTCGTGCGCGAGTCGTACGTGAACCTGATCCCGACGCCGGCCGGCGGCACGCACGAGTCGGGCCTGCGCGACGGTCTCTACCAGGCGGTGAAGAGCTTCGTCGAACTGCACAACCTGCAGCCGAAGGGCGTGAAGCTCCTCGCGGAAGACGTGTTCGCGCGCGTGTCGTTCGTGCTGTCCGCGAAGGTGCTCGATCCGCAGTTCCAGGGACAGATCAAGGAACGCCTGAACAGCCGCGATGCGGTGAAGCTCGTGTCGTCGTTCTCGCGTCCGGCGCTCGAACTGTGGCTGAACCAGCACGTCGAGCTCGGCAAGAAGCTCGCCGAACTCGTGATCAAGCAGGCGCAGGCGCGCACGCGCGCGGGCCAGAAGGTCGAGAAGCGCAAGAGCTCGGGCGTCGCGGTGCTGCCCGGCAAGCTGACCGATTGCGAGACGGAAGATATCGCGCGCAACGAACTGTTCCTCGTCGAGGGCGATTCGGCGGGCGGTTCCGCGAAGATGGGCCGCGACAAGGAGTACCAGGCGATCCTGCCGCTGCGCGGCAAGGTGCTGAACACGTGGGAAACCGAGCGCGACCGCCTGTTCGCGAACAACGAGGTGCACGACATCTCGGTCGCGATCGGTGTCGATCCGCACAGCCCGGATGAAAGCGTCGACCTGTCGAACCTGCGCTACGGCAAGATCTGCATCCTGTCGGACGCGGACGTCGACGGCTCGCACATCCAGGTGCTGCTGCTCACGCTGTTCTTCAAGCATTTCCCGCAACTGATCGAGCGCGGCCATGTGTGCGTCGCGCGGCCGCCGCTGTTCCGCGTCGACGCGCCGGCGCGCGGCAAGAAGGCCGCGCAGAAGCTCTATGCGCTCGACGACGGCGAGCTGGAAGCGATCCTCGACAAGCTGCGCAAGGACGGCGTGCGCGAGACCCAGTGGAGCATCAGCCGCTTCAAGGGCCTCGGCGAAATGAGCGCGGAGCAGCTGTGGGACACGACGATGAACCCCGACACGCGCCGCCTGATGCCGGTGAAGCTCGGCGAGCTCGACTACGAGGCGACCGTCGCGCGCATGACGATGCTGATGGGCAAGGGCGAGGCAGCCGCGCGGCGCGGCTGGCTCGAGGAAAAGGGCAACGACGTCGAAGCGGACATCTAAGCCGGGAACCCGCGCGGCCGGGCATGACGCCCGGCCCGGCCTCACGCCACTTACGAATACGGAATTCAGATGGACGACAACACTTCCGATCTCTTTGCCAGCCCCGACGCGCCCGAGAGCGACGCGCTGACGCTCGGCAACTACGCGGAGCAGGCGTACCTCAGCTACGCGGTCAGCGTCGTGAAGAGCCGCGCGCTGCCCGACGTGTGCGACGGCCAGAAGCCGGTGCAGCGCCGGATCCTGTTCGCGATGAACGAAATGGGCCTCGGCCCGGACGCGAAGCCGGTGAAGTCGGCGCGCGTGGTCGGCGACGTGCTCGGTAAATACCACCCGCACGGCGACCAGTCGGCGTACGACGCGCTCGTGCGTCTCGCACAGGATTTCTCGTTGCGCTATCCGCTGATCGACGGGCAGGGTAACTTCGGCTCGCGCGACGGCGACGGCGCGGCGGCGATGCGATACACCGAAGCGCGGCTCACGCCGATCTCGAAGCTGCTGCTCGACGAGATCGACCAGGGCACGGTCGACTTCATGCCGAACTACGACGGCTCGTTCGAGGAACCGAAGACGCTGCCGAGCCGCATGCCGTTCGTGCTGCTGAACGGTGCGTCGGGCATCGCGGTCGGTCTCGCCACCGAAATCCCGTCGCACAACCTGCGCGAGGTCGCGGCGGCGGCGGTCGCCTTGATCCGCAATCCGAAGCTCTCGCACGCGGAGCTGGTGAGCCTGATCCCGGGCCCGGACTTCCCCGGCGGCGGCCAGATCATCTCGAGCGACACCGAGATCGCGGCGGCCTATGAGACCGGCCGCGGCAGCCTGAAGGTGCGCGCGCGCTGGAAGATCGAGGATCTCGCGCGCGGCCAGTGGCAACTGGTCGTCACCGAGCTTCCGCCGAACACGTCGGGCCAGAAGGTGCTCGAGGAAATCGAGGAGCTCACCAACCCGAAGCTCAAGCTCGGCAAGAAGACGCTGACGCCCGAACAGCTCAATACCAAGAAGGCGATGCTCGACCTGCTCGACGCGGTGCGCGACGAGTCGGGCAAGGAAGCGGCGGTGCGGCTCGTGTTCGAGCCGAAGTCGCGCACGATCGACCAGACGGAATTCGTGAACACGCTGCTCGCGTACACGAGCCTCGAGTCGAACGCGACGCTGAACCTCGTGATGATCGGCGCCGACGGCCGGCCGGGCCAGAAGGGCCTGCTGACGATCCTCGACGAATGGGTGAAGTTCCGCCAGCTGACGATGACGCGCCGGTGCCGCCATCGCCTCGCGAAGGTCGACGACCGCATCCACATCCTCGAAGGGCGGATGATCGTCTTCCTGAACATCGACGAGGTGATCCGCATCATCCGCGAGGCGGACGAGCCGAAGGCCGCGCTGATGAGCGCGTTCGGCCTCACCGACCGCCAGGCGGAAGACATCCTCGAAATCCGCCTGCGTCAGCTCGCGCGGCTCGAGAAGATCAAGATCGAGAAGGAACTCGACGCGCTGCGCGACGAGAAGGCGAAGCTCGAGGAACTGCTCGCGAACGAAAGCGCGATGAAGCGGCTGATGATCAAGGAGATCGAGGCCGACGCGAAGCAGTACGGCGACGATCGCCGCACGCTGATCCAGCAGGAAAAGCGCGCGACGTTCGAGGCGAAGGTCGTCGACGAGCCGGTGACGGTCGTCGTGTCGCAGAAGGGCTGGGTGCGTGCGCTGAAGGGCCACGGGCTCGACCCGGCCGGCTTCACGTTCAAGGCCGGCGACCACCTGTACGCGGCGTTCCAGTGCCGCACGCCGGATCGCCTGATCGCGTGGGGCAGCAGCGGCCGCGTGTACTCGGTCGACGTGTCGGTGCTGCCGGGCGGGCGCGGCGACGGCGTGCCGGTGACGTCGCTGATCGAGCTCGAATCGGGCTCGCACCTGATGCACTACTACGCGGCGCCGGCCGACCAGCAACTGCTGCTCGCGTCGAGCAACGGCTTCGGCTTCCTCGCGAAGGTCGGCGACATGGTGAGCCGCGTGAAGGCCGGCAAGGCGTTCATGACGATCGATGCGGGCGCAGCTACGGGCGCGGTGCCGCTCGCGCCGATGCCCGTGCTGCCGAACGCGACGCAGGTCGCCTGTCTGTCGAGCGGCGGCCGGCTGCTGGTGTTCGGGATGGACGAGATGAAGACGCTGTCCGGCGGCGGCCGCGGCGTGATCCTGATGGCGCTCGACGACAAGGAAACGCTCGTGCAGGCGCTCGCGATCGATCCGGCCGGCGTCGTGCTGACCGGCACCGGCCGCGGCGGCAAGGTGCAGGACGAGACGCTGTCGTATGCGGGGCTCGCGCCGCACGTCGGCAAGCGCGCACGCAAGGGCCGCGCACCGGAGACGAAGCTCAAGGTCGTCAACGAACTGCGTCCGCTGCTCGGCTGACGTCGCGTCCGGTCGCCGGGGCGACCGCCATCGCAGGCCGCCCCTCCGCTTCGGCGGGAGGGGCGGCCTGTTCTTTTTGGGGCGACGCATTCAGGTAAGCGAGCGTGGCGCCGTCACACGGAACTTGCAAAATATTGTGAAATGCCGCCAGGGGCCTGAACCGAGCGGCGGTCCGCCGGTCGAACGTCGCTCGAGACCGCGCGTGACGCGGCTGTTCGTTGCATTCAACCCATAACAGGATTGCCGCCATGTCCCACGCTGTTGCCGTCGCGCTGTTTCTTCATCTGCTGGCCGTCGCCGTGTGGGTGGGCGGGATGGTCTTCGCGAACTTCTGCCTGCGTCCGGCGCTGTCCGACCTGACGCCGCAGCTCCGGCTGCCGCTGATCGAGGGTGTGTTCGGCCGTTTCTTCAACTGGGTGTCGGGCTCGGTGATCGTGATCCTGCTGTCCGGCGGGTTCCTGCTGATGGAATTCGGCGGCGCGCACGCGACGTGGACGCTGCATGCGATGGCGGGGCTCGGCGTCGTGATGATGCTGATCTTCGGCCATATCCGCTTCGCGCTGTTCCCGCGCATCCGCCGTGCGGTGCAGGCGCAGAACTGGCCCGATGGCGCGCGCGCCGTGAACGCGGTGCGCCTGCTCGTCGTCGTCAACCTCGTGCTCGGCGTCGTGACGATCGGCGCGGCCGTGCTGTCGCGCGGCCTGTGATCACGCATCGCTGACCTTGCGGCGCCGGCCGGCGCCCGCGGCAGGCGCGGTGTCGCGCGCCGCTAGGCGGCCAGCATCGCGTCGAGCAGCCACGCGCCAGCCGGGCCGAGCGGCCGGTTGCGCGACCAGACCGCATCGACCCTGACGCGGCGCGGCCAGCCGCGCGAGCGCAGCTCGCACAGCCGGTCGCGCGCGAAGTGCTCGACCATCCAGCGCGGCAGCTCGGCCCAGCCGAACCCCAGCACGGCCATCTCCAGCAGCATCAGATAGCTCGGCGCGAGCCAGCGCTGCGTGCCGACGACGATCCGGTCGTCGGCGCCGCGATCCTCCGGTTTCACGTACGTGTTGAGCCGCAGCTCGCGCGCGTCGCGCAACGCGGCATGCGGCACGTCGGCGTCGCCGTACGCCGCCAGCGCGTGCGTGCGCCCGACGAACAGACCGATCTCCGATTCCTCCGCCACCGTCGCCGCGCCGATATCGGGCGGGTAGACGGCGCGCGCGGCCATCAACCCGAGCTGGGCGCGGCCCTGCTGGATCAGGTCGAGCACGTCCTCGTGCTCGGCGATCTGGCATTCGAGTTCGAGCGCCGGAAAGCGCCCCTCGAGCGCCATCAACGTTTCCTCGTAACGCTTCGACTGATACGTATCGGACACGACGAGCGTCAGCCGCGCTTCCTCGCCCTGCGCGAGCCGCGCGGCGGTGCGGTCGATCGCCGCGCCGGCCTCCAGCGCGCGCTGCACCTGAGGCAGCAGCGCGCGGCCGGCATCGGTCAGCGTCGGCGTGCGCGTCGAGCGGTCGAACAGCTGCACGCCGAGGTCGATCTCGAGGTTCGCGATCGCTTCGGACACCGTCGACTGGCGTTTGCCGAGCTTGCGCGCGGCGGCCGTGAACGAGCCGAGCAGCGCGGCTTCGGCGAAGGCGAGCAGGGCTTCGGGGGCGTGGCGCACGCGGCGGACCTCATGGTGTTATATCGGTAAAACCGATGATAACAAACTGGATTCGTACGGTCTTGCCGATCAAAATGGCCGGCATGAGCTGGACAAACGCATCGGAGGGAATCATGAAACATACGAACAAAACGGTGGCGGAACGCCTCGTTCACGCGCTGACGTTCGAGCTGGTGGCGATCGCGCTTTGCGCGCCGATCGGCGCGTGGCTGCTCGACATGCCGGTGTCGCACGTCGGCGTGCTGACGGTGATGGTGTCGCTGATCGCGATGGCCTGGAACATGACGTTCAACACGCTGTTCGACCGTTTCGAGCGGCGCGCGGGCCTCACGCGCACGCTCGGCATGCGGATCGCGCATGCGCTCGCGTTCGAGCTCGGCCTCGTCGCGATGGTGGTGCCCGTCGCCGCGTGGTGGCTGGACGTGAGCCTCGTCGAGGCGCTGCTGCTCGACCTCGGCATCGTGCTGTTCTTCCTGCCTTACACGTTCTGCTTCAACCTCGCGTACGACGCGCTGCGGGCACGCTGGGCCGCACGCCGCGTCGCGGTGCAGGCGGGCTGAGCGGCAAGCGGCCGGCGATGGCCGCGATCGGGGCCGGGGCCGGTCGTCAGTGCGCGGCCGCCCACAGCCATACGCCGCACGCGATCGCGACCGCACCGTAGACGGCATACACGGGCACCTTGAAGCGCGCGAAGCACAGCGTCGCAAAGGCGCCCGTGACCCAATAGACGGCATCGGCCGGTTCGCGATGCAGGATCTTCACGACGGCGACGACGAGAAAGCCCGTGGTCGCCGCACGCAGCAGGCGCATTCCGTGCTCGAAGCGCGAATGGCGCTTGAGCCGGAGCAGGTGGTTGTGCGCAAACACGACGAGGCATCCCGACGGAATGAACAGCGCGGCGGTCGCGAGCAGCGCGCCGACCCAGCCGTCGGTCAGGTAGCCGAGAAACGGCACGACGTTCAGCAGCGGTCCGGGCGACACCGGCGACAGCGCGAACGCGAGCGTGAAGTCGTGATCGGAGATGCCGGTTGCCGGCGACACGAACAGCGTCTTGAGCACGGGCAGCGCGGAGAAGCCGCCGCCGAACAGCGTCATGCCGGCGCCGGCGAGCCGCGGCCACAGCAGCGTCATCTGGTAGTCGCCGGGCAGCGGCAACGCGAACAGCGCGACGAGAATCGCCAGCAGCACGAGCAGGTTGCGGTCACGCTTCGATAGCGTGAAATCGACCGTGTCGTCCTGCGGCGGCCCCGTGAGCCAGCCGGCTGCAAACGCAGCGAACAGAATCCCGACGAAAGCGGCCGGACTATGCGCGAAAGCAAGCAGAATCGTCGATAGCGCGGCAATCAGCTGTTCGAGCCGCGTGCGCGCGAGCGTGCGCAGCTGCCTGAGCCACGTGACGCCGATCAGCGCGGCAAGCACCATCCCGAAGTGATTGATCAGCATCGGCGCGGCGAGCGAGCGCACGAGCGGCGTGCGGTAGAAGATCGCGAACAGCGTCATCAGGATGGAGAACGGCAGCACGCTCGCGATGCCGGCAACCCACGCGCCGGTGCGGCCGTGCAGCGTCTGGCCGACCTGTACCGCGACATTGCAGCCGACGGGGCCCGGCACGAGCCACGCGAGTGCGACGAGATCGGCGAAGACGTGCGGTTCGATGCGCTGGAACCGGTCGACGTAATGGCGTTCGAGCTGCGCCATCATCGAGAGCCCGCCCCACGAGACGGCGGAAATGCCGGCGATGACCTTGAACAAGGTCCACAGGGATGCCTGTGCCTGTTCGACACGTTCGGCCGCTTCGACTTCGACGGTGGTCATGATTGTGCAGTTGGTGCTGGGCCTGGTCTCACGCATGGGGGGATGTGCCGGCGGCCCGCCGACGCGATGGCCCTCCCGATTGTCCACCGGGCATCGTGACACTGCCATGCGCGAAAACGCTAGTAAACGAACTAAACAACCGGATTGGAAGCCGAAACAATCGGTGTGCCGCGCAACACGTGCGGTGCGTGTTGCGGGCTCAGGCGCCCGTGCTGCCGGTTGCGCGGTGCGTGAGGACGTTCGGCCGGTCGCCGCGCACGCCGAAGCGCGCGATCAGCGCGGGGATCGCGTCGGCCGGCACGGGGCGCGAGAACAGGAAGCCCTGGGCTTCGATCTCGCCGAGCGCGGACAGCCACGCGACCTGCTCCTCGGTTTCGGTGCCTTCGACGACCACCGTCAGGCCGAGCGAGCGCGCGAGATGCACGATCGACGACACCATCACGCACACGCTGCGATCGTTCGGGATCGCCTGCACGAACGAGCGGTCGACCTTCAGCGTATCGACGGAGAACCGATGCAGGTACGACAGCGACGAATAGCCGGTGCCGAAATCGTCGAGGGCGATCCGGATGCCGAGCTTCTTCAGCGCGACGATCTTCTCGGACACGAGCTCCGGATATTCCATCATCGCGGTCTCGGTGATCTCGAGTTCGAGGCGGTTCGCGTCGATGCCGGTGTCCTGCAGCGCCTGCGAAATCGTCTCGATCAGGTCGCCGCGCCAGAACTGCACCGGCGAGATGTTGATCGCGAGCGTCAGCGTGTCGTGGCCGTCGTCGCGCCAGCGCGCGATCTGCGCGCACGCGGTGCGGATCACGAAGTCGCCGATCGGCACGATCAGGCCCGTCGATTCGGCGATCGAAATGAATTCGTTCGCGGAGATGATCCCGTGCTCGGGGTGGTCCCAGCGTGCGAGCGCCTCGAAGCCGGTGATCGTGCGGTGCGTCAGGTCGATCTTCGGCTGGTACGCGAGAAACAGCTGCCCTTCGGCGAGCGCGACGCGCAATTGCTGTTCCCAGCGCATCAGGTGGTCCGCGCGGTGCGACAGGTGCGGCGCGTAGAACTGATAGCAGTTCTTGCCGGCGTCCTTCGCGCTGTACATCGCGAGGTCGGCCTTCTTCAGCAGATCGATCTCGCTTTCGTTCGCAACGGTGTGCAGCGCGATGCCGATGCTCGCGTGCAGCACGAACGAACTGCCGCGCACGTCGAACGGCGCGCCGAACATCCGGATGATCGCTTCCGCGAGCCGCACCGCGCGCCGTTCCACGTCGTCGCCCTTCATCACGACCACGAACTCGTCGCCGCCGATGCGCGCGAGCGATCCTTCGTCGCCGACGGCATCCGACAGGCGCGACGCGGTCATCTGCAGCACGATGTCGCCCGCGTTGTGGCCGAGCGTGTCGTTGACGGTCTTGAAATTGTCGAGGTCGATGAACAGCAGGCCGAGCCGCGACAGGCTGGCCGGCATCGCCACGTCGTTGCGCAGCCCGCGCAGCGTCGCGTAGCGGTTCGCGAGGCCGGTGAGCAGGTCGTATTCGGCGAGCTGGGTCATCTCGCGCTCGCGGCCGAGCAGCTTGCCGATCAGCCCCGTCGCGACGCTGAAGAACGCGAGCATCGCGAGCGTGATGAAGCTCGTCATCAGCAGGTAGACGTTGCGCGTGTGGTAGTAGTCCGCGAATTCCTCGGTCTGCGACAGCCCGACCATCACCGCGAGCGGGTAGCCGTCGAGGTGGCGGTACGACACGATGCGCGTCACGCCGTCGATCGGGTCGATGATCGTGCCCGTCACGCGCTCGGCGATCGGGTAGACGCCCGATGCGGAGAACGCACCCGGTGCGTTGTTGAGCGAGCCGGTGCGCCGCGCGAGCACGGCACCCGTGTCCGACACGACGGAGATCACGCCTTCCTTGCCGATCGCCGCGTTGTTGTAGAAGTCGTTCGTGAAGTAGCTCGGGTCTTCCGACACGACGACGATGCCCGCGAAGCTGCCGTCCGGGTTGTTCAGGCGCCGCGTCATCTGCAGCGTCCAGTGGCTCGACACGCGGCCGAGCACGGGCTTGCTGATGTACAGGCGGTCGTCGTTGTGCGCGAGGTGGACCTTGAAGTGCTCGCGGTCGGCCAGGTTGATCGGATGCGGATGGCGTTCGGCCGTGTTCGCGAACAGGATGCCCTTCGCGTTGACGAGCGAGACCTGGATCAGCGTGTCGCTCGGCACGACGCCTTTTTCGACCGTGCTCGCGAGGTTGAAGCGCGCAGGCGATTTCTCGAATTCGAACTTGACGAAGCGGGTGATCTGGTCGACCTGGTGGATCGCCTTGACCGTGTGCTGTTCGAGCGCGGACGACAGGATCGCCGCGGATGCCGCCGCTTCCTTGTACGCGCTGTCCTTTTCGACCGACAGCCGCGCGATGATCACCGCCCACAGCAGCGCGAGCGCCAGCATCCCGAGCAGCGGGATCGCGAACAGCGCGCGGCGGCGCGACTTGCGCGGCGCGCGTAGCGGTCGGTTCGGCGGCGTGTGGTTTGACCGGGCGGAGCTCATCGAAGAGGGCGGCGTCCTGCTCGCGTGCGCCACCCTCTCAGGATGGGCGGCTGTGGTTGGGGTCGCACCGGCGTCTGTTCGTTCGCGGGATGCGCAACCATGGACAGACCCGCCGAAGCGACGGATTAGGCCCGATATTACTGGCTGGAACGTTTTTGCGATAGCCGGGGGAACCGTAGGGCGCCGGCCGGGCCGGCGCCATCGCACATGGCGAAACGTCAGACGGGTGCCTGGAACGTGCCGTCCACGATCGTCACGACGTGGCCGCCGATCCAGATCGTGCCGTCGTCGTCATAGCGGACGGCAATGCGGCCGTCGCGGCCGATCGCCGTGCCCTGGCGGGCCGTATAGGACGTGCCGGGGCGGCGCTGCTGGCGGCTCAGCAGCCCGGCCAGCGCGGCGTTCGCGCTGCCGGTGACGGGATCCTCGCCGGTGCCGAAACCGCCGCCCGTCATCAGGCAGCGAATTTCGAACGTCGCGGGGCCGCCGTCGGGGTGGGGCGCGTACGCCGCGAGACCGTGCGCGCCGTAGCGGTGGGTGATGGCCTCGAGCGCGGCCGGATCGGGTGCGAGGCCGAGGCAGGCCTCGGCCGACGCGAGCCGCACGACGAGCCACGGCGCGCCGTTGTCGACCGCGCACGGTTCGGCATCCGGATCGATCGCGTCGCTGCGCAACGCGGCCGCCAGCGCCGGGTAGTCCGAACGGTCGAGCGGCGTGAACCGCGCCGGCGGCGCGGCAAATGCCCAGCCATCGGCCTGATCGCGCAGTTCGACCCGGCCGACCCCGCATTGCTGGATCAGCCGGCCCGGCGTGCGCGGCCGCGCGCCGCTTTCCAGGAACGCGTGCGCGGTGCCGAGCGTCGGGTGGCCGGCGAACGGCAGTTCGCCGCCCGGCGTGAAGATCCGGACGCGGTAATCGGCCTGCGGATCGGTCGGCGTGCACACGAACGTCGTTTCCGACAGGTTCGTCCAGCGGGCGATCGCGAGCATGTCGTCGTCGCCGAGCGAGTCGGCGTCGAACACGACGGCGAGCGGGTTGCCCTTGAACGGCACCGACGTGAAGACGTCGACCTGCTTGAAGCGGACGCGGCGGCGGGTCATCGTGACGGTCGTGTTACGCGACTCACGCGACTTCGGCGATCAGCTCGATCTCGACGCACGCGCCGAGCGGAATCTGCGCGACGCCGAACGCCGAACGCGCGTGCTTGCCTGCGTCGCCGAACACGTCGGCGATCAGTTCCGACGCGCCGTTCGTGACGATGTGCTGTTCCGTGAAGTCGAGCGTCGAGTTGACGAGGCTCATCAGCTTCACGATGCGCGTGACCTTGTTCAGGTCGCCGGTGTGCGCGTGCAGCGTCGCGAGCAGGTCGATCGCGATCGAGCGCGCGGCCGCCTTGCCGTCTTCCGTCTGCAGGTCGGCGCCGAGCTTGCCGGCCCAGACCTTGCCGTCCTTCTTCGCGATGTGGCCCGACAGGTAGACCGTGTTGCCGCTTTGCGCGCTCATCACGTAGGCGGCGGCCGGTGCGCCGGCGGTCGGGAGCTCGATGCCAAGCGACTTCAGCTTGTCGTAGACGTTAGCCATGTGTTCGATTCCTCGTAGAGAGTCGTGACAGGGAAAAAGGGGATCAGAGACGCTCGCGCAGCAGCTTGCCGAGGCGTGCGACGCCTTCCTCGATCTTCTCCGGCGGCACCGTCACGAACGACAGGCGCAGCGTGTTCTGCTGCGGGTCGTTCGCGAAGAACGGCGCGCCCGGCACGAAGGCGACATGGTTGGCGACCGCGGCCTCGAGCAGCTTCATGCTGTCGATCTGCGCGGGCAGGTTCACCCAGATGAACATCCCGCCGTCCGGGCGGTTCCACGTGACGCCTTCCGGCATGTGACGCGCGAGCGACGCGAGCATCGCTTCGCATTGCGCGCCGTACAGCTGGCGGATGGTCGGGATGTGCTCGTCGAGGAAGCCGTCCTTGATCACTTCGTGCGCGATGCGCTGCGTGAGCGTCGGCGTGTGCAGGTCGGTGGCCTGCTTGGCCTGCACGAGCTTGAAATGGAGTTCCTCGGGCGCAATGATGTAGCCGATCCGCAGGCCCGGCGCGAGCACCTTCGAGAACGTGCCAAGGTGCACGACGTGGTCCGGCGCCATCGACAGCATCGTCGGCAGCGGCTCGCCCTGGTAGTTCAGCGCGCCGTACGGGTCGTCTTCCAGCACCGGGAACGGGCTCGTCTGCGCGAACGCGGCGAGTGCGCGGCGGCGCTCGACGGGCAGGCGGCGGCCGGTCGGGTTCTGGAAGTTCGGCTGCGCGTACAGCAGGCGCGCGCCTTGCGTGAGGTCGGGCGTGAGGCCTTCGGGCAGCAGGCCCTGCTCGTCGGTCGGCACCTGCACGTAGCGCGGCTCGTACAGCGAGAACGACTGCAGCGCGCCGAGGTAGGTCGGGGTTTCGACGAGGATCGGGCTGTCCGGGTCGATCAGCGCCTTGCCGAGCAGGTCGAGCGCCTGCTGCGAGCCGGTCGTGATCAGCACCTGCGACACGCGCACGCTGTAGCGCTCGGCGATCCATTCGCGCAGCGGCAGGTAGCCTTCGGTCGCGCTGTACTGGAGTGCGGCGGCGGGCGCATCGCGCAGCACGCGGTCGGCCGCGTCGCGCATGCGTTCGGCCGGGAACGTCGAGGGAGCGGGCAGGCCGCCTGCGAACGAGATGACCTCGGGGCGTTCCGTGACCTTCAGGATCTCGCGGATCGCCGAGCTCGTCAGCTTGCGGGCGCGTTCGGAAAGCTGCCAGTGCGGCGGATGCAGGTCGCTCGGATTCATAGTCTCCTCGTTCGGATATCGTGGTCAGTCAAGAAAGGTCGGTCAGGCAGATCGCGTCGACGCGGCCGGGTGGGCATGCGGGAGCGCGATCGGGCCGTCGCGGCCGGATGGGCAAAACCGTTCAGGCAAGACGATCATTATGGCGCACCTCATCAACCGGCGCGAGCGGGACGCGGGGCCGTGGCCACCGCCGAGCGCCGGCCGAGCATCACGGTCGCGATCACGGCGGCCGCGAACAGCCACGTCGACGGCGTCACCGTTTCGCCGAACAGCAGCGCGGAAAAGGCGATCGTGAAGAAGATCTGCAGCAGCTGCACCTGGCCGACGCGCGCGATGCCGCCCATGGCGAGCCCCGCGTACCACGCGAAAAAGCCGATGAATTGTGAAAAGAGGGTCACGTACCCGAAAGCGAGCCACGTGCGCAGCGCGAGCGGGGCCGGGTGCGCGACGTGCTGTATCCACGCGAGCCAGCCGACCGGCAGCACGAGGAACGGCGCCGACACGACGAGCGCCCAGCAGATCACCTGCCAGCCGCCGATCTGGCGCGCGAGGCGCGCGCCTTCCGCATAGCCGAGCGCGCCGATGCCGACCGCGACGAGCATCAGCGCATCGCCGGCCTGCACGGTGCCGCCGCCGTCGCGCAGCGCGAACGCGATCACGAGCGCGCTGCCCGCCAGCGCGCTGGCCCAGAACGCCTTCGACGGCCGTTCGTGCGACAGCCACGCCGCGTACAGCGCGACGAACAGCGGCTGCAGCCCGTTTACGACCGCGCCGTGCGACGCCGGCACGGTTTTCATCGCCCATGCGGAGAACACCGGGTACGCGATGATCACGCCGGCCGATACGACCGCGAGGCTTTTCAGCTGCGCGCGCGTCGGCAGCCGTTCGCGGCGCCACCACAGCAGCAGGCCGGCCGGCACCGCCGCGGCGAGCGCGCGGCCGAGCCCGTTGAGCAGCGGATTGAGTTCGGAGACGACGATCCGCGTCATCGGCAGCGTCAGGCTGAAGATCATCACGCCGATGAGGCCGAGCAGCATGCCCCGGGTTTCGCGCGAATTCATGGACTGGGTGTCTCCGTATTGCAGGGTTCGTGTAATCGAGGGGGGGCCGGGCGGTCAGCGCAGCGTGCGTGCCCCGTGCGGCGTGTCGAATTCTGCGACGAGCGCGGGCGGGCCGTCGCCGGTTTCGAGGTCGAGCAGATGGCCGGCGCCGAGCCAGTCGAGCTGCTCGCGGACCGTATCCGCACGCGGGTGGATGCCCTTGAGCGTCTTCAGTGCGACGCCGTCATTGCGCAGCGATTCGGCTGGATGGCGCGGGCTGTCCCACTGGATCAGCGACGGCACGAGGCCGTCGCCGGCGCCTTGCCACGCGGGGAACGCGCCGTCGTCGGGCACCGTGAGGCCCCAGCTCAGGTCGCCGCGCCGCATCGCGACGACCGGCGCGATGCGGTTCGGGTACTGGCTCCGCCACAGCGCAAGCTGGCGCGGGCGGTTGACGCGCGCGACCCAGTGTGCGAGGAACGGGCCCTGCGCGAGGCGTGCGTGCATCGCCGGGTCGTCGAGGGCAAACAGCCGCGCGCGCGGCGGTGCGGCATCGTCGCCGGTGGCGGGGGCGTCGGGATCGATCGCGATCACTTCGAGGTACAGGCCGCCCCACGCGCCGAACAGCGCGTTATGGGTGCGCATCAGCGGGTGGCGGCCGCCGCCGGCCGGTTCGATGCCGAGCGCGTCGGCGACATGGCGCACGCCGTCGTCGAGCGTGCGCGCGGCGATCACGAGATGGTCGAGGGTCAGGGAGCGGGCTGGCATGAACGTCGGTCGGGAAGCGCAAGTGTCATGGTGGGCGGGCGAAGCGCCGGGCCGTTGCGCGGCCGGCCGGTGCCCGGGCCGCGATGCACGCCCGGCGGTGCCGCCCCGCGTGCGGCAGGGCCGGAACGGCGGCCGCACGATCGCCATTGCGGTCAACTGTAATCGTCGGCACCGGCACAGTAACGGTACAATCGGCGCGATAGCCTTCGGTACAGTTCGAGCCGCCACCCATGTCCACCGTCCCTCTCGCCCAGATTCCCGCGCCGCACGATACGGCCACGCTCACGCTCGTCGACCAGCTCGTCCAGTGGGCGCGGCGCCGCATCGACGAACGCGTGTTCCGGCCCGGCATGCGGATGCCGTCGATCCGCAAGCTCGCGCTCGACAAGAGCGTGTCCCGCTTCACCGTGGTCGAGGCGTACGAACGGCTCGTCGCGCAGGGCTACCTCGACTCGCGGCGCGGCTCGGGCTTCTACGTGCGCGAGCGCACGGCCGCCGGCCCGCAACCGGCCGACAACGTGGTGCGCGTGGCCGAGGCCGCGCCGGTGCACAACACGATCGACGTCGTCTGGCTGCTGCGCAACATGCTGCACACCGTCAGTCCGGAAAAAGGGCCGGGTCTCGGCTACCTGCCGGGCCGCTGGCTCGACGGCGAGCTGATCACCGGCGCGCTGCGTGCGCTCGGGCGCCAGTCCGGCGCGCAGATGCTCGGTTTCGGCACGGCGCAGGGCTTCCTGCCGCTGCGCCAGCAATTGCAGACGCGGCTCGCGGAAGTCGAGATCGGCGCGAAGCCCGAGCAGCTCGTGCTGGTGTCGGGCATCACGCAGGCGATCGACCTGATCTCGCGGATCTACGTGCAGCCCGGCGATGCGGTGATCGTCGGCGATCCCGCGTGGTTCCAGATGTTCGGCCGCTTCGCGTCGCAGGGCGCGCAGCTCGTCGGCATGCCGTATACGCCCGACGGCCCCGATCTCGACGCGCTGGAAACGCTCGTGCAGATGTGGCGGCCGAAGATGCTCGTGATCAATTCGGTGCTGCAGAACCCGACCGGCACGTCGCTGTCGGCCGCGCAGGCGTTCCGGATCCTGAAGCTCGCGGAGGCGTACGACTTCCTCGTCGTCGAGGACGACGTGTACGGCGACCTGTGCCCGCCGAGCTATCCGGCGACGCGACTCGCGAGCCTCGACCAGTTGAAGCGCGTGATCTACCTCGGCAGCTATTCGAAGACGCTCGCGGCGAATTTGCGGGTCGGCTATGTCGCCTGCGCGCCGGAGATCGCGAAGGCGATCACCGACCAGAAGATGCTGGTCGGGATGACGACGCCGGAGCTCAACGAGCGCGTGCTTTACAAGATCCTGACCGAAGGGCATTACCGGCGCCACGTCGAGCGGCTGCGCGCGCGGCTCGACGGCGTGCGCGACAAGACCGCGCGGATGCTCGAGCGCACCGGGCTGCGGCTCTTCACGATGCCGGCGGCCGGGATGTTCCTGTGGGCCGACACGGGCGTCGATTCGGACGCGCTCGCGGCCGCCGCGCACGAGGAAGGGTTCCTGCTGACGCCGGGGAGCCTGTTCTCGCCGCAACAGTCGTCGTCGACGTGGACGCGCTTCAACGTCGCGAACTGCGGCGATCCGGCGCTGCCGGGCTTTCTCGCGCGCTATATCGAGTCGGCGGCGCGGCGCGCGTCGTGATGGGGCGGCACGCCGCCCCTTGAAATCCGGCCGCCCGTCCCCAGATACCGGCGCAAACCGCTTGCGCCAGGCGGTCGTCCTTGACGGGCCCGCCGGCATCGCGCGCCGGGCGCCCGCGCCACACCATTCAAGTTCAAGTAAGAGGAAACAGCATCCATGGCACACGAAACGATGAGCTTTCAGGCAGAGGTCAAGCAACTCCTCCACCTGATGATTCATTCGCTCTACAGCAACAAGGAAATCTTCCTGCGCGAACTGGTGTCGAACGCGTCCGACGCGGCCGACAAGCTGCGTTTCGAAGGGCTCGCGGACAACGCGCTGTACGAAAGCGATCCGAACCTGCGCATCCGCATCGGCTTCGACAAGGCCGCACGCACGATCACGATCGACGACAACGGCATCGGCATGAGCCGCGACGAGGCGATCGCGAACCTCGGCACGATCGCGCGTTCGGGCACCAAGGAATTCTTCACGAAGCTGTCCGGCGACCAGCAGAAGGATGCGGCGCTGATCGGCCAGTTCGGCGTCGGTTTCTACTCGGGCTTCATCGTCGCCGACAAGATCACCGTCGAGACGCGCCGCGCCGGCTTGCCGGCGAACGAAGCCGTGCGCTGGGAAAGCGCGGGCGAGGGCGATTTCACGATCGACGCGATCGAGCGCGCGCAGCGCGGCACGACGATCACGCTGCACCTGCGCGAAGGCGAGGATGAACTGCTGTCGTCGCATCGCCTGAAGTCGATCATCCAGAAGTATTCCGATCACATCGCGCTGCCGATCCTGATGCAGAAGGAAGAGTGGGATCAGGAAAAGGGCGAGATGGTCCTGAAGGACGAGGACGAGACCGTCAACCAGGCGAGCGCGCTGTGGACGCGTTCGAAGAGCGACGTCACCGACGAGCAGTACACGCAGTTCTACCAGCACATCGCGCACGACCACCAGGATCCGCTCACGTGGACGCACAATCGCGTCGAGGGCCGCAGCGAATACACGCAGCTGCTGTTCGTGCCGGCGCACGCGCCGTTCGACCTGTGGAACCGCGACTACCGCGGCGGCCTGAAGCTGTACGTGAAGCGTGTGTTCATCATGGACGACGCCGAGCAACTGCTGCCGCAATACCTGCGCTTCGTGAAGGGTGTCGTCGATTCGGCCGACCTGCCGCTGAACGTGTCGCGTGAAATCCTGCAGGAAAGCCGCGACGTGAAGGCGATCCGCGAAGGCGTGACGAAGCGCGCGCTGTCGATGCTCGAGGAACTCGCGAACGCGCAAGAGGATGCCGGCAAGGAGAAGTACAAGACGTTCTGGAGCGCGTTCGGCCAGGTGCTGAAGGAAGGCCTCGGCGAGGATCACGCGAACCGCGAGCGCATCGCGAAGCTGCTGCGCTTCGCATCGACGCACGGCGACACCGACGCGCAGGACGTGTCGCTCGCCGACTACGTGTCGCGCATGAAGCCCGAGCAGAGCAAGATCTACTACGTGACCGCCGATACGTGGCAGGCCGCGAAGAACAGCCCGCACCTGGAAGTGTTCCGCAAGAAGGGTGTCGAGGTGCTGCTGCTGACCGATCGCGTCGACGAATGGATGCTGTCGTTCCTGCATGAATTCGACGGCAAGCCGCTCGCGAGCGTCGCCCGCGGCGATCTCGACCTCGGCGAGCTGAACGACGAGGAAAAGAAGGCGCAGGAGCAGGCGGGCGAGGCGATCAAGCCGGTTGTCGAGAAGATGAAGGAAGCGCTTGGCGACAAGGTGAAGGAAGTGCGCGTCACGTTCCGGCTGACCGATTCGCCGTCGTGTCTCGTCGCGGACGATAACGACATGAGCGGCTACCTGCAGCGGATGCTGAAGGCGGCTGGCCAGAACGCGCCGGCGATGCAGCCGATCCTCGAGATCAACCCGGAGCACGCGCTCGTGAAGCAGCTGAACGCCGACGGCGCCAATTTCGGCGACTGGTGCCACCTGCTGTTCGACCAGGCGTTGCTGGCCGAAGGCGGGATGCTGGATGATCCGGCGAGCTTCGTGAAGCGGACCAACGCGCTGCTACTGTCGCGCACCGCGTGAACGCGCGGATGCGATTCGACGGTGCGCAGGCGGGCTGGCGCGAGACGCCCCGGCCCGGCTGCACGCTCGACCAACGCGACTGGCTGACGCGCGGCGGTTCGCTGACCGCGCATCTCGCGCGGCTCGGCAGCGTGAACGTGCGCGTGACGCGCGAGGCCGTCGACTGTCCGTGGTTCGACGAGCCGGACGCGCTCGACACTGCGCCGCGCGCGCCGATGTGGGTGCGCGAGGTGATCCTGTCGGTGGACGGCACGCCGTACGTCACCGCGCACAGCATCGCGCCGCTCGCGGCCAGCAAGGGCGTATGGCAGGCGATGCGGCGGTTGCGCACGCGGCCGCTCGCGGAGCTGCTGTACAGCGATCCGCAGGTCGAGCGCTCGGCGCTCGTCAGCCGGCGCGTGATCGCCGGTCATCCGCTGTATACGCTCGCGAGCCATGCGTTGCAGGGTGCGCGGGCGCCCCATGCGTTCGCCGCGCGGCGCTCGGTGTTCCAGCGGCACGGCAAGCCGCTGATGGTCACCGAGTGCATGCTGCCGGCGCTGTGGCGGCATCTCGATGCGCACGGCGACGGGCCGGGGTCCGCCGTGCCGCGCGGAGCCGTGTGATGCTGCAAGGCTTTCCGCCGGTCGTCGCGCCGCATACGCACACGATGATCCTCGGCAGCTTTCCGGGCGAGGCGTCGCTCGATGCCGCGCAGTACTACGCGCATCCGCGCAATCAGTTCTGGCGGTTGCTCGGCGCGGTGCTCGGCGAGCCCGGGCTGCACGAGCTGGCTTATGAAGTGCGCCTCGAGCGCGTGTTAAAGCACGGCATCGGCATCTGGGATGTCCTCGATGCGTGCCATCGCCAGGGCAGTCTGGATTCGGCAATCCGCAACGCGAAGCCGAACGACTTCGCGTCGTTGCGCGAGCATGCGCCGTTGCTGAAGAAGGTGTGCTTCAACGGCAAGACGGCGGGGCGCTTTGCCGACGTGATCGGCCAGGCCGGGTACGAGACGCTCGTGCTGCCGTCATCGAGCCCGGCGAATGCGATGCTTTCTTTCGATCAGAAGCTCGTCGTTTGGCAGGGAATCCGCCGCTGACCGCGGCGGCGAATCCTCATTCCAGGATCGGTAGCACCGCGATCGACTCGGTTGAATCGCGCGTGGGCAGTGCGGCGCAGCCGCACCGTGCCTGTCTTACTTTTGCAACTCGGGCGCCTTTGCCAGCGCGGATTGCAGTTTGGACACCGCATCGGCCGTGGCAAGCTGCCCGGCAAGGCCGAAGTTGCGTTTGAATTCGCTGAACTCCGCGTGGCCGGTACCGGTCACGTCCGCGGTGACCACGGTCTGACCGCCCGGGTCCGCGACGGTGCAGGCGAGCGAGACCGAGAAATCCGTGGGTGGCCACGTGAACGGGCTGGGGGACGACGACGTCGTCTTGATCGTCGGCGTGATCACGTAATCGAGATGCTTGGCCTGAATCGTTGCTGCGTCGGGCGCACTCTTGAGCTTGGTCACATTCTTGAATACGTGGCCGAGACCGATGTAAATCGGCAATTCAAGGTCGTGGTATGGGCGATAGCTCACCTTGTCACCTCCCCCGCCGGGCGTAATCACTTCCCGCGACAACTGATCATCCGTGATGACAAGACCCACCGTCTTGTCGAGTGGCGGTGCCGACAGGGCCGGAATCTTGTTCGCGTCGCCGGTCAGCGAAATTTCGTGCGCGCAGCCGGATAATGCCGCGACCACGGTTGCGGCTGCAATCATTCGAATCAATGCCATTGTGCTGGGTCTCTCGTAGCGTGGTGGGTAACGTTATTGAATTGCCTCGAGGAAGGCGGGATCGGCGTATAGCTCGCCGAGCAACTTCTGTACGGCGAGCGGATATTCTTCGCGTGCTTTCGGTACGGCAATCATTGCCGCGAACGCCGAATCCCATTGCGTGCGCGCGGATTTGACCTTGTCGTAGCGCACGGCGCCGGCGCGCATCACGATAAAGCGCGCCGACAGTCTCGCGGCGCCGGTTGCCATGCCGACGTCGATGTCGTTTTCCAATAGCGTCGCCTTGATCTCGACATCGCTTTGCGGCGAGAGCTTGCCGGCCAACAGCAATTCCTTCGTCATGGCGTCGGCAAGATAGGCGCCGAACGAATCCCCAACCGGGGATTTCATCAGGTTGGCGCGCAACGGGACCGGGTACCGATTGGTGGTATCCGCATGGGATTCGAACGTGCCGATTTTCGCGTGTGCCGTAGCGGCGTTCTTGAGCGACTGGATATTGTCGACAGCGGGGGAATACGGCGGAGCAACCATCGAGCAAGCGGCCAATAGCACAATTGGCGTGACCAGGCCGACTGTACGGACAACGTTGCGCATATTTGAACTACCTCTGATTATTAAAATCGGCTTACACGGGGACTGTAAAACAATGCGGCCCGATGCGCGATCGGCGGATGGGCACCTGAGGTCTTGTCTGGTGGAATTCGATTTTGGCCTCCGTTCGGGAATATCGGCACGGAACCGCGAATCTTGAATGAACGGAAACGACGCACCGGGTCCGGGGCGCGCAGGCGAGCCGAGGCGGTTCCGGTTCGAAGTCGAATCGGCCGGATCATCAATCCGTTCGGGCGGTTGCTCGGCGCGGTGCTTGGCGAGCCGGGGCTGCACGCGCTCGCGTATGACGCGCGGCTCGCGAGCCCGGCGAATGCGATGCTGTCGTTCGAGCAGAAGCTGGTGCAGTGGCGGGCGATTCGCGATCGACACCCTGCCACGCGACCAGCAACCCCATCCCCATCTGTAGCGCGTCGCCGGAAACCAGACAGTTTTGTCGTTCGGGGCCATGTGGCGCCACGTCGTCAGTGGTAGTCGCTTTCTCGTTGGTGGCGCACTGCGAGGATCGTCACCGTGCGACTGTCATCGATCTCGAACAATGCGACGTAGCCGGATGCCCCGAATGGAATGATCAACGCCCGCAGAAACGGCATGGACGGATGGACTTTACGGCAGGTGAACGGAGACGATTCGAGCGTGGCGATTCCTGAAACGATGGCCGCCAGTGCACGTTCGGCCCGTTCGACCTCCGCATCGTCGCGGTCGACGACGAAAGCATAAAGCCGGTCCAGGTCGTCCGATGCCGCGGACGTAAAGCGAACCGTATAGGTCATCGAGTCTGCCGCTTCCTGTCACGCAGCGTATCGAGTCGTCGACCCAGTCTCTCCAGCACTTCGGCCGACGACACATACTCGCCGGTGCGTCGAGCCTCGTCGCGCGACGCCATACCGCGCGCAATGAATTCGCTTTGGAGACGTCGACGTTCGATGCCTTCGCGAATCGACTGCTCGACGAAGCTCGACAGCGTTTCGCCTTCTTCAAGGACATTCTCGGCGGCATCGCGCAATTCCGGTTCGACCCGGACAGACGGAAAAGTCGCAGTTTTCATCGTGGCCTCTTTTGCATCGCAATTGCGATGCATTATCCCGTATGCCCGAATCGCATGCAAGTCGACCGAATGGCCGGCCGATCTGCCGTGCGCTCGCCCGGCGGCCGCCATCCCCCACCAATGCTATCCTCTCGTCCGCTCATCCAGCATCACCCAGCGAGATTCAACATGACCCGACTGATCAAGCGCGCGTCCGCCGAGGCGCGCGCATTCAAAAAACGCAAGCCGTCCGCCTACAACGGTTCCGAAAAGCTCCAGCCGCCGCGCGTGAAGCGCCGCCCGGAGATCGACGAACACGACGACGTGCCCGTCCTCGATGCGCCGCGCAAGCCGCGCTTCGCGCCCGTCACGTTCTCGGAGGAGCGCGGCGTGCGCTTCCTGCACTTCGGTACCGAATGGGTGCAGGGCGCGATGCGGATTTCCAAGCCGCTTCACATCGAGCTCGAATACGCGCAGCAGATGATGGCGTGGCTGCTGTTCCTCGAAACGCCCGAGCGAATCGTCCAGCTCGGGCTCGGCACCGGCGCGCTGACCAAGTTCTCGCACCGCTTCCTGCCGCACGCGAAGGTCGAGGCGGTCGAACTGAACCCGGCCGTGATCGTCGCGGCGCGCACGATGTTCGCGCTGCCGCCCGACGACACGCGCCTCGTCGTGCACGAAGCCGACGCATGGGATTTCGTGAACGACCCGGCCAATCGCGGCACGACGGGCGCGCTGCAGATCGACCTGTACGATGCAACCGCACGCGGCCCGGTGCTCGACAGCGTCGCGTTCTACCGCGCGGTGCGCGGCTGCCTCGCCGACGCGGGCATCGCGACGATCAACCTGTTCGGCGACCATCCGAGCTTCGTGCGCAACATGAAGCACCTGAACGCGGCGTTCGATCATCGCGTGATCGCGCTGCCGGAAGTGCACGACGGCAACCGGATCGCGATCGCGTTCTCGGGCCCCGCGCTCGACGTGTCGTTCGCGCAGCTGGAAGCACGCGCGAAGCTGATCGAGGACACGCTGAAGCTGCCCGCGCGCAAGTGGGTGAAAGCCTTGAAAGAAACGACGGGCGCACGCGAATCCTCGTTCGCGATCTGACGTGTCATGCACCGGCGGCATGCCGGTGCAACCACGCGACAAGGGGCGGATCACCTCGGGTTCGCCCCCGCTTGACCGCGTGCTCGCGGCTCCTATACTGGCGCGAAGCCAGGGGAGCCGCAGCCTACCCGTTTTGTGCTCCTCTCGGTGCCGTACCCGCTCAACAAGATCGATAACCGGGATAGATGAGGAGACGTCATGGCTCACGATGCCGACGCCAACCGGGCCGCCAAGCGCTGGCTCTGGCTGCTGGTGCTGCCGCTGATCGCGATGGTGTGGGTACCGTCGTACAGCAAGATCGAACCGCAATGGTTCGGATTTCCGTTTTTCTACTGGTACCAGCTGCTTTGGGTCTTCATCAGCGCGGTGATTACCGCGTTTGTATATTTCAAGACCAAGAACGCGTGGAAGGCGAGCGGCCCGCAAGGAGGTGCGCGATGAATCTCGGCGCAACCGTCGTCTTCGTCCTGCTGTTCATCGGTGTCACGATCATCGGTTTCCTGGCCGCGAACTGGCGGCGCGGCGATCTCGCCCACCTCGACGAATGGGGCCTCGGCGGCCGCCGCTTCGGCACGATCGTCACGTGGTTCCTGCTCGGCGGCGACCTCTACACGGCCTATACGTTCGTCGCGGTGCCCGCGCTCGTGTTCGGTGCCGGCGCGATGGGCTTCTTCGCGCTGCCGTACACGATCCTGATCTACCCGTTCGCGTTCATCGTGTTCCCGAAGCTGTGGAGCATCGCGAAGCGCCACGGCTACGTGACGGCCGCCGACTTCGTGAACGCGCGCTACGGCAGCCGCATGCTCGCGCTCGCGATCGCGGTGACGGGCATCCTCGCGACGATGCCGTACATCGCGCTGCAGCTCGTCGGCATCGAAGTGGTGATCGGCGCGCTCGGTTTCGACACGACGGGCTTCGTCGGCGACCTGCCGCTCATCATCGCGTTCGCGATCCTCGCCGCGTACACGTACACATCGGGGCTGCGCGCGCCCGCGATGATCGCGATCGTGAAGGACATCCTGATCTACGTCACGATCGCCGCGGCGGTCATCGTGATCCCCGCGAAGCTCGGCGGCTTCGGCCACATCTTCGCGTCGGTGCCGCCGGCGAAGCTGCTGCTGAAGGCGCCCGACGCGACGAGCCTGAACGGCTACAGCGCGTACGTGACGCTCGCGATCGGCTCGGCGCTCGCGCTGTTCCTGTATCCGCACTCGGTCACGGCGATCCTGTCGTCGTCGTCGGGCAACTCGATCCGCCGCAACATGGCGATGCTGCCCGCGTACTCGTTCGTGCTCGGCCTGCTCGCGCTGCTCGGCTACATGGCGCTCGCGGCGGGCGTGAAGGACATGCCGCAGTACGCGCCGTACTTCAAGGCGTTCGGCCCGAACTTCGCGGTGCCCGCGCTGTTCCTCGAGTATTTCCCGTCGTGGTTCGTCGGCGTCGCGTTCGCGGCGATCGGCATCGGCGCGCTGGTGCCGGCGGCGATTATGTCGATCGCGGCCGCGAACCTCTATACGCGCAACATCCACCGCGAGTTCGTGAACCGCAACATGACGCACGACCAGGAGACGCACGTCGCGAAGCTCACTTCGCTGATCGTGAAGGTCGGCGCGGTCGCGTTCATCCTCGGGCTGCCGCTGACCTATGCAATCCAGCTGCAGCTGCTAGGCGGGATCTGGATCATCCAGACGCTGCCCGCGATCGTGCTCGGCCTGTACACGCGGCTGCTCGACCATCGCGGCCTGCTGATCGGCTGGGCGGCCGGCATCGTGTGCGGCACGTGGATGGCGGTCTCGCTGAAGCTGGCGAGCTCGATCTTCACGATCCACCTGTTCGGATTCGCGATTCCCGGCTACGCGGCCGTGTGGTCGCTGGTCGTGAACCTGGTGGTGGCGGTGGCGGTGAGCGTGCTGGTGCGCGTGATGGGCATGGCGCATGCGGAGGACCGCACGCGGCCGGAGGACTATCTCGACGTCGTCGAGGGGTGATACGGACGGCGCGGCCGCGGGCCGCGCGTCGTGCGGGAAGCGACAACGACGCCCGCCGCTGCGAAGCGGCGGGCGTTGTCGCTGGCGTCAGCCCTGTGCGCGTTTCGCGAGATCCTCGCGCTGCGACAGGTCCTCGACGTTGACCATCCAGTGCACGCCGAAACGATCCTTCGCCATCCCGAAGCCGAGCGCCCAGAACGTCTTGCCGAACGGCATCGTCACTTCGCCGCCGTCGGCGAGCGCATTGAACAGCTTCTGGCCTTCCTCGACCGTCGCCGGATTCAGCGACAGCGAATAGCCGGCGTGCGTGCCGCCGCCCGGCTGGCTGCAGTCGCCGTCCGAGCACATGATCATCGAGTCGCCGATCGTGAAGCTCGCATGCATTACCTTGTCGGCCATCTCCGGTGCCATCGGGTGATCGGGATTCGGCGGCGCATCCTTGAAGTGCATCTTGAACATCGTCTTCGCGCCGAGCGCCTTTTCATAGAACTGCAGGGCTTCTTCCGCGCGGCCGTAGAACGTCAGATACGGTTGGACTTGCATCGTTGTCTCCTGTTGACCGGGCCGGCGTGTCGGTGCCGGCGCGGGTACTGCCAAGATTGACCGGGACGAGCACGCCGGGATGCGGCCGGCGCACTCGTGACGTGGATTGTAGTGCGCGCGCCTGACGATGGAATGAAAATAAAAACGGCCGCGAACACGAGGTTCGCGGCCGTTCGCGGCGCGTGCTGACGGCTGTTGTCAGGCCTGCTGACAGTTCAACTGACCGCGATGACGTGCCGTGCGGCTCAGCGCAGCGCGTCGATCAGCTTCTCGAGCTTCACCGCGTCGGCGGCGAACACGCGGATGCCTTCGGACAGTTTTTCCGTCGCCATCGCTTCGTCGTTCAGCTGGAAGCGGAACGAAGCCTCGTCGATCGCGACGCGCTCGGTCGGCTTGTCGTGCAGCGCGTCCGGCGACAGCTTGCGCTCGACCGTGTCGTTGCTGTCTTGCAGCGTCTGCAGCAAATCGGGGCTGATCGTCAGCAGGTCGCAGCCCGCGAGCTCGGTGATCTGGCTCGTCGTGCGGAAGCTCGCGCCCATCACTTCGGTGTTGTAGCCGAACGTCTTGTAGTACGTGTAGATGCGGCGCACCGACTGCACGCCCGGGTCGTTCGCGCCGCCGTTCTTCGTTTCATCCCAGTCGGCGCCGGCCTGCTTCTTGTACCAGTCGTAGATGCGTCCGACGAACGGCGAGATCAGTTGCGCGCCGGCTTCCGCGCACGCGGCGGCCTGAACCAGCGAGAAAAGCAGGGTCATGTTGCACTTGATCCCTTCCTTCTGCAGCACCTCGGCGGCGCGAATCCCTTCCCACGTCGACGCGAGCTTGATCAGGATGCGCTCGCGGCCGATGCCGGCGGCTTCGTACAGCTTGATCAGTTCGTGTGCCTTGTCGATCGAGCGCGTCGCGTCGAACGACAGGCGCGCATCGACCTCGGTCGACACGCGGCCCGGGATCAGCTTCAGGATCTCGGTGCCGAATGCGATCAGCAGGCGGTCGATGATGAAATCGGTGGGTTCGTTGCGGTGATCGCGGACGGTTTTCTCGAGGATCGGCTTGTAAGCGTCCTTCTGGACGGCCTTCAGGATCAGCGACGGGTTCGTGGTCGCATCCTGCGGCTTGTATTGCGCAAGCTGCTGGAAATCGCCCGTGTCGGCGACGACGGTCGTGTACTGCTTCAGCTGGTCGAGTGCGGTAGTCATGGCGATTCGGGAGGAGGGCGCGGGGCGCCGGGGTTCTCACGGGCCGCGCGAGCGCGGCAGCGAAGCGAGGCGGCGCCGGGCACCGCCTCCGAGCGGCTATTTTAGGCCCGATTCGCGTCGCGCACGTTTTGGCGTGCCGTTTGCAGTGCGCTCCCCGTCACACGGCGCTACGCGGGGCGCCGCGCGTTCAGGATCACCTGCGTGACGATCCCCGCGACGAGTCCCCAGAACGCCGAGCCGATCGACAGCAGCGTGAGGCCCGACGCGGTGACCATGAACGTGACGAGCGCGGCTTCGCGCTGCTTCACGTCCTGCATCGCGTTCGCGAGCCCGCTCATGATCGAGCCGAACAGTGCGAGCGCGGCGACCGACACGACGAGCGCCTTCGGCAGCGCAGCGAACAGCGCGGCGATCGTCGCGCCGAAGATCCCGGCGATCAGGTAGAACACGCCGCACCACACGGCGGCCGTGTAGCGCTTCGCGTGATCCTCGTGCGCTTCGGGGCCCGTGCAGATCGCCGCGGTGATCGCCGCGAGATTCACGCCGTGCGAGCCGAACGGCGCGAGCAGCAGCGAGGCGAGGCCGGTGGTCGCGATCAGCGGCGATGACGGTGTCGGGTAGCCGTCCGCGCGCAGCACCGCGATGCCCGGCACGTTCTGCGACGCCATCGCGACGACGAACAGCGGGATGCCGATGCTGACGATCGATGCGATCGAGAGCGCGGGCATCGTGAACACCGGTTGCGCGAGCGAGATGTGGAAGCGGCTGAAGTCGAGCAGGCCGAGGCCGCCGGCCACCGCGGTGCCGACGATCAGCGTCGTGACGATCGCATAGCGCGGCGCGAGCCGCTTGACGATCAGGTAGGTGAAGAACATCGCGAGCACGAGCGCGGTCTGGAACTGCGCGGCGCGGAAGATCTCGATGCCGATCTCGAACAGGATGCCCGCGAGCAAGGCGGCCGCGATGCCGGCCGGAATGCGCCGCATCAGCGTGTCGAACAGCCCGCTCACGCCGACCGCGGTCAGCAGCAGCGCGCACACGACGAACGCGCCGATCGCCTCCGGATACGGCACGCCGGGCAGCGACGCGATCAGCAGCGCGGCGCCGGGCGTCGACCACGCGACCACGACGGGTGCACGAAAGCGCAGCGACAGGCCGATCGTCGTCAAGGCCATGCCGATCGACAGTGCCCAGATCCACGACGAGATCTGCGCGTCGGTCAGGTGCGCGGCGCGGCCGGCCTGGAACATCAGCACGAGCGAGCTCGTGTAGCCCGTCATCATCGCGACGAAGCCGGCGACGAGCGCGGAGACGGACGTATCGGTGAAAAAGCGGCGGCCGCCGGCGCCGCCAGCGCTCGCGGTGGGCGAAGGGTTCATGCTATCTCCGGGGGGAGGCCGCGCGGACGCGGCCTTCGTGTCTGCAGGGTGGGTGCGTTACTTGCTGAGTGCGCGCATCGCGGTTTCGAGGCCCGCGAGCGTGAGCGGATACATGCGCTGGCCGAGCAGGTCGCGGATCACCGCGACCGATTGCCGGTATTCCCATAGCCGCTCGGGCTCGGGGTTCAGCCATGCATGGTGGGGGAACTGGTCGGCGAGGCGGCGCAGCCAGACGGCGCCGGCTTCCGGGTTGTTGTATTCGACCGAGCCGCCGGGCTGCAGCACTTCGTACGGGCTCATCGTCGCGTCGCCGACGAAGATCAGCTTGTAGTCGGGCGTGAACTTGTGCAGCACGTCCCACGTCGCGGTGCGCTCCGAGTGACGGCGGCGGTTGTTCTTCCACAGGTGGTCGTACACGCAATTGTGGAAGTAGTAGAACTCCAGGTGCTTGAACTCGGCCTTCGCGGCCGAGAACAGTTCCTCGGTGCGCTTGATGTGGTCGTCCATCGAGCCGCCGACGTCGAGCAGCATCAGCACCTTCACGTTGTTGTGGCGCTCGGGCACCATCCGCAGGTCGAGCCAGCCGGCGTTCGCGGCCGTGCTGCGGATCGTGCCGGGCAGGTCGAGTTCCTCGGCCGCGCCTTCGCGCGCGAAGCGGCGCAGGCGCCGCAACGCGACCTTGATGTTGCGCGTGCCGATCTCGACCGAGTCGTCGTAGTCGCGGTACGCGCGCGCCTCCCACACCTTGACCGCGGTGCGGTTGCCGTTCGACGGGCCGCCGATGCGCATGCCCTCGGGGTTGTAGCCGCCGTGCCCGAACGGCGACGTGCCGCCGGTGCCGATCCACTTGTTGCCGCCTTCGTGGCGTTCCTTCTGCTCGTCGAGCAGTGCCTTCAGGCGCTCCATCAGCTTGTCGAGGCCGCCCATCGCCTCGATCTGCGCCTTTTCCTCCGGCGACAGCTCGCGCTCGAGACGCTTCTCGAGCCAGTCGAGCGGAAGGTCGAACGCGTCGGACGGCAGCGCGGACACGCCGTGGAAATACGCGCCGAACGCCTGGTCGAACTTGTCGAAATACTGCTCGTCCTTGACGAGCGTCATGCGTGCGAGGAAGTAGAACGCGTCGATCGACGGCGAGATCAGCCCGGCCCTCAGCGATTCGAGCAGCGTCAGGTATTCCTTCACCGAGACGGGCAGCCTGGCTGCGCGCAGCGCGTAGAAGAAATTGAGCAGCATGGCCGGGCCTTCGCGGGGGGTTACCGGCTGTGCCGGTTCATGTAGACGAGCCGCTCGAGCAGGCTCAGGTCCTGCTCGTTCTTCAGCAGCGCGCCCGCGAGCGGCGGCACGATCTGCTTCGCGTCGGCGCCGCGCAGCGCGTCGGCCGGGATGTTCTCGGCGAGCAGCAGCTTCAGCCAGTCGAGCAGCTCGGACGTCGACGGCTTCTTCTTCAGCCCCGACACGCCGCGCAACTCGAAGAAACCCTGGAGCGCCGCGTGCAGCAGTTCCTCGCGGATGTTCGGGAAGTGGACCGCGACGATCTTCTGCATCGTCGACGCGTCGGGAAACTGGATGTAGTGGAAGAAGCAGCGGCGCAGGAACGCGTCGGGCAGCTCCTTCTCGTTGTTCGACGTGATGATGACGAGCGGGCGGTGCTTCGCGCGCACCGTCTCGCGCGTCTCGTACACGTGGAATTCCATCCGGTCGAGCTCGCGCAGCAGGTCGTTCGGGAATTCGATGTCGGCCTTGTCGATCTCGTCGATCAGCAGCACGCTCGGGTGCTCGGCGTCGAACGCCTGCCACAGCACGCCCTTCACGATGTAGTTCGAGATGTCCTTCACGCGCGCGTCGCCGAGCTGCGAGTCGCGCAGCCGCGATACCGCGTCGTATTCGTAGAGGCCCTGCTGCGCCTTGGTCGTCGACTTGATGTGCCATTGCAGCAGCGGCATGTCGAGCGCGGCGGCCACTTCCTCGGCGAGCATGGTCTTGCCGGTGCCGGGCTCGCCCTTGATCAGCAGCGGGCGTTGCAGGGTCAGCGCGGCGTTGACCGCGAGCTTCAGGTCGTCGGTGGCGACGTAGTGCGAGGATCCATCGAAACGCATGGCGGCGCTCTTTCCTGATCGCAAAAAAACCCAGTATAAGTCAGAAGGGCTGTCCGGTTGGGCCGGGGCCGCGTATCGTTGCGGGGCTGCGGCGGGGCGGGCCGGGGCGCCATATGGACGCGTTCCCCGCCGACGCGGTACAATCTGGCCGTTTTTTTTGGCCTGCGTGGCGATCCGATCAGCAAAACGGCGCGGGCCGTTGCCGCTTCGGCGCCAGTTTCCCCTCAAGCTAGGTTACAAGAGCTATGAACAAATTCGTCGGCAAACACGTCGTTGTCGCAGCGCTCGTGGCGCTCGCGGGCAGCGCGCAGGCGGCCGGTGTGGTCGGCAACCCGAAGGACGGGGCAGGCAAGGCCGCCATGTGCATCGGTTGCCACGGCATCCAGGATTACCGCGCGGCGTACCCGGAGGTCTACCGGGTGCCCGTCATCGGCGGCCAGAACCAGCAATACCTCGAGAACGCGCTGAAGGCCTACCGCAAGAAGGATCGTCACTTCCCGTCGATGAACGCGATCGCCGGTTCGCTGACGGACCAGGACATCGCGGATCTGGCGGCCTACTACGCCGCCCAGAAGGCCGACACGAAGGACAATCCCTACAAGTAAAGCGCGCGCCGCCGATCTGACCGGCGGGACAGGAGCATTCATGAACAACGCATTCAAGACGGCGGCGGTTGCACTGGCGGCCGGCCTCGCGATCGGTACCGCGCATGCGGCGGACACCACGAAGGGCAAGGAGCTGGTCGAGTCGCACAACTGCGCGGCCTGCCACGGCGCGCAGCTGAACAAGCCGATCAACGCCGAGTATCCGCGCCTCGCGGGCCAGCACGCCGACTACCTCGTGTGGGCGATGCGCCAGTACCAGATGGGGCTGACGAACCCGCTGCTCGGTCGCAACAACGCGATCATGCAGGCGCAGGTCCAGAACCTGTCGGTCAGCGACATGAAGGACATCGCGGCCTACATCGAGTCGCTGAAAGAGACCGATCTCGTCTTCAAGAAGTAAGCGCGCCCGGCCTTCCCGGTCCGTGCAGCAAGCATACCCCGCCGCGGCGGGGTATTTTTTTGCCCGCGCCGCTCAGTCGCGCGACGCGCGGCGCAGGATGCGCTGCAGGTACGCGTCCGTATCGGGCGGTGTGCCGGTGCGCTGCGCTTCCCAGATCGTCTCGCCGAGGCACTCCATGATCATGTGCTGCGCCTCGTGGGCCGAGTCGAGCTTCGCGGCCAGCTTGTCGTGCGCGGCGCGGATGCCGGGCGGCTGGTCGATCGACAGCTGCTCGCTGATCGCGAGGTGCATCGACAGGTGCAGGAACGGGTTCGTGCGGCCTTCCTCGGGCGTGTAGTCGCGCGCGGCGGCGCCGTCGGCGTCCGCGAGGTCGTCGTGGTATTCGGGGTGCTCGACGATCCAGTCGGCTGCCATCGCTTCCAGCGGCGTCAGGATCTCGCCGGCGCGCTGCTTGCGCCAGGTCTCGGTGAAAAAGCGACGGACTTCGTCGCGACTCGGATTGAACATGGTGGGGAAACGTCGTGATTCGGGCGGCGTCATGCCGCGTCGCGCATTGTACGCCGGGTCGGCGCACGGTGCTGGCGGCGGGTGGCGCGCGAGCGGGGCAGGCCCCGTGGCGCACCGCGGGCCGCGCCGGCCGGCGCCAGCCGCCGCGGCCGCGGCGCAACGCAACGGGTAAGCGCGGGGCTAGGCTGCCGGCCGGCGCGCCGCTACACTCCGACGATTCCCGTCGTCGCGCTCGCACCGTTCATCATGTCCGCCACCTCCCGCTCATCGTCCGCCGCGCTGCAGGGCGCGCTCTATGTCGCGCTGTCCGCCGCCGCATTCGGCGCGATGGCGATCTTCGGCCGTTATGCGTATGCGGCCGGCGTCGACGTGCTCGGGCTGCTGATCGTGCGTTTCGCGATCGGCGGCGCGATCCTCGCCGCGATCGCCCGGCACCGCCGCGTCGCATGGCCGCGCGGCCGCACGCTCGCGCCGCTCGTGGCGATGGGCGCGCTCGGCTACGTCGGGCAGTCGTTCTGCTATTTCAGCGCGCTCCAGCATGCGCAGGCGAGCCTCGTCGCACTGCTGCTGTACCTGTATCCGGCCTTCGTCACGCTGCTGGCCGCGTGGTGGCTCGGCGAGCGCCTCACGCGCGCGAAGGCGGTCGCGCTCGTGCTCTGTGTCGCCGGCTCCGCGCTGATGGTCGGCGGCGGCCACGGCGAGCCGCTCGGCATCGCGCTCGCGCTGGCCGCGGCGGTGATCTATTCGCTGTACATCGTCGGCGGCACGAAGGCGACGCGCGGCGTCGATCCGCTCGCCACCACCGCGATCATCTGCCTGTCGGCAACCGCGACGCTCGTGGCGATCGCAGTCGTGCGAACCGCGGCGTTCGGCGCGCCGCCGCGCTGGCCGGCAACGGCCGCCGGCTGGGCGTCGATGCTCGCGATCGCGCTGGTGTCGACGGTCGCCGCGATGCTCGCGTTCTTCGCCGGGCTCGAGCGGCTCGGGGCCGCGCGCACGTCGATGCTGTCGACGCTCGAACCGGTCGTGACGGTCGCGCTCGCGGCGCTGCTGTTCGGCGAGGCGCTGTCGCCGCTGCAGTGGGCTGGCGGCGTCGCGATCCTCGCGGCCGTGCTGGCGCTCGTGCGCGCGGGCGGCGCGGCGGCCGACGACGCGACGGCGACGTCCAACGCATAGCAGGGAAGGGGAAAGCCGCCGGCGCCGCAATGGCGCCCATGGGCGGTACCGCACCCGGTTCGGTCGGCCGCGTGCGGTGCGTCAGCCGCAGCCGGCGCTCACTCGTTCGGCGGCGGCGTTTTTGGCCGGAATTCGCACAGCGGCTCGATCGCGCAGTGCCAGCATTCGGGCTTGCGCGCCTTGCACACGTAGCGTCCGTGCAGGATCAGCCAGTGATGCGCATCCTGCAGGAATTCCTTCGGCGTGAACTTCTCGAGTGCGGCCTCGACGGCCCGCACGTCCTTGCCCGGCGCGAGTCCCGTGCGGTTCGCGACGCGGAAGATGTGCGTGTCGACCGCGATCGTCGGCTGGCCGAACGCGGTGTTCAGCACGACGTTCGCGGTCTTGCGGCCGACGCCCGGCAGGCTCTCGAGCGCTTCGCGATCGGCCGGCACCTCGCCGTCGTAGCGCGCGAGCAGGAGGTTGCACGTCGCGATCACGTTCTTCGCCTTGGTGCGGTACAGGCCGATCGTCTTGATGTAGTCGGCGACGCCTTCCTCGCCGAGCGCGACGATTTGTCGCGGGGTGTTCGCGACCGGAAACATCTTCCGCATCGCCTTGTTGACCGACACGTCGGTCGCCTGCGCGGACAGCATCACCGCGATCAGCAACTCGAACGGCGTCGTGTATTCGAGCTCGGTGGTCGGGTGCGGATTGAGGCTTTGCAGCGTTTCGTAGATCGCGCGTCGTTTGGTGGCGTTCATGGACGGTTCTTGTCGGGCGGCGCGCACGGGCCGTTCCGGTCGGCGTTGTTGTCTGGATCGTCGCTGTCGTCACCGGCCGCCGCGGCCTCGGCATCGCGCTGCGCCTGCTGTTCGGCGAGCCGCTTGCGGCGGGCTTCGGCCGCGTCGATCTGCGCCTGCACGGCCGCGCTCACGCCTTCGGTGTTCTTCGGCCCGGCGCCTTGCTCGGAGAGTTCGTCCTTCTTCTTGCGTGCGCGTTCGAGCGCGGCGGCGATGATCGCGCGTTTCTTCGCGTCGGCGTCGTCGGCCGGGGCGGCGCCCGGCGTGCCCGGCTGCGTGCCGGGCTCTCCCGCGGCCGGCGCCGCCTTGGCCGCGCCGGCGCTGGCGCTGGCCGCGCGGCGGGCGGCGGCGCGCGCTTCCGCGGCCTCGCGTTCGCGGCGCTGGCGCGCGAGCCGGCGGTCGTGGCGTTCGCGCGCGGCGTCCGCCTGTTCCTGCGACCACGCGTCCCAGCCGGTGCGCTCGCCGGTCACGGGGACCATCGCGATGCAGTCGACCGGGCAGGGCGGCACGCACAGGTCGCAGCCCGTGCACAGCGATTCGATGATCGTGTGCATCTGTTTCGGCGCGCCGGCGATCGCATCGACCGGGCACGCCTGCATGCACAGCGTGCAGCCGATGCACAGGCTTTCGTCGATGAACGCGACGGCGCGCGGATGCTCGGTGCCGTTGACGGGGTTCAGCGGGATCACGGGCTTGCCGAGCAGGTTCGCGAGGCGTGCGATGCCTTCGGCGCCGCCGGGTGGGCACTGGTTGTAGTTCGCGTTGCCGGCGGCGATCGCGTCGGCGTACGGACGGCAGCCGTTATAGCCGCACTTCGTGCATTGCGTCTGGGGAAGCAGATCTTCGATGCGATCCGCGAGGGTCTTGGAATCGGTCACGGTGACAACGGGCGCAGCAGCGCCGAATGGCTCTCGGCCGCGTCGGGCGCGGCCGGAAAGGTTTGCCAAACCTTGATTATCGCCGATTTCCCGCATTGCGCTGGAGGCCGTCTGTGCGCATAATCGAACCGCTTTTTTGCAGGGGCTCAGCAGGAGGGCGGCCGCATGCGGCGCGCCCGTTCCAGGGCAGCCGGCGCCGAGGCGGTGGGGGTGCCGGTCCGGATCACGCGGCTCACATAGCAAAACGCCACCATGAATCAGCCAAAAATCAAAAGAGATCCTGAAGGTACACGCCGCCGCATCCTGATGGCGGCAGCCGAGGAGTTCGCGAGTGGAGGGCTGTTCGGCGCACGCGTCGATCAGATCGCGCGCCGGGCCGAAACCAACGAGCGCATGCTCTATTACTACTTCGGCAGCAAGGAGCAGCTGTTTACGGCCGTGCTCGAACACGCGTTCTCCGCGCTGACCGAGGCCGAGCGTGTGCTCGATCTCGATGGCGTCGCGCCCGTCGAAGCCGTCACGCGGCTCGCGCATTTCGTGTGGGACTACTACCGCGACCATCCGGAACTGCTGCGGCTCATCAACAACGAGAACCTGCACGAAGCGCGCTACCTGCACAAGTCGACGCGGATCCGCGAGATGATGTCGCCGATCGTCGCGAAGCTCGGCAACGTGCTGATACGCGGCCAGAAGGCCGGGCTGTTCCGCGGCGACGTCGATCCGCTGCACTTCTACGTGACGCTGTCGGGGCTCGGCTACTACATCGTGTCGAACCGCTTCACGCTCGCCGCGACGCTCGGCCGCGACTTCAGCGAAGCCGACGAGCGCGCGGAGATGGTCAGGATGAATACCGAGGTGCTGCTCGCGTATCTGCTGCGACGCTGAGCCGATGCGCCGATAGCGGCCCACCCGCGGCCGCCGGATGGAAAAACGCCGCCGTGCGCAAGCAACGGCGGCGTTTTTGCGTCGGAACGCGGGACGTCAGGCGGCCTTGCGCGCGCGAACGGGCTTGGCGCGCGTGCTGCCCGCGCGCTTCGCGGCCGGTGCGGCCTTCGCGATTGCCGTCTTGGCGGGCGCGACCGTCGCGGCCGGTGCCTTCGCGCGCGTGCGCTTCGCGGTGACGGTGCGCGCCGTCGCTTCAGGCTGCGGCTTGGCGGCAGGCACGGCGCCGATCGTCGTCGCGTCCTGTGCATCGGGGGGCAACTTCGTCGCGCCGTTCTTCGGTTCCGGCGCATGCTCGCGGATGAAGTCGCGCAGTTGCGGGTAGATGATCGTGCGCCAGCGGCGGCCCGAGAAGATCCCGTAGTGACCGCACTTCTCGGCGGTCAGGCTGCGGCGGTCGTCCTGCGGGATGCCCGTGCACAGCTCGTGCGCGACGTGCGTCTGGCCGCTGCCCGAGATGTCGTCGAGTTCGCCCTCGATCGTCATCAGCGCGGTGTGCTTGATGTCCTGCGGACGCACGCGCTCGCCTGCGACATCCCACGTGCCTTCCGCGAGCCGGAATTCCTGGAACACGACGCGGATCGTCTCGAGGTAGTACTCGGCGGCCATGTCGAGCACCGCGTTGTACTCGTCGTAGAAGCGGCGGTGCGCCTCGGCGTCGTCCTCGTCGCCGCGCAGCAGGCTCTGGTAGAAGTCCCAGTGCGATTGCGCGTGGCGTTCCGGGTTCATCGCGACGAAGCCCGTGTGCTGCAGGAAGCCCGGATACACGTGGCGGCCTTCGCCCGGATAGTTCGCGGGCACCGTGTGGATCACGTTGTTCTCGAACCACGCGGTCGAGTGCTGCGTCGCGAGCGAGTTCACCGACGTCGGGCTGCGGCGCGCGTCGATCGGGCCGCCCATCATCGTCATCGTGAGCGGCGTGTCCTCGCCGCGGCTCGCCATCAGCGAGATCGCCGCGAGCACCGGCACCGTCGGCTGGCACACGGAGATCACGTGCAGGTTGCGCGCGCCGATGTGACGGATGAATTCCTGGATGTACGCGATGTAGTCGTGCAGGTGGAACGGGCCGACCTCGACCGGCACCATCCGCGCGTCGATCCAGTCGGTGATGTACACCTTGTGATCCTGCAGCAGCGTGCGCACGGTGTCGCGCAGCAGCGTCGAGTGGTGGCCCGACAGCGGCGCGCAGACCAGCACGACCGGCTCGTCCTTCAGCTGCGTGACGGCGTCGGCGTCGTCCGAATAGCGCTTGAAACGCAGCAGCCGGCAGAACGGCTTCTCGACGATCGTCTGCTCGACGATCGGGATGTTGTGGCCGTCCTTGACGATCTGATGAATGTTGAATTCGGGCTTCTCGTAATCCTTGCCGAGCCGGTACATCAGTTCGTAGGCGGCGGCCATCCGCGTCGCGCCAGGCACCAGCGAGAACGGGCTGGACGGATTGGCGAACGACTTGGAAGCGGCCTGGGCCCAGGCCGTGAGCGGGCTCAGCATGGCCCGCTGGAATTCGTGCAGTTGGTAAAGCATGCAGACTACTCCCGCTTGGGGGACGGTGCTGGGCGGCGTGGGGCGTCGCGGCGTGCCGTGTGGGTCAGCGACCGGCCATGGTGCAGTGCGGCCGGACAATCGAGTCGATCATATCGGACAACGATGAATGTTGCAATGCAACATTTCCTCGATTTTTCATCAAAGTTTTGCGAATTGACGATCTCTGACCAAGCTCGCCCCGCCGCCGGTCAGCGCCCCGTCGCCATGGCCGGCGCGGGCTGGCCCGCCGCGCGCGCCATTGCCTCTTCGTGGTGCATCAGGTTCATCGCGGTATGCACCAGCGCCACGTGCGAGAACGCCTGCGGGAAATTGCCGACGAGCCGGCCTTCCACCGGGTCGTATTCCTCGGCGAGCAGCCCGAGGTCGTTGGACAGCGCGAGCAGCCGGCTGAACAGCCGGTGCGCGTCGTCGATCCGGCCGAGCAGCGCGTAGTTGTCGACCAGCCAGAAGCTGCACGCGAGAAACGTGCCTTCGCCGGGCGGCAAACCGTCGTCGTACTCGGTCGTGCGGTAGCGCATCACGAGCCCGTCGTGCAGCAACTCCCGCTCGACCGCGTCGACCGTGCCGACGATGCGCGGGTCTTCCGGCGGCAGGAAGCCGAGCAGCGGCATCAGCAGCACGCTCGCGTCGAGCTCGTCGCTGCCGTAGCTCTGCGCGAACGCCTGCTTGCCTTCGTGCCAGGCGTTGTCGCACACGTCCGCGTGGATGCGGTCGCGCAGCGCGCGCCAGCGGTCGAGCGACGCGGGCAGCCGGAACATCTCCGCCGACTTGATCGCGCGGTCGAACGCGACCCACGCCATCACCTTCGAGAACGTGAAATGACGGCGGCCGCCGCGCGTCTCCCAGATGCCCTCGTCGGGCTCCTGCCAGATCTTCTCGAGATGGTCGAGCAGCGCGCACTGCACGGACCATACCGTGTCGTCGGCCTGCAGGCCGCCCACGCGCGCGAGGTGCAGCGCGGCCATCACTTCGCCGAACACGTCGAGCTGGAGCTGGTTCGCGGCGCCGTTGCCCACGCGCACCGGTTTCGAATCCTGGTAGCCGGGCAGCCAGTCGAGTTCCATTTCCGGTAGCCGGCGCTCGCCCGCGATCCCGTACATGATCTGGATCTGCTCGGGCGAGCCGGCCATCACGCGGCCGAGCCACGTGCGCCACGCGCGCGCCTCGTCGTAGTAGCCGCCGCGCATCAGCGCGAGCAGCGTGATCGTCGCGTCGCGCAGCCAGCAGTAGCGGTAGTCCCAGTTGCGGTTGCCACCGATCTTCTCGGGCAGCGACGTGGTCGGCGCCGCGACGATGCCGCCGGTCGGCTCGTACGCGAGCGCCTTCAGCGTGATCAGCGAACGGCGCACGGCCGCCGCGTAGCGGCCCTGCACCTGGCAGCGGCCCGACCATTCGAGCCAGTAGTTCTCGGCGCGTGCGAGCAACGACAGCGGATCGCGCGCGGGCGGCAGCCGCAGGTGCGATGCCGCGTAGCTGAGCGAGAACGGCACGCGCTCGTCGGTGCTCACCGTGAATTCCGCGAGCGTATGGAGGTTCTTGCCGGTGAGCGCGACCGGCGTGCGCAGCACGACCGTATCCGGACCGGCGATTGCTTTCACCCCGTCCTCGCGCGACAGCTGCGTGACCCACGGAATCGAGAAACCGTAGTCGAAGCGCAACACCAGCTCCATGCGCATCTTCATCGTGCCGCGCCGGCCGACGACGATCCGCACGAGTTCCGACCAGCCATTGCCCGGCGGCATGAAGTCGATCACGGTGACGGCGCCGCCGGCGCTTTCGTAATCGGTTTCAAGGATCAGCGTGTCGCCGCGGTAGCGGCGTGTCGTGTGCGTGATCGCGGCGTCGGCGGCCGGCGCGAGCAGCCAGCGGCCGTGCTCGGGGGTGCCGACCAGCGCCGCGAAACAGGCGCCCGAATCGAAGCGGGGCCAGCACAGCCAGTCGACGGAGCCGTCTTTCGAGATCAGCGCGGCGGTGTGGCCGTCGCCGACGAGGGCGTAGTCTTCGATCAGGGCAGGCATGGGCAAGCGGTCCTTGGGTTATTCGAGTTCACGATGCAGGCTGCGGCGCCCGGGCTTCACGCGTCGGCGTCGCGCCCCGTATACTCGGCCGGGCGGCGGAGCGCATGAACGGCCGGCGTTTCGTCCTATCTCAACACTTGAAGCGACTCGATGCAAGGAGGATTCAATGCCCAACCGTTTACGCGAGCATGACGCACGCGCTTCGACACGACGGTTCCCGCTTAGGCTCGCTCACTGGATGAAAGGTTTCGCGATCGTGCTTTCCCTGTCCGCGACCCACGCTTTCGCACAACAATCGCCGGCACCGGCCGACGGCGTCTACAACCTGCTCGTCGGCACCTATACGGGGCACGGCAGCGACGGGATCTATGTGTACCGCTTCGATACGAAAACGGGCAGCGTCGCGCCCGTGTCGTCGGCGAAGACCGTGAACCCGTCCTATCTGTTGCCGAGCCGCGACGGTCGCACCGTCTATGCGGTCAACGAACTGCCCGGCGACAATGGGCCGGCGGCGCAGCGCGGCGGCGTCAGCGCGTTCGGCTTCGATCCGAAGACGGGCACGCTCACGTTCATCGACCGCGTATCGTCGGAAGGGAACGATCCTTGCTATCTCGCGCTGTCGCCGGACGGCAAGTACCTTGTCACGGCCAACTACTCGGTCGCGGCCGATCCGGGCGGCAGCTTCGCGGTGTTCCCGGTCCGCGACGGCGGCGCGGTCGGCCCGGCCGTGCTGACGGCGCATCACGAAGGCACGGGGCCCGTGAAGGGGCGCCAGGACGGCGCGCACGTGCACTCGACGGTGTTCTCCCCGGATGGCCGCTACCTGTTCGTGCAGGATCTCGGCGCGGACAAGCTCTACGGCTACCGCTACACGGTGGACGGCAGCCGCGGGCTGATCAGCCCGACCGACACGCGCTACACGCCCGTGAAGGCCGGCTCCGGCCCGCGTCACCTGGTGTTCAGCGCCGACGGCCGGTTCGCGTACGTGACGAGCGAACTCAACGCCTCGGTCGAGGTGTTCGGTTACCACGACGGCAAGCTGACGCCGCTCGAGACGCTGCCGATGACGGTGCCGGGCTTCAAGGGCAAGGTCGGCGGCGGCGCGCTCCACCTGTCGCCGGACGGCCGCTTCCTGTACGCGAGCAACCGCGGCGACGTGAACGACATCGTGATCTACGCGGTGAACAAGGCCGACGGCCGGCTGAAGACCGTCGGCCGCCAGTCGAGCCTCGGCAAGACGCCGCGCGAATTCCTGATCGATCCGACCGGCAAGTGGCTGATCGTCGGCAACCAGGACAGCGACACGTTCTACGTGTTCAGCCGCGATGTCGAAACGGGGCAGCTCGGCCCGAATCCGCAGAAGGTGGCGCTCGGCAGCCCGGTCGACTTCAAGCTGGTGCCGGTCGCGCAGTAAATCGCGGTCCATGCAAGAAGGGCGCTGCCTCGGCAGCGCCCCCTTGGCGTTCGGGCGGCCGCTTGCGCGGCGCGCCCGTATCGGTCGGCGGCCGTGCGGCCGCCATGCTCAGTCGGCCGCGGCCGGCACGAGCACCTCGCGGCTGCCGTTGATGCCCATCGGCGACACGAGGCCGGCCGCTTCCATCTGCTCGACGAGGCGCGCGGCGCGGTTGTAGCCGATGCGCAGCTGGCGCTGCACCGACGAGATCGACGCGCGCCGCGTGCGCACGACGAACGCGACCGCTTCGTCGTACAGCGGATCGGCTTCCGCGTCCGGTGCGTCGCCGAACAGGTCCTGCGTCGCACCGTCGGCCGCCGGGCCGTCGAGAATCCCTTCCTCGTACTGCGGCTCGCCGAACTGCTTCAGGTATTCGACGATCCGGTGCACTTCCTCGTCCGCGACGAACGCGCCGTGCACGCGCTGCGGGTAGCCCGTGCCCGGCGGCAGGAACAGCATGTCGCCCTGGCCGAGCAGCGATTCGGCGCCCATCTGGTCGAGGATCGTGCGCGAGTCGATCTTCGACGACACCTGGAACGCGACGCGCGTCGGGATGTTCGCCTTGATGAGGCCGGTGATGACGTCGACGGACGGGCGCTGCGTCGCGAGGATCAGGTGGATGCCGGCCGCGCGCGCCTTCTGCGCGAGGCGGGCGATCAGCTCCTCGATCTTCTTGCCGGCGACCATCATCAGGTCGGCCAGCTCGTCGATCACGACGACGATCAGCGGCAGCTTCGACAGCGGCTCGGGATCCTCGGGCGTCAGCGAGAACGGGTTGCCGATCTTCTTTTCCTTCGCCTCCGCGTCGCGGAGCTTCTGGTTGAAGCCCGCGAGGTTGCGCACGCCGACGGCCGACATCAGCCGGTAGCGCTTCTCCATTTCGCCGACGCACCAGTTCAGCGCGTTCGCCGCGAGCTTCATGTCGGTGACGACCGGCGCGAGCAGGTGCGGGATGCCTTCGTAGACCGACAGCTCGAGCATCTTCGGGTCGATCATGATCAGGCGCACCTCCTCGGGCGTCGCCTTGTACAGCAGCGACAGGATCATCGCGTTGATCGCGACCGACTTGCCCGAGCCCGTCGTGCCGGCGACCAGCATGTGCGGCGCCTTCGCGAGATCGGTGACGACCGGGTGGCCGGTGATGTCCTTGCCCATCGCGATGGTCAGCTGCGACGCCGAATGCTGGTACTGGCGCGATTCGAGGATTTCCGACAGTCGAATCATCTGGCGTTTCGCGTTCGGCAGCTCGAGGCCCATGCAGGTCTTGCCGGGAATCGTCTCGACGACGCGGATCGACGTGAGGCCCAGGCCGCGCGACAGGTCCTTCATCAGGCCGACGATCTGGCTGCCGCGCACGCCGAGCGCGGGTTCGATCTCGAAGCGCGTGATCACCGGGCCTGCCGATGCGCCGACCACCGTCACCGGCACCTTGAACTCCTGCAGGCGCTGTTCGATCACCTGAGCCGTTTGCGCGAGGTGTTCCTCGGTGATCGTTTCGACGTCGCCGGAGGCGGGCTCGAGAAGATCGAGCGTCGGCAGTTCGACGTTGAATGACGCGGGCGCGTGGAATTCGAACGCGTTCGGGCGCGGCGGGCGCACCGCTGCGGCCGACGTGTCGGGGGCCGGGGCGCTCGATTCCGCGGGCGCGGCGGTATCGGCTGCAGTCGGCAGGGTGGCCGCGGGAAACGTTGTGGCCGGGAGCGGCGCGGTCGGGACGGGCGTGCCGGTCGTCGCGGGCGTTGCGCCGGCGCCGGCGCCGGGCATGGCCCAGCTCGCCGGCGAAGCGGCGGGAGCCAGCGGGGTGGCGAACGGCTGGGCCTGCGCCGGGGCGGACACGACGGCTTGCGACGGTGTCGCCGCGTCGACGGCTGCGCTAGGCGCGGAGAGGGTCGGCAATGCCGGCGCCGACGGGGGCGCCGCGGCCGGGCTCGTCGGGGCGAGTGCGCCGGAAGACGATGCCGGAACGGCGGCGGCAGGCGCGATGCCGGTTGCCGTTAGCGCTGCGCCAGTCGGCATGGACGGTTGACCGATCGCCGAAGGCGTGGCCGATGCGGCCGGCGTTGCGGTAAAGGGGCTACCCGACGCAGCGGAAGACCCGGCGGCAGGCGGCACCGGCGTGCTTGGCGCCGGTTGCGATGCGATTGCGCCGAAGGACGTGCCGGCCGATGCCGGGGCCGGGGTGGCCGCTGCGGTCGGAGCTGTCGCGACAGTCTGCGCGGTGGTCGTGCCTGAGGCGCCTGTCGCAGACGTCGCGGCCGCTGCGAACGGCGCGGATACGGGAGGCAGCGCCGTGATCGGGCTGGACGCGCCCACGGCGGACATCGGGACGGATGCCGCCCCTGCCGCGGTCGGTGTGGACCCGAAAGGCTGCGCGGCGGCCGATCCGGAAGCGCTGGTTGCCGACGCCGGGACGGAAGCCGCAGCCGCGCTTGGCGCGGCGGCGAAAGGCTGTGCGGCGGCCGGACCAGAGGTGCCGGTCACCGGTGTCGGGACAGCCGCCGCCGCGGGGGCGGACGGCTGCGTGGAGGGCAGGGCGGAGGCGCCCGTCGAAGGCTTCTCGGCCAGCGTCGTCGGTGCGGGCACTGGCGTCACCGTGCCGGATGCCGGGCCCGCAGCGCCGATCGCCGACGATGCAGCCGCCGGCGTACGATCGCTGGAAGCGTGGGTGGTGTCCGTCATACCCGCCGGCGTGGACGGCGCAACCGAGGCAACGGGTGCTGCCGATGCGGCCGGTTGCGACAGCGAACCGGACGCCGTGTTCGTTACGCCGGCAAACGAACGTGTGGCGGTGACAGGCGTGCTGTCCGAGATGTTCGCCGGTGCCGGCGCAGCAGAACCGGGCGCGGTGCCGACAGGCGACGACGCGCCAGCTGCCGAGGCCGTCTGCGCTGCCGCGAAGGGTTCCGCGGGCAACGGCTTCGACCACGACACGGGCGCAGTGCCATTCGCGCAAGCCGGTTCAGTGCTCGAGGAGGTCGACGCCGCAGGCGTCGGCGGCGTCGCACGTTGCGTGTCTGCGGGCAACGGCGCGGCTTCGCCGGCCTGCTGTTCCGCTGCGTTCCAGACCGTTCCCGTCACGGCGTCGGCCGGTGCGGGATTCGAAGCGGCCAAGGACGCCGTCGTTGCCGCTGCGACGGGCATCGCGTCGGCCAGCGGACGCGCCGGCGTTGCAGCGCCCGACGACGCGGGGAGGCGCGTGATCGGCGCAACCTGCTGGACGGGCTTCACGCCGTCGGGGGTTGCGGTTGCGTCTTGTTTCGCGTCGACCGCTACGGCGGTATCGGCAGGATGCGCGGATTGCGATTGGAACTGGCCGACGATCCCGGCGGCCGTTGCCGCATCCCTCGCATCGACGGGGTGACCCGTGTCGCTTGCCGTCGGTGCGACGACGGCCGCAGGCGCTTCGACGGCCGCGGGTGCCGTCACCGGCTCGCCCGTGCCCGACAGCGGTGCGGCAACCGGGCTTGGGTGCAACGCGCCGAATCCGGAAACCGGCTGGCTGACGATGTCTTCCCATGGCGCGAAGTCGATCGGCGCATCGAATACCGGCGCGGCAGCGACATCGGCGTCATGCCGATGCTCGCCGTCCGCATGACGCGTCGGCGCATTGGCCTCGCTGCCGAGATCAGACATGGCATGCCGCGCCGTCTCACCGAACGCCGGGGTGCCGGTATCGACTGCATCAACAGCAGGCGCGCGCAGGCTCGACTCGGCCGGCATGAACGCATCCAGCACGATCGGTGGGTCGTCGTCGTATGCCGCCGGCGCGGCGGCGAGCGCGTCCGGACGGCCTGCGTCGTGGGGGGCGACCTGATGCGCATCCGGAACGACCGCGGCCGGTACGGCCGTCGATGCCGACGCGGCCACGCTGCCTGCCGCGGCAACCGAGCCGGCCTCGGTCGCTGCGGCGGCCGGCGCCGGCGACGCATCGGCCGACCGTACACCGTCCAGCGCCGCCCACTGCGCGGTGCTGGCCTCGATGGAGCGTAGCGTGTCGTGAACGCTCGGCGCCGGCGTGATCGGCTCCGCGGGCTGTTGCACCCACGCGTAGAGCGGCGCGCGTGCCGGTGTCGGCGGCGCGGGGCGGCGTCGTGCCGCATCCGGCGACTGGCCGGCGGCGCCGGCTCCCGTTGCCGGGGTGACTGGGCGCGCGGGCGTGCGCGGCGGTGTCGCGCCGACCGGGCGCGGCGTGACCGCGGTGCGCGGCGCGGCCGGCTGCTTCAGCGCGGCCGCGGCCGGTCGCGCGGTGGCCGGTTGCGGCCGAACCGGCTCGAACCCGGCCGGAAGCGGGGCCGGGTTGGGGCGCGCTACCTGTGCGTTCGCGGCGGCGCGCGCGAGGCTGGCGGTGCTGCCGGTCGTCGGGGGCGGCATCGCACTCGTCGTGCCCGGTGCGGGCGGCGCGGGCATGCGACTGGCCGGCGTCGGCTTCAGCCAGCCCGACGGCGCGACCGGCTCCGCGAGCGGACGCGGCGCGGCCTTGCTGCGCGGCGTCGGCCGGGCCTGCGGATCGGGTTTCCAAAGCGTCGGGCGCGAATACCGGCCGTTCTGCCGCGGCGCCATCGAGTTGACGGTATGGGCGGTGGTCGGCTGCACGATGTCGTCGTCGCGGTGCAGCGCGCTGCGCGGCAGGTCGGCGACGCCGCGCACATCGTCGTCGTCGACGTCACGCGCGAGCTTCACGCCGAACGACGTGTCGACCCACGCGGCGAACTGCCGCCAGCCGATGCCGGTCAGCCAGGGCAGGCCCGCGAACAACAGCACGACCATCGCGACCGGCGTGCCGATCGGGCCGAGCAGATGCGCGAAGCCGTTCGAGAACGCGTGGCCGAGCGCATTCGTGTCGGGGCCCGACAACGGGCTCGTCAGCGCGCAGCTTGCGACGAACACGGCCGCGAAGCCGAGCCACAGGCGAATCGAGCCGCGCCCGGCGAGTCCGCCGCCGCCGGGCAGCATCGCCTGAACGAGACGCCAGAAGAGAAGGAGGAACCAGACGGCGGAGATGCCGAACCAGCCGAAGACAACCGTGTGCATGCTTTGATGAAACAGGAAGAGGGCGGGAGCGCGGTGCGCGACCCGCCGAGTTTAACCGGCCGGCGAACAGGACTCTAAGGCAGCATGAAGGCGTCGATGCGCTTTCATGCGGCGGGACGCATGCGTCCGGGATCCGCGCGTGGCGAAGGCGGCCGGGCGGCCTTCGCCCGCGCGCTGCATCAGGGGCTCCGGCGCGTGAAGGTCAGCGTCGCGCCGGCTTCGGTCACGATCTGCAATTGCTGCGGCTCGCGCATCTGCACGCCGGTCTTCCCGATGTGCGCGAGCGCATCGAGGTACGCGTGCTCGAGCTGGCCGCCGAGCGCGTTCGGGCATGCCATGCGCGTGCCGGCGAGCGGCCCGAAGCTCAGCAGGCCGTTCTTGAGCGCATAGGTACCCATGTAGCGGTTGCAGCCCGAAAAGCCGCTGGCGCGCCGGACGCCCGATTCAGTGGACAGCGCGAGCTTGATCGGCTCGCCGTTGTCGCCGTGCGGAATCGTGCGCGGCGTGCCGTCGGCGTTCAGCCAGCTCGTGAGCTCCCAGCTCGTGTCGTCGAGCAGCTGGACGGCGGCGGGGTTGTACGGGTCGGGTGCGGGGGCGGCGGAATCGGGGTGGGTCGGCATCGCGCAGGCGGCGAGAAGCGTGGCAAGCGTCAGCGTGCAGAGCGGCGCGCGCAACGGGCGAAGCAGGCCGGTGCGTGCGCGTGCGGCTGCGGACAGGTGGGACATGAGCCTCGTTCCTCATCGGATTCTGATCAAGGCGTAAGAGTAACGCACCCGCCCCGCGCGAGGCGAGCCGACACTTCGCGCGTGAAAACGTTCGCAGCCCGCCCGCGGGCCGCGCGCGGCGGGGCAGCGGCGCGACGAAACCGGCCGAACCGGTGCGGGTGCGCGTGGGGTGCGCGTGTTAACATCGAAGCCGTTTTCGTCCTCCAACAGAACCAGCGGGAAATCACATGCAGATCGGTCAGCGGCTCGGTACGCCGCTTTCTCCCTCGGCCACGCGCGTCATGCTGCTCGGCGCGGGCGAACTCGGCAAGGAAGTCATCATCGCGTTGCAGCGGCTCGGCGTCGAAGTCATCGCGGTCGACCGCTACCCGGACGCGCCGGGCCACCAGGTCGCGCATCGTGCGCACGTGATTGACATGACCGACGCCGCCGCGCTGCGCGCGGTCGTCGAGGCCGAGCGTCCGCACCTGATCGTGCCGGAGATCGAGGCGATCGCGACCGACGCGCTCGCGGCGATCGAGGCGGCCGGCCTGGCCGAGGTGATCCCGACCGCACGCGCGACGCAGCTCACGATGAACCGCGAAGGCATCCGCCGGCTCGCGGCCGAGGAGCTCGGGCTGGCAACTTCGCCGTACGCGTTCGCGGAGTCGTTCGACGCGTTCAGCGCGGCCGTCGCGCAGATCGGCATGCCGTGCGTCGTGAAGCCGGTGATGTCGTCGTCGGGCAAGGGGCAGTCGGTCGTGCGGACCGAAGCCGACGTGAAGCCCGCGTGGGACTACGCGATGGCGGGTGGCCGCGTGAACCACGGCCGCGTGATCGTCGAGGGCTTCATCGATTTCGACTACGAGATCACGCAGCTGACGGTGCGTGCGATCGACCCGGCGACGCTCGAGACGTGCACCTACTTCTGCGAGCCGGTCGGCCACGTGCAGGTGGCGGGCGACTACGTCGAATCGTGGCAGCCGCAGCCGATGAGCGCGCTCGCGCTGGAAAAGTCGCGCGAGATCGCGCACCGGGTGACCGAGGCGCTCGGCGGGCGCGGGATGTTCGGCGTCGAGCTGTTCGTGCGCGGCGACGACGTCTGGTTCTCCGAGGTGAGCCCGCGGCCGCACGATACCGGCCTCGTCACGCTCGCGTCGCAACGCCAGTCGGAGTTCGAACTGCACGCGCGCGCGATTCTCGGGCTGCCGGTCGATCCGACACTCGGTTCGCCGGCCGCGTCGGCGGTGATCTACGGCGGGCTCGACGAGCGCGGCATCGCGTTCGAGGGCGTGCGCGACGCGCTGGCCGTGCCGGGCGCCGACCTGCGCCTGTTCGGCAAGCCGGAAAGCTTTGCGAAGCGGCGCATGGGCGTCGCGCTCGCGACCGGCGCGACCGTCGACGAAGCCCGCGAACGCGCGAAGCGCGCCGCGGCGGCCGTGCGGCCCGTGTCGGCGTGCTGACCGGACCAGGAGAGAAAGATGGCGTCGGCATTGCGGCGGATCGGACGTATCGGGAAGCTCGGCGCCGCGCTGGCGCTGGTCGCGAGTCTCGCGGGGTGCGGCCTCGCGGCCGCGCCGTGCCGGGTCGTGTCGGCCGGGCTGAAGATCGTGCCGGTCGTCGGCCATGTGGCGGCCGCGCCGACCGACGCGTGCGCCGACGTCATCGATCCCTGAGCGACCAACCATCGACACATGACCAACGATGACAGCGCGCCCCGCGAGGGCGCGCTGTCACCCGTCCCGTGAGAGGACCTGCATGATTCGCCAAACCGTCACCGCGCTCGCGCTGGCCGGCACCGCCGTTTCCGTCGCGCATGCCGCGCAACTGACCGTCGAGGAAATCGACGCCGATGCGCGCCAGCAGACCGTCTATCAGTGCGCGAACCAGAAGCAGCCGGTACGCGTGTCGTACTGGCGCGCGGGCAACGGCCAGAGCTTCGCGCTGGTGCCGGTCAACGGGCAGCAGCTGTTGTTCGTCGACACCGTTTCGGCATCGGGCGTGCGCTACCAGGCCGGACGCTATACATGGTGGACGAAGGGCAAGGAAGGGACGCTGCGCGACGAGATCGCCGACCCGCATGCGGCACCGCTGCTTGGCGACTGCGTGCAGGTCGAGAAGAAGAAAAAGAACCAGGGCTGAGCGCTGCGCGCGATCGGATGCGTCATGCGAGCGTGCCGATCGCCGCAACCGGCGCGGCCAGCCGGGTAGGGTCCCGAACCCGACGGTGGCTCGGGCCGCGTCCCGGACTCGCTGGCCGCCTGGTGATTGTTCGATCGACGTGACCGGGATTTGACCCCGAATACCGGCCGTCGGCCGATGGGGATAGTCCGACTGCCCAACGCATCGCCCGCGCCCAGCCTGCCGGCGCATGCCGCGAACCGCCATCGGGGCTGTTCGCGGTGTTGTCACGGACAGATGGCCGCGCAGTGCTACAATACGCCCCTTTCCGCCGGCATTCGCGCCGAACGGAGTCCGCACGGCCTGTGGCGCCCGCTGTTCGAATCGAACCGGTCCCAAGCGCCAGAGCGGCGCCGCGCGGCGCGCCGCGGCTCCGTCTACTTCCGAAATGAGATGAGCGCAGGCCCGGCCGGCCTGACGCACGATGTCCCCGCCGCGCCTTTTGAGCGAAACGCCACCATGTCCGATTCTGTCGCCAAGCCAGCCGACGCAACCTTCGATCAATTCGGCCTCGCCGCCGATATCCTGAAAGCCATTGCGGAGCAGGGCTATACGACGCCGACGCCGATCCAGGCGCAGGCCATTCCGGTCGTGCTCGCCGGCCGCGACGTCATGGGCGCCGCGCAAACGGGTACCGGCAAGACCGCGAGCTTCTCGCTGCCGATCATCCAGCGGCTGCTGCCGCAGGCCAACACGAGCGCGTCCCCGGCGCGCCACCCGGTGCGCGCGCTGATCCTCACGCCGACCCGCGAACTCGCCGACCAGGTCGCCGCGAACGTGCACGCGTACGCGAAGCACACGCCGCTGCGCAGCGCGGTCGTGTTCGGCGGCGTCGACATGAATCCGCAGATGGCCGAGCTGCGCCGCGGCGTCGAGATCCTGATCGCGACGCCGGGCCGCCTGCTCGACCACGTGCAGCAAAAGACCGCGAACCTCGGCCAGGTCCAGATCCTCGTGCTCGACGAAGCCGACCGGATGCTCGACATGGGCTTCCTGCCCGACCTGCAGCGCATCCTGAACCTGCTGCCGAAGGAGCGCCAGACGTTGCTGTTCTCGGCGACGTTCTCGGGCGAAATCAAGAAGCTCGCGTCGACCTACCTGCGCAGCCCGCAGACGATCGAGGTCGCGCGCAGCAACTCGACCAACGCGAACGTCACGCAGATCGTCTACGACGTCGCCGAAGGCGACAAGCAGGCCGCCGTCGTGCAACTGCTGCGCGATCGCGGGCTCAAGCAGGTGATCGTGTTCTGCAACAGCAAGATCGGCGCGAGCCGGCTGGCCCGCAACCTCGAGCGCGACGGCGTGGTCGCATCGGCGATCCACGGCGACAAGACGCAGATCGAGCGGATGCAGGCACTCGACGCGTTCAAGCGCGGCGAGATCGAGGCGCTGGTCGCGACCGACGTGGCCGCGCGCGGTCTCGACATCGCCGAACTGCCGGCCGTGATCAACTTCGACCTGCCGTTCAACGCGGAAGACTACGTGCACCGGATCGGCCGCACGGGCCGCGCGGGCGCGACGGGCGATGCGCTGTCGCTGTGCAGCCCGAACGAGCGCAAGCAGCTCGCCGATATTGAAAATCTGATCAAGCGTCCGCTCGACGTGCAGACGCTCGCGCTCGACAAGCCGGCGCGTCATCGTCAAGACGACCGTGGCGGCGAGCGCAGTGAGCGCGGTGAGCGTAGCGAGCGCGGTGAGCGTAGCGGCGATCGCGGCGGCCGGCGCGAGCGCGACGAGCATCGCGGTGCGTCGGGGCGTCGTTCGGGCGGTTCCGAGCGCGGCCATCACCGTCGCCACGAGGCGCCGGTCGACGATTTCTTCCTGAAGCCGTACGAACCGTCGGCACCGGCGACGCAGCCGGAAGAGACGAAGTCCGCGCAGCAGCCCGAGAAGAAGGGGCCGAAGCGTCAGGTCGCCGCGCTGCTCGGCGGGTTCGGGATGCCGCGCAAGCCGTCGGCGTAAGCGGGCGGTTCAGGCGGTCGGTGCGGCGCGCGAGCGCTGCCGCACAAGCGGGTGCATGCGATGAGCATGTGCCCGTTTTTCATTGGGCGAGACGATGGCGAAGGGGCGAGAGGCGGCCTGCGGGCGATTCAACCGGCGCGCGGCCCGAAGCGCCGTGCCCACGCATCGGTCGCGGCCGCGTAGAACGCATCCAGCGTATCGCCCGGTGGGTCGCCATCGGCCGCAAGGCCGAGATGCGCGGCGGCCGCCCGCAGCGCCGGCAGCGGATCGTCGCGTTCGAGCGCGATCGCACCCGTCTGCTTGCTGAGCTTTTCGCCGTTCGCATCGACGACGACGGGCACATGCAGGTAGTCGGGCGTCGGCACGCCGAGACAGCGCTGCAGATAGATCTGGCGCGCGGTCGAATCGAGCAGGTCGGCGCCGCGCACGACGTGCGTGATGCCAGCGTCGGCATCGTCGACCACGACCGCGAGCTGATACGCCCATTGGCCGTCCGCACGCTTCAGCACGAAATCGCCGACGTCGGTCGCGAGGTTCTGCGCTTGCATGTGCTGCCAGCGGTCGTCGAACGTGACGATCGCATCGGCGCCGTCCGGCACGCGCAGCCGCCATGCACGCGCGGGCTTGCCGTGCAGGCCGGAGCGGCAGGTGCCCGGGTACGCGAGCGTCGTGTGGCGCTCGTGCGCGGCGCGCAGCGAATCGGCGATTTCCCTGCGCGTGCAGCCGCACGGGTAGACGAGCCCCGCGGCGACGAGCCGTTCGAGCGCGGCCGCATAGGCGGCATCGCGCGTGCTTTGCCAGACGGGCGGCTCGTCGGGCGTCATGCCGAAATGCGCGAGCGTCGCGAGGATGTCGTCGGCGGCACCGGGCACCGTGCGCGGGCCGTCGATGTCCTCGATGCGCACGAGCCACGCGCCGCCGTGTGCACGCGCGTCGAGCCAGCTCGCGAGCGCACCGACCAGCGAGCCGAAATGCAGCGGGCCGGTGGGCGACGGCGCGAAGCGGCCGCGGTAGCCGTTCATCGGGGCGCGGAGCGACGCGCGCTTACGCGGCGGCGCTGGCTGCCTGCGCGCAGGCCGGGCACGACTTGCCGGGCACGTAGCTCGGCGATTGCTGGGCTTCCGGCGTGACGACCGCGCGGCACGCGAAGCACGTGACGTTCTCGGTCGGCTGCAGCTGCGGGTTCAGCGCGGTGCGGTAGTCGAACACGAAGCAGTCGCCGTGATAGTGCGCGCCGCCGACTTCCTCGAAATACTTCAGGATTCCGCCCTCGAGCTGGTACACGTTCTCGATGCCGATTTCCTTCATGTGGATCGCCGCCTTCTCGCAGCGGATCCCGCCGGTGCAGAACGACACGACCGTCTTGCCCTCGAGATCGGCGCGGTTCGTGTCGATCACTTCCGGGAACTCGCTGAACTTGTCGATCCGGTAGTCGAGCGCGTCGTCGAACGTGCCGACGTCCACTTCGAATGCATTGCGCGTGTCGAGCATCACGACCGGGCGGCCGGCATCGTCGTGGCCGCGGTCGAGCCACGCCTTCAGCGTGCGCGCGTCGACCGACGGCGCGCGGCCGAGCTCGGGCTGGATCGCCGGCTTCTTCATCGTGATGATCTCGCGCTTCAGGCGCACGAGCATCCGCCGGAACGGCTGCGAATCGGACAGGCTCTCCTTGAACTGCAGCGTCGCGAACTTGCCTTCGAACAGCGGATCGTGGCGGATGTAGTCGATGAACGCATCGGCCGCTTCGCGCGGGCCGGCGATGAACAGGTTGATGCCTTCCGGCGCGAGCAGGATCGTGCCGCGCAGGCCGAGTTCGTTGCAGCGCGCGGTGACGAGCGGGCGCCATTGCTCGGTCGCGTCGAGCGACACGAAGTGGTAGGCGGCGAGGTTGACGATGGTCATGATGGTCCGACGGAAAACGGCCGCGGCCGTGCGGCGGGCGCACGGCGGCCCCGCAAAAAAGGGTGCGAAGCCGGGGCGATGATTCGAAAACCCGTATTATCCCGCAAACTGCGCATGCGCCGGCACCTGAGCGTTCGGCCGACGTCGCGGGCATCGGCCGAACGGCCGGGCGCGGGGATTTTTTGGGCAGCCTGCGCGACGACGCGGCTACAATAACGCCCATGTCAGATCCCCGCTTCGTCCATCTTCGCGTTCACTCCGAATTCTCGATTGCCGACGGCATCGTGCGTCTCGACGACATCGTCCAGGCGGCGGCCGCAGACGGCCAGGGCGCGCTCGCCCTCACCGATCTTGGCAACGCATTCGGCCTCGTCCGTTTCTACCAGGAAGCCCGCGGCAAGGGCATCAAGCCGATCGCCGGCTGCGACGTCTGGATCACCAATCCGGACGATCGCGACAAACCGTCGCGCCTGCTGCTGCTGGTGAAGGACAAGGTCGGCTACCTGAACCTGTGCGAGCTGCTGTCGAAGGCGTGGCTCACGAACCAGTACCGCGGCCGCGCGGAACTCGACGCGAGCTGGCTCGACGGCGAACTGTCGCAAGGGCTGCTCGCGCTGTCGGGCGCGCAGCAGGGCGATATCGGGCTCGCGTTCGCGGCCGGCAACGAGGAAGCCGCGCGCCGTCATGCCGAGCGCTGGGCGAAGGTGTTCCCGGGCGGTTTCTACATCGAGCTGCAGCGTTACGGCCAGCCGGGCGCCGAGGCGTACATCCAGCAGGCTGCGACGCTCGCCGCGTCGCTGAAGCTGCCGGTCGTCGCGACGCATCCGACGCAGTTCATGACCGACGACGATTTCACCGCGCACGAAGCGCGCGTGTGCATCTCGGAAGGCGACATGCTCGCGAATCCGCGGCGCCAGAAGCGCTTCACGACCGACCAGTACTTCCGCACGCAGGACGACATGGCCGCGCTGTTCGCCGACCTGCCGTCGGCGATCGCGAACACGGTCGAGATCGCGAAGCGCTGCAACCTGAAGCTCGAGCTCGGCAAGCCGAAGCTGCCGCTGTTCCCGACGCCGGACGGCATGTCGCTCGACGACTACCTGGTCCAGCTGTCGAAGGAAGGGCTCGAGAAGCGCCTCGAACAGCTGTATCCGGATGCCGCGGAGCGTGACGCGCAGCGCGACACGTACTACAAGCGGCTCGAATTCGAGTGCGGGACCATCACGAAGATGGGCTTCCCGGGCTACTTCCTGATCGTTGCCGACTTCATCAACTGGGCGAAGAACAACGGCGTGCCGGTCGGCCCGGGCCGCGGCTCGGGTGCCGGTTCGCTGGTCGCGTACGCGCTCGGCATCACCGATCTGGACCCGCTGCGCTACAACCTGCTGTTCGAGCGATTCCTGAATCCGGAGCGCGTGTCGATGCCCGACTTCGACATCGACTTCTGCCAGCACGGCCGCGATCGCGTGATCCAGTACGTGAAGGAGAAATACGGCGCGGACGCCGTGTCGCAGATCGCCACCTTCGGCACGATGGCCGCGAAGGCGGCCGTGCGCGACATCGGCCGCGTGCTCGATCTCGGCTACATGTTCACCGACGGCGTCGCGAAGCTGATCCCGTTCAAGCCGGGCAAGCACGTGACGATCGCCGACGCGATGAAGGAAGAGCCGCAACTGCAGGAGCGCTACGACCACGAGGACGAAGTGCACCAGCTGCTCGACCTCGCGCAGCGCGTCGAGGGCCTGACACGCAACGTCGGGATGCACGCGGGCGGCGTGCTGATCGCGCCCGGCAAGCTGACCGATTTCTGTCCGCTGTACACGCAGGGCGACGACGGCGGCGTCGTCAGCCAGTACGACAAGGACGACGTCGAAGCCGTCGGCCTCGTGAAGTTCGACTTTCTGGGTCTCACGACCCTGACGATCCTCGACTGGGCCGAGCGCTACATCCGGCGCCTCGATGCGTCGAAGGCCGACTGGTCGCTCGCGCAGGTGCCGCTCGACGATCCGGCATCGTTCCAGATCCTGAAGAAGGCCAACACGGTCGCCGTGTTCCAGCTGGAAAGCCGCGGGATGCAGGGCATGCTGAAGGACGCGCAGCCCGACCGCTTCGAGGACATCATCGCGCTCGTGTCGTTGTACCGTCCGGGCCCGATGGACCTGATCCCGAGCTTCTGCGCACGGAAGCACGGCCGCGAGAAGGTCGACTATCCGGATCCGCGCGTCGAACCCGTCCTGAAAGAGACCTACGGCATCATGGTCTATCAGGAGCAGGTGATGCAGATGGCGCAGATCATCGGCGGCTACTCGCTCGGCGGCGCCGACTTGCTGCGTCGCGCGATGGGCAAGAAGAAGCCCGAGGAGATGGCCAAGCACCGCGAGATCTTCGCCGAGGGTGCGGCGAAGAACGGCCTCACGCGCGAGAAGTCCGACGAGATCTTCGACTTGATGGAGAAGTTCGCGGGCTACGGCTTCAACAAGTCGCACGCGGCGGCCTACGCACTGCTCGCGTATTTCACCGCGTGGCTGAAGGCGCACCATCCGGCCGAATTCATGGCGGCCAACATGACGCTCGCGATGGACGACACCGACAAGGTGAAGATCCTGTTCGACGACTGCGTCGTGAACAACCTCGCGGTGCTGCCGCCGGACATCAACCAGTCGCATTACCGGTTCGAGCCGGTCGCCGAAGCCGACGGCAAGCGCTCGCGCACGATCCGCTACGGCCTCGGCGCAGTGAAGGGCAGCGGCCAGAACGCGATCGAGGAAATCCTGCGTGCGCGCGAGGAAAAGCCGTTCAGCGACCTGTTCGACTTCTGTGAGCGGATCGACCGGCGCGTCGTCAACCGCCGCACGGTCGAGGCGCTGATCCGCGCCGGCGCGTTCGATTCGCTGAACGCGAACCGCGCGCAGATGCTCGCGTCGGTGCCGCTCGCGATGGAAGCGGCCGAGCAGGCCGCGGCGAACGCGATGCAGGCTGGCCTGTTCGACATGGGGGCCGAGTCGCCGCACGCGCATGCGCTCGTCGACGAACCCGCGTGGGACGACAAGCGCCGCCTGCAGGAAGAGAAGGGCGCGCTCGGCTTCTACCTGTCAGGCCACCTGTTCGACGCGTATCGCGACGAAGTGCGCCGGTTCGTGCGGCAGAAGGTCGGGGACCTGAAGGAAGGGCGCGACAAGCTCGTCGCGGGCATCATCGCGTCGCTGCGCACGCAGATGACCCAACGCGGCAAGATGCTGATCGCATTGCTCGACGACGGTTCGGGCCAGTGCGAGATCACGATCTTCAACGAGCAGTTCGAGGCGAACAAGGCGCTGTTCAAGGAAGACGAGCTGCTGATCGTGCAGGGGCAGGCGCGCAACGACGCGTTCACCGGCGGCATCCGCTTCACGGCCGACACGGTGATGGATCTCGAGCGCGCGCGCAGCCGCTACGCGCAGGCGGTGCGGCTCACGATGAACGGTAATGCCGATGCGGCGGCGCTGCGCCGCGTGCTCGAGCCGCACGTGTCGAAGGACGATCCGGCGGCCGCGCCCGCGGTCGAGGCGCCCGCGCCGCGCGGCGGCGGGCGCGACGGCGGCCGTCGCCCGCAGGCACCGCTGCCGAACGGGCTCGCGGTCCAGGTTCACTACCGCAATGCGCGCGCGCAGGGCGAAATGCGTCTTGGCGACGCGTGGCGCGTGAAGCCGAGCGACACGCTGCTCGCGGAGCTGCGCGCGACATTCGACGGCAGCGTCGTCGAAATCACGTACTGACCGCGTCCCCACCTGACGGTGTCGCATCCGCGGCCCGTCGCATCGCCATCGTGCGGTGCGGCGGGCCGTTTTCATTTTGGCGGATGCTTGGGACTGTCATCCGGACGCTATACAATCCGTCGCGCACGACGCAGATGCGGCGCCGTCCGCGGGCCAGGCGGCATCGCGCGCTTGAAAACGGGGATGGTTCCACGCGGCGCGCCATGCAGCGCGGTGCCGCGAGCGACCACGCGACATGGCCGGCACGGACGGGGGCGCCAGGATGCCGGTCGGTACGCGACGATAAAAATGCCGATAGCTGGACCAAGACAATGGCCAACGGGAAACCGACGCGGCGGATCCTCGTGATCCGGATTGATTTTCTGGGCGACATGCTGTGCACGACCGCTTTCCTCGGCGCGCTGAAACAGCGCTGGCCGGACGCGGAACTGCACGTGGTCGCGAACCGCTACAACGCGGCCGCGCTGGCCGGCAACCCGGACGTGCACACGGTCCACACGTATGTGTACAGCCGTCAGTGCGAGCGCAACGACCGCCCCGGACGGATGCGCGCATTTTTCGACCGGCTGCGGCTCGTGCGCCGGCTGCGCCGCCTGCGGTTCGATCTCGTGGTCGTGCCGAACGGCGGCATGCATTGCAGCAGCATCCAGTTCGCGCGGCAGCTCGGCGTGAAGGATTGCCGCTGGCACGATGCCGATTCCGAATTCGACGATCGCCAGCCCGAACATGTCGCGTCGCGGCCGATATGCCATGAAGCGCTGTCGGGATTCCGGCTCGTGCCCGAACTCGGCCGCACCGGTCTCGACGGTCTCGCGCTGTCCGTCCACCCGGACCGCGCGCTGCAGGACACGTGGTATCGGCTGCTCGGGCCGCGCACGAAACCGCGCGTCGGGCTGTTCGTCTCGAACAAGGCGGCCGAGCGGCGCTGGCCGGCCGATCGCTGGCGCGACCTCGGCCGGCGGCTCGCGCCGGTCGCCGATGTGATCGTGTTCCGCGACCCCGCCGTGTCGGCCGGTGCCGACACCGACGGCGACGCGTGGCGGGACGTGAACGCCCGGCACGTCACGCCATCGTCGGTGGTCGAACTGGTGGCCGCCGCGAGCCTGCTCGACGCGATCGTGTCGGCCGACAGCGCCCCCGTGCATCTCGCGTCGGCGCTCGGCGTGCCGGTCGCCGGGCTGTTCGAGGACCGTCCCGAGAAATACCTGCGCTGGCATCCGCTCGGCGTGCCGCACGTGATCCTGCGGGCCGGCGCGACGGTCGATGCGATCGGCGTCGACGCGCTCGAGCGCGCGGTGCTGCATCTGTTGACGCCGGCCGGGCAGGCCGGCGACGCGACGAGCGCCGCGATGCCGCTGCCGGGTATCACGCTCGCGGCACCCGGGGTTGGCGCGATCGTTTCGTAGCGGCCCGGAACGCGGGCGGCGCCGGCATTGCCGGCACTGCCATTGGACGGGCAAGCGGGAGCAAACGCGCGCAAGGAGAAGCAGAGGCCGCAGGCCGCGTCGCGAGCGTCGCGTCGTTGCCGCGTTGCCGCAAAGGGCGGCACCGGCTACCGGCCGCCGCCGAGACGTGCCACCCACACCCGAAGCCCGCGCCCCGGCGCCACGCCATCGGCCGCAAAATCCTGTACATTGCGAGCCTTGTCCAGCCAGCTAGACGGAACGATCGCCGTGGCCCTGTTTTCTTCCGCCCGCCCGCCCAGAACCATCCTCGTCGCCGCACCGCGCCGCATCGGCGACGTGCTGCTGACGACGCCGCTCGTGCGTTCGCTGAAGGCGCGCTGGCCCGATGCACAGATCGACATGCTGGTGTTTCGCGGCACCGAGGGCGTGCTGGAGCACAACCCCGACGTGCGGCGCGTGATCGTCGTCGCGCAGCGCGCCGGGTTCCCGGAGCGGCTGCGCGATGCGCTGTCGATGTGGCGCCGCTACGATCTCGCGTGCGCGGCACTGAGCTCCGACCGGCCGCGCTTCTATAGCTGGTTCGCCGGCCGCAAGCGTGTCGGCCTCGTCGATCCGAACCGTGTCACGCTGCTTACGCGGATGATGCTGAACGGCATTGCGATCAATCACCACGAGTCCGCGCATACGGTCGTCAGCACGCTGGCGCTCGCGCCGGTGATCGGCATCGAGCCGGTGTCCGAGGTCGTCGCGCCGGGCATCGGCGACGATCCCGCGCGGCGCGCGCGATTCGACGCGTGGCTCGCGGAGTCGCCGGCCATCCGCGACGGCAAGCCGCTCGTCGTGCTGCATCCGTATCCGATGTTCCGCTACAAGCAATGGCGGCTTGAAGGCTGGGTCGAGATGATCGAATGGCTGCGCGCGCAGGGGTTCGCGATCGCGCTGTCGGGCGGCCCGGCCGATCGCGAGTGCGAGTACGCGGAGCAGGTCGCGGCCGAGGCGGGCGGCGACGTGCTGAACCTGGTCGGCCGTCTGACGTTTGGCGAAAGTGCGGAGCTGGTGCGGCGCGCGCGGCTGTTCATCGGGCCCGATACGGGCGCGACGCACGTCGCGGCCGCGACGGGCACCGACACGATCGCGCTGTTCGGTCCGTCCGACCCGGTGCGCTGGGGGCCGTGGCCGCAGCACTGGCCGCCGACCGAAAACCCGTGGGCGCTGCGCGGCTCCGCGCGGCACGGCAACGTGTGGCTGCTGCAGGGTGAGGGCGATTGCGTGCCGTGCCGGCACGAGGGCTGCGAGCGCCACGTCGACAGCCATAGCGACTGCCTCGTCAATCTTGGCACGCAGCGTGTGAAGGCGGCGGCGGCGGAGATGCTCGGGCTGAATCCGCCGGGCGCCGCCGACACGGTCGTCGACACGTCGCGGCTGCATCGCGCGCGCTCGGACTGACGCGCGAAAGCCGGCGTTTCCTGATTAGACAAGCGGAGCGTGGCGACGCGTCGCGTCGATGGCGCGCGGCCGCGCGTGTGTCGCCATCGAGCCGATCCGGCCGCGCCCCGCGCCGGTCCGGTGCGAGGCGGAGCGGGTTACGCGCTGCGCCGGATCGCCGACGTCTCGCGCGGCAGCGCTTCGCCGCGCTCGGCGCAGCCGAGCAGGATGCCGGCGAGCAGCACCAGCAGGTGACCTTCGGCGAAATCGAGCAGCAGCGAATTCGCAAGGCTGCCGATCGCGAAGATCGCGAGCCACGCGAGCAGCAAGTGCTGCGAACGCGGGTCGAGCGTGCGGCTGCCGCGCGCGATCTGCACGATCAGGTTCAGGAACAGCAGTACGCCGAGCGTGCCGAGCTGTACGGCCATCAGCAGGTATTCGTTATGCGGGTTCGACGTGAGTTGACCTTCGGCGGCCGTCTTGCCCGCCGTGAGCTTCTGGAACTCGAACTCGAGACCGCCCGAGCCGTAGCCGATCACGGGGCGCTGGCGGTACAGCTCGAGCCCCTTCTTGTACCACTCGAGACGCAGCCCGGTCGACGTGGCCGCATCGGTCTGCCGATACTGCTGCACTTCCGTCACGACCTTCACGAGGCGGCCGTCGTGCACCGTGCACGCGGCGACGACGAGCGCGACGCCGGCCAGGACCAGCGCTCCGGCGGCGAGCCCCGCGCGCAATGCCGACCGGCGGCGCAGCAGCAGCACGAAACGCACCGCGACGACGAGGATCAGCAGCAGCGCGATGAGCTGTCCGGTGCGCCCCTGCAGCATCACGAACACGTTGATCAGCGACCACGCGGCGACGGCTGCATACGCGGCGCGCGACAGCGCTGTGCGGGCCGACAGCGCGAGGTCGGCGGCCTGATAGAACAGCAGCGCGCCGAACATGCCGGCCGCGATGTGGTTCTTGAACACCCACGCGCGCGACAGCGGCAGATCGGTCGCATGCGCGGGCCCGATCGCGGTCAGGCCGAGATAGTTGGTGGTCGACAGCAGCAGGATCACGCACAGCGTGCCGAACCACGCGCGCCGCACGATCGGCGCCCAGTTCGAATGGCGGAAGGCGAGTACGGCAAACGGCAGCAGCAGCAGCTTGTCGTACTTGGCGACCCAGTTCCACGCCTTCGGGTGCGGCGCGACCGTATAGGCGACGCTCGCGGCCAGCGCCGCGAGGATCAGCAGCGCGGCGAGCGATGCCGGTTCGGTGACGAACGAGCGCAGGTCGCGCCAGAATTCGGGGGAGATCACGAGCGCGGCCGCGAACAGCCCGCAGAACACGTTGGTCAGCGCGGTCGAGACGGGCACCATGCAGAGCGCGATGACGGCGAAGGCGCGGGCGGCGGTCAGGCGCCGCGTGGCGGGAGCGGAAAACGAAAGCATCGGAACCTGTCGAATGGACGAATGCGGCATGCGGGCACCGTGCTGCGCGCCGCGCGCCCCGCGGCGGCAGTGCCCGGGACGAAGCGCGCAGTATACGCGAAGCGGCGTCCGTTTCCGCGTCGTTTCCGGGGTCTGATCAGCTGAATGCGCGCTTGATCCGCGAGCGCAGCAGCGCGCGCTTCAGGCGCCCTTCGACGGCCGGCGTGTCGAGCGCGACGCGCGAGCCGGCCGGTTCGCCGCGATGCAGGTAATAGCGGTCGAACGTGGCCTGCGTCATGCCCCATTTGTTGAGGAACTGGCGGCGGCCGTCGTTCTTGACGATCTTGCCGGTGCTCTTCTGCTGGAAGTGGTAGACGAGGCTGTCGCCGACGCCAAGGAAGATCCGGCAGCCGGCGTCCCAGAATTTCATCGAGAAGTCGTTGTCGCTGCTCATCCCCGGCGACAGCTCGCTGCTGTAGCCGCCGATGCGGTTCCACCAGTCGCGGTGCACGAGCGTCGGCGGCCAGGTCGAGCCGAGCCAGTCCGCGCGCGCGAGCCGCGGCGTGGCCGCGACGAGGCCGGCCGCGTCGAACTGTTCGGCGTCGCGGCCGAAATTGCTGACGACGACGCAGGGGTTGCGCGTGTCGACCGGCTCGACCATCGTGCCGGACAGCATGAACAGGTCGGTCGGCATCTGCTCGATGCGCCGCGCGAGCGCCGCGTCCCAGCCGGGGCAGCAGTACATGTCGTCGTTCATGTAGACGACGTAGTCGCGCGTCGCGCGCGCGGCGGCCAGGTTCACCGCGTGGCAGATGCCGATGTTGGCCGGCGACGCGGTGTGCTCGATGCCTTCGCTGCGCACCCAGTCGAGCGTGCCGTCCGAGCCGTCGTTCACGTGCACGATGATCTGGTGGTCGTACGCCGAATGACGGCGCAGGCTGTCGACGACGAGCTTGAGGTACGGCAGGTTGTTCCAGGTCGGGATGATGATGGAGAACATGGCGGTCGGATTCGGTGGTCGTCGTGTCGGTGGCGCGTGGCGCGGCGCCGCGCTCGGGCGCGCATGGCACGCGGGCAGCCCGGCATTGTAACGCCGGGCCGGCCGCATGCCGGCGGCGTCAGGGGGGAGGCAGGGCGGGGCGTGCTCAGCGGGCCGCTTCGTGGCCGAGCTTCAGGAACCGGTAGTACACCGTTTCCGCGTTGAACACGGCGATCATGAAGCCCGCCCGGCCGTCGAGAAACCCGCGTCGCAGCACGTAGGTCCTGACGAACGCCCATGCGCCGCGCGCGAGCGCCTTGCCGAAGCCGCCGTGCTGGCCGGCCGCGCGGCGCTGGCGCGCGCCGGCCGTCGAATATGCATCGAGCTTGCGCACGACGGTTTCGAAATCCTCGTACGAATAATGCATCAGCTTGCCCGGCAGCCGCTGCGCGGGCGTGTCGAACACGAGCCGTTCGTGCACCAGGTCGTCGGAAAAGCGCGCGCTGCCGCGCCGGAACAGGCGTGGCACCCAGTCCGGATACCAGCCGCTGTGGCGGATCCACTGGCCGCAGAAGCTCGACAGCCGGTCGAGCGCGTAGACCTGCGCGGCCGGCGTGCGGATGGCCGCGCGGATCGACTGCGCGAGTTCCGGGCTGACCACCTCGTCGGTGTCGAGCGACAGGATCCAGTCGGTGTCGAGCGCGTCGAGCGCGCGGTTCTTCTGCGGGCCGAAGCCGGGCCAGTCGCGCTCGACGATCACGCGGGCGCCGTGCGCGCGGGCGATCGCGACGGTATCGTCGGTGCTGCCGCCGTCGATCACGACGACGTCGTTGGCGAAGGTCAGCGCGTCGAGGCACTGCGCGAGCCGCGCGGCCGCGTTGAGGGCGATGAGGGCGACGCCGAGGGTGGGTTCTGCCATGAAATCGTCGAAAAGGCGGAGAAAACGGTGAGCGGCAGTATACCCGCGCGCCGGCCGGCGGCCGCTTCGGCAACGGCCGTGCCGGCGGGGGCGGTGCAGCTATAATGTTGGGCCTTTTTCGGCACCCGCCGGACGGGGCGCATCCCGGGCAGCCATGCCCCGGGCGCCGCGTCGCGGCTCAAGAAGGATTGCCTTGGAAACCCAGAACACTCTTCGCAAACCGATGGACGGCACCGGTACGTCGCCGGTCACGGTCCTCAAGCGCCTGTGGCCGTATATCCGGCCGCTCATCGGCATCGTGCTGCTCGCCGTGATGACGATGGGCGTCGTCGCGGCCACGGAAGCCGGGATTCCTGCGCTGCTCAAGCCGCTGCTCGACCACGGCTTCGGCTCGCACGGCAGCGACCGCGCGAAATGGTACGTGCCGATCGCGGTGATCGGCCTCGCGCTCGTGCGCGGCGTGTCGCAGTACACGTCCAACTACCTGCTCAACTACGTGTCGAACCGCATCCTGCTGCAGCTGCGGCTCGAGATGTTCCAGCGGATGCTCCACACGGGCGCGTCGTTCTTCCAGCGCGAGACCGCGAGCACCGTGATCAACGCGATCGTGTTCGAGGTCAACCAGATCCTGTCGGTGCTCACGGGCGTGATGGTCACGCTCGTGCGCGACTCGCTGACCGTCGTGTTCCTGCTCGGCTACCTGTTCTACCTGAACTGGCGGCTCACGCTGATCGTCGCGGTGATCCTGCCGGGCATCGGCTGGCTCGTCAGCAAGATCAGCCGCCGCCTGCGCCGCCTGAACCGCGAGCACCAGACGCTGACGAACGAGCTGTCGTACATCGTCGAGGAGACGGTCGGCGGCTACAAGGTCGTCAAGGTGCACAACGGCGAGGCGTACGAGATGGACCGCTTCACGACGATGAGCAAGCGCCTGCGCGGCTACGCGATGCGCATGACGATCTCGGGCGGGCTCGCGCAGCCGCTCACGCAGTTCCTCGCGTCGATCGCGCTCGCGGTCGTGATCACGATCGCGGTCGTGCAGTCGTCCAACGACCAGACGACGGTCGGCGGCTTCGTCGCATTCGTCACGTCGATGCTGCTGGTGATTTCGCCGCTCAAGCACCTGATCGACGTCAACCAGCCGCTGCAGCGCGGGATGACGGCCGCCGAACTGATCTTCGGGCTGATCGACGAGCCGGCCGAGCCGCAGGGCGGCGGCCGCGCGCTGCCGCACGCGCGCGGCGAGATCGAATTCCGCGACGTGTCGTTCGACTACGGCGCATCCGAGCGGCCGACGCTCGACCGCATTTCGTTCAAGGTCGCGCCGGGCGAGATGATCGCGCTCGCGGGGCCGTCGGGCAGCGGCAAGACGACCCTCGTGAACCTCCTGCCGCGCTTCTTCGATCCGACGGGCGGCGCGATCCTGGTCGACGGCGTGCCGGTGGCCGACTACGACATCCACGCGCTGCGCGGCCAGATGGCGATGGTCAGCCAGGACGTCGTGCTGTTCAACGACACGATCGCCGCGAACGTCGCGTACGGCCAGACGCCCGATCGCGCACGCGTGCAGGCGGCGCTCGAGGCCGCGAACCTCGCCGACGCGGTCGCCGCGATGCCAGACGGGCTCGACACGCTGGTCGGCGGCAACGGGATGCGTCTGTCGGGCGGCCAGCGGCAGCGGCTCGCGATCGCGCGCGCGATCTACAAGGACGCGCCGATCCTGATCCTCGACGAGGCGACCTCCGCGCTCGATTCGGAATCCGAGCGCCACGTGCAGGCCGCGCTCGAGCGGCTGATGGAAGGGCGCACGACGCTCGTGATCGCGCACCGGCTGTCGACGATCGAGCGTGCGGACCGGATCCTCGTCCTCGAGGCCGGCAAGATCGTCGAAACGGGCAGCCACGACGAACTGCTGCGCCATGGCGGACTGTACGCGCACCTGCACCGGATCCAGTACCAGCAGCAGGCGGCGTGACGGCGGGTCGTGCGGGTGTGCTAGTCTTGACCGGGCAGGTCCAGTTGTTTCCGATTCGACGTGACGACACGGAGGAAAGAACGATGAGGAAGATGCACGGGATGATGCTGGCCGCGCTGATCGCGGCGGGTGTCGCGGCACCTGCCGCGATGGCGCAGGGGCACGGCAACGACGACAACCACGGCAATCACGGTGACCGCGGCATGCAGCGCGGCCACGGCCCGAAGCACATGCCGCCCGGCCAGGCGATGCATCGCGACGACGACGTACCGTCGCGCTGGGCCGATCAGCCGCGTCGCGACTGGCACAAGGGCGACCGGCTCCCGAACGAATTCCGCGATCGCCAGTACGTGGTCGACGACTGGCGCGGCTATCACCTGAGCCCGCCGCCGCGCGGCTATCACTGGATCGGCGTCGGCGGCGACTATCTGCTCGTGCAGATCGGCTCGGGCATCGTGCTGCGGGTCGGCCCGTAGCGTTTCCCGCCGATCATCGATTCATCCGGCTGCCGGGGCCGTGCGTCCCGGCAGCCGCGTCACTTCTTCTGGTCCGCCGCCCGGCGGAACCAGCGCCGCTCGATCCGCGACATCGCCCAGCACACGGCCAGCGCGCAGACGGTGCCGAGCGCAACTTCCCCGAGCCGCATCAGCGGAATGTCCCATAGCGGGCCGTTGCCCGGAAACAGCAGCACGATCGTCGCGGTCACGCCGCCGAGCCGTGCCGCGCTGCCGACGTTCAGGCACCAGCAGCCGACGATCGTGATCGCGACCGCAAGCGCATAGGCGACGAGGCGGTCGCCGCCGAGCGCTGCGCCCGCGAAGCCGACCAGGCCGCCGATCATCGCGCCGATGAACTGGTCGCGCGACAGCGACATCGTGTCCGAATAGTTGTGCTGCGTGACGGCGATCGCGGTGATCGCCGCCCACACCGCCTGCTCGGTGTGCAGCGCACGGCCGATCGCGTACGCGAGGCACGCGCCGCAGACGGCCTGCAGCGCCATCAACGTGCCTTGCGTGAGCCGTTCACCGAAGGTCAGCCCCTTGAACAGATCGAAGATCGACTGCTGGATCTGCTGGCGGGCCTCGTTGAGTGTCCTGATCGTATCCATCGTGTCGGGCCTGGAATCGGGTGCGGTGCGAGCGCGTCAGTGCGCCTGTTCGGACGATGCGGCGGCCGGCTCGCCGGTGGTCGCATCGCCGTTTTCGACGCGCGTCTCGGGCATCGCGAGCCAGACCAGCAGCGCCGCGAGCGCGCCGGCCGCGGCGAGCCCGAAGAAGCTGATCGCGTTGCCGAAGTGATCGGCGACATAGCCGGCCACGGCCGTGCTGAGTGTCGCGCCGATCCCGGCCGCGAGCCCGAACAGCCCGATGCACAGGTTGTAGCGGCCCTTGCCGCCCGCGACGTCAGCCGCGATCAGCGGCAGCATCACGCCGAACACGGCCGCGCTGATGCCGTCGAGCATCTGCACCGGTACCAGCAGGTACGGGCTGCTCACGCCGGCGAACAGCAGCGCGCGCACCGGCAGCGCGGAGAAGCCGAGCAGCAGGATCGGCCGGCGTCCCCAGCGTTGCGCGGAGCGGCCGACCCACGGCGACAGCATCGCGACGATGGCCTGCGGCACGATGATGCACGCGGCGATCACGAGCTGCACGTTCTCGCCCATCCCGGCCGTCACTTCGCCCGCCGCGAGGTTGAGCATCGCCGCGTTCGACAGGTGGAACAACACCACGCATGCCGCGAAGATCAGCATCCGGCGATCGCGCAGCAGCTCGAGCAGCGTCTCGCGCTCCTCGCCTTCGTCGTGATCGTCGGGCGTCGACGCATGCGGGATCACCTCGTGCGTCGGCTGGATCATCGCGAGCGCGAACAGCGCGGGCAACGCCAGCACCGCGGTCAGCCAGAACACCGCGCGCGCGGAGAAATACTCGCCGGTGAGCCCCATCAGGCCCGCCGCGACCGCGCTGCCGATCGACGCCCAGCGCGCATTGCGGCCGAGCCGGTCGCCGAGGTCGGCGCGGCCGACCAGCGAGAACGAGATCGCGGCCATCGCTGGCACGAGCATGCAGCTCGCGAAGCCGTGGAACACTTCGGCCGCGATCACCGGCACGATCGTCGGGCTCGACGCGAGCAGCACCGCGGACAGGATGATGGCCGCGATCGCCCATGCGGCCGCGCCTTTCTTGTTCTTCAGCGCGTCGACGGCGGCGCCGCCCGGCACCTGGCTGACCATCGCGCTGATCGTGCCGATCGACAGCACCATGCCGATCTCGCCCTGCGTCCATTTGTGCGACGCGAGGTAGGACGCGATGAACGGACCGAACCCGGTTTGAACGTTTGCAACGAAAAAGTTGAGCCAGTCGAGGGCCCGGAGACTGCGAACGCTGACGGAATGCTTGATCGTCATCGGGCGGCACTCGCAGACGAAGCCGGCGCGGCGGCAGTGGCCGGCGGCGAGACCGCGACGATCGGCTTGTCGGCCGCGTAGGGCGGCGACGCCTTGATCTGCGCATCGTTCAGGTCGAGCTGCGGATGCAGCGCCTTGTCGCGCGTGACGAAGCGCAGCGCGCCCCAACTCGCGGCGATCGAGCGGCGGTCGGTGTTCACGAGCCCGCCGAGATCGAGCACGACGGCTTGTGGCTGCGCGGCGCGATCGATCAGCACGTCGACGACGCGCCCGATCTTCGTGCCGTTCGGGCGCTCGACGTCGCTGTCGAGCATCGGCAGCCGCGTGGCGGGCGACGCCGCGGCCGACCCCGACAGCGGCACGGCCTTGGGCCGCGCGGCAGGCGGCAGGTCGCCCGACGGCACGTCGAGCACGATCGGCTCCTGCTTGCCGCCCGGCGTGAAGCGGAACACGCTCCACGGGAAGATGACCTTGCGGTCGCCGACGCCCATGAAGCCCTGCAGGTTGACGATCATCTCGCGCGGCTTGCCGCTCGCGTCGGCCACCATGTCGACCGCGCGGCCGATCACCTTGCCGTTGCGGCGCGCGACTTCGCTGTCGAGCAGTGCATGGATCTGGGTGCGCTCGAGCGTGCGGGTCGCGACGAGCGGGGCCGGCGGCGGAGGCGGCGGCGTCGGCGATTCGGGGCGCTGCACCGGCTTCGGCCGTGTCACCTCGCGGTGCGGCTTTTTCGGCGCTTCCGGTTCCTCCGGCTGCACGAGCGGCGGCACGGGCGGCATCGTCAGCGGTTCGCCGGCGGTTTCCTCGACGGGCTCGACGAGCGCCTCGCTGATCGGTGCGGGCGGATTCTGGGTCGGCAGCAGCCCGCAGCCGGACAGCAGCGCGGCGGCTGCGAGAATGAGGAAGACCGTCGAGGACGGGAACGACATGCGGGATGCGGGAAACGGAAGTCCGCCGCTCATTGACACTCACTCCATGGGTCGGGGGCGGGCCCGGAGGCTCGCGGCTGGCGATGGATGGCGGGTGCGGGCGGCGCACCACGCGAGGTGAGAGTTTAACGTGTCTTCCTTTCAGGACCGATTTCCGCGGAGGGATCGGGAGCGGGATGGCGGGGAAAGTGCGGCGATCGGTCGCGGGGCGGGCGGCATCGGGTGCCGCAACGCGCGCGGCGCCCGACCGTCGACGACGGGACGGGCGCCGCACGGGTGGCCGGCGTGGCGTTACTTGGCCAGCGCGCCGAGCGTCGTCGTCACCGGAGCGAGCAGGCCGCCGCCGGTCTTCGACAGCGCGCCGGTGCCGCTGCCGCCCGTCAGGCCGCCGACCGCCGACGTGAGCGCGCCTGCCGGGTTGCTGCCGCCCGTCGTGCCGCCGAGCGCACCCGTCGACAGGAGCCCCGTCACCGGTGCGAGCGGATTCGTCGCGGCGCCGCCGCCGCCGAGCAGCGCCGTGCCCGCGGTCGCGACCGTGTTGCCGGTCGCGGTCACGACGTTGCCGACGCCGGTCGTGACCGGATTGCCGCCGGTCTTCGCGAGCGTCGTGCCGGCGTTCGCGACGCCGTTGCCGACGGTCGTCACGAGGTTCGTCAGCGGCGCGCCGAGCGGCGTGCTCGCCGCGACCGTCTGCGTGACCGAACCGACCGTCGTCGTGATCGGCGTGATCGCCGAGCTGGCCGCGCCCGTCACCTGGGCGACCGGGCCGGTCGACAGTTGCGTGCCGAGCGTCGCACCGGCGCCCGCGATCGTGTTGCCGAGCGACGTCACGGCGCCGCCGACGGGCGACGTGACGGGCGCGAGCGGCGCCAGCGCCGAACCGCTGGCGCCGAGGCTCGACACGACCTCGCCCGTCGCGGCGACGGCTTCGCCGAGATTCGCAACCACGCCCCCCGTGCTCGCGACCGTCGTGCCGACCGGATTCGACGTCGCGCCGAGCTGGCCGAGGCCCGAGCCGAGGCCGGTGCCGAGCGTCGTGACGGCCGCGCCGACATCCTGCACGACCGCGCCGAGCCCCTGTGTCGTCGCGGGGTTCGTGCCGGGCAGCGACTGCGCCGCGATCGTCGTGCCGACGCCCGATATGGCGCCGCCGCCGGCCGTCACGATGTTGCTCGACGCAGCCGTTGTCTGACCGACGCCATTGGCCGATGTGCCGTCGGCGCCGTTGCCGGTGCCGACGGTCGACGCCGTCGTGTCGCCGGACCCCGATCCGGAGCCGCCGGTGCCCTGGCTCAGCGTGCCCGAGCCGCCGCACGCGGACAGCGACATCAGCGCCGCAACGCCTGCCGCGATCATGATCATTCGGAGTCCTGCCTGATGAAAGGTGGGCGTGTTCATGTCGTCCTCGTCTCGATTATGGAAATGGATCAGGCGGCCTTCGTGTGCGCCGACGTGTCGTCGCTGCGGAAGTGAAGCGGCGGGCGCGTCGTTGTCGTCTCCCTGATTGACCTGTCGCCGTGTCGCGTCTTCGCCTGAGTCGGAACCCGGAGCGCATGCAGGACGAATCGTTTGCATTCTTTCGTCTTGCTTGCCGATCGTGCCGGAAATCACCGGATTCGTGCGATCAGAGTAGGTCCGTCGACGCGAGACGTCTTTTAATGATCGTTAAATTGAAGTAAGCGTCCGATTCACGGCCGGAGTCGGGGTAATCACGATCGACGCGATGCGCGTCGTGTGATTGGTGCGGAAGGGAAGGCGGAAGGGCGGGGGCGTGCAGGGGGCCGGCGGCGTCTGCCTGGCCCGCCATCACGGCGGGCCAGGCGCGGGTGCTGCCCGAGGGGCGGAGCAGTCCGAGCGTCAGGCGTCCGGATACCACGCGTCGCTGAATTCGCTGACCTCGACGTCGGTCAGTTCCGGACGGGCGGCGAGCCATGCGCGCACGTTCTCGCGGTCGGCATCGGTCGTCGTGCCGCGCGGCGCGCCGGAGATCACGTACGCGCCGATCCCTTCGTCGGCGGACGCGACGGTCAGCAGCCCGTTCGCTTCGACGAAATCGATGAACGCATCGATCAGCTGGCCGCGCTCGAGGTCGGACAGTTCGCCGCGGTAGTGCGCGGTCGCGTTGAACGCGAGTTCCTGGAACTCGGCGATGTGGAGTTTCTTGCGCTGACGGCGGTTGTGGCGTTGGCTCATGGTGTGTGACGAGTGAATGAGAGGTGGGACAGGATAGCGCGGCGGCGGGTGCGGGCACGATGTCGACGTGCCGTGCGGCCCGGGCCCGCGCGAAAAAGTGATGCGTTGCGCCGTCGCGATATCGGGTTGTCGCGCGGTCGATCAGGAAACCGTTGTTAAACAATGGATCGACTTGGCTTTCGCGGTGCGGCTTGGCCCGGCGGCTGATTGCACGCATGACCGAATGATACAGGGATGGCGAGCCTCTTCGGCTTTGCCGAGGTCGGCGACTAGTCGAACAACAACGAGGGCCGTAGGTTGGACGAATCGCCATGCGTGCAATGGGCGTGTCGATCTCACGCCGGGAGATCTGGTTTTCCGGGTCCCGGTCGATAAGATTCAGACGCGCATCGAACATCTCCTCCTTGGCATCAGGCTTGACCGCGCTCGTCGGCTTTCCCCGTTTTGAGCGGCGGGATACGAACAAACGAATCGGCGAAATGCAAAAAGCCCGCTTGCTGTCGCAAAGCGGGCTTCGATATTGGTTGCGGGGATAGGATTTGAACCTATGACCTTCGGGTTATGAGCCCGACGAGCTGCCAGACTGCTCCACCCCGCGGCGCGAATTGTACTGGCACTGCTGCGGTGCGTCAAACGGTCAGTGAGCCACGTTGGACTCAAGCGACCGTGCTTCGCCCGCCAAGGGGTGTTCGCTTACGTTGATCGAGCCTTCGAAGATCGGCGCGATGACTGATATTTTTGCGCGACGCCCGCGGCAAGGGTTGGCGGCGATCTCCCTGTTCGGAGATCGCCACGGATTACCCTACATCAGCACGATATCGTACTGCTCCTGGCTCAGGTTCGACTCGACCTGCAGCGACACCGGCTTGCCGATGAAGTCGATCAGCATCGCGAGATGCTGCGACTCCTCGTCGAGGAACAGGTCGATTACCTGCTGCGCGGCGATCACGCGGAATTCGCGCGGGTTGAACTGGCGCGACTCGCGCAGGATCTCGCGCAGGACGTCGTAGCACACGGTGCGCGACGTCTTCACCTGGCCCTTGCCCTGGCAGGTCGGGCACGGTTCGCACAGCACGTGCGCGAGCGATTCGCGCGTGCGCTTGCGCGTCATCTCGACGAGCCCGAGCTGCGAGAAGCCGTTGACCGTCACGCGCGTGCGGTCGCGCGACAGCGCCTTCTTCAGCTCCGACAGCACCGCGTCGCGATGCTCGGCGTTCTCCATGTCGATGAAGTCGATGATGATGATCCCGCCGAGGTTGCGCAGCCGCAGCTGTCGCGCGATCGTATGCGCGGCCTCGAGGTTGGTCTTGAAGATCGTGTCGTCGAAGTTGCGCGCACCGACGTAGCCGCCGGTGTTCACGTCGATCGTCGTCATCGCCTCGGTCTGGTCGATCATCAGGTAGCCGCCCGACTTCAGGTCGACGCGGCGCGACAGCGCGCGCTGGATCTCCGTCTCGATGTTGTACAGGTCGAACAGCGGCCGCTCGCCGGTGTAGTGATGCAGTTTCGGGCTCACCGCCGGCGTGAACTCGGCCGCGAATTCCGCGAGGCGCTGGTACGTCTCGCGCGAATCGACCTGGATGCGCGTCGTGTCGTCGTTCGCGAAATCGCGCAGCACGCGCTGCGCGAGATCGAGATCCTGGTACAGCAGGCTCGTCGCCGGCAGCCGCTGCGCTTGCGCGACGATGGTCGCCCAGGTCTTGCGCAGGTAGGCGACGTCGCCGGCCAGTTCGTCGGAGGTCGCGTCCTCGGCGATCGTGCGCACGATGTAGCCGCCTTTCTCGTCCGGCGGGATCACGGCGGTCAGCCGCGCGCGCACGGCCTCGCGCTCGGCCTCGCTCTCGATCTTCTGCGAGATGCCGATGTGCGGCTCCTGCGGCAGGTAGACCAGCGTGCGGCCCGCAATGCTGACCTGCGTCGACAGCCGCGCGCCCTTCGTGCCGATCGGATCCTTGATCACCTGGACCATCAGCGTCTGGCCTTCGAACACGATCTTCTCGATCGGTTGGTGCGGCGTGCCCGACTGCGGCTCGCCGGCGAGGCGCGGATGCCAGATGTCCGCGACGTGCAGGAACGCCGCGCGCTCGAGACCGATGTCGATGAACGCGGACTGCATGCCGGGCAGCACCCGCACGACCTTGCCGAGGTAGATGTTGCCGACCCGCCCGCGCGACAGCGTGCGCTCGACGTGAAGCTCCTGCACCGCGCCTTGCTGGACGAGTGCGACCCGCGTTTCCTGCGGCGTGAGGTTGATCAGGATTTCTTCGTTCATGGTGGGATTCAGAAGGCGACGCGCGCGGTGCGCAGCAGCGCAGCAGTCTCAAAAAGGGGCAGACCCATGATACCTGAATGGGAACCGTCGATTCGCTCGATGAATTCGGCCGCGCGTCCCTGGATCGCGTATGCGCCCGCCTTGCCGAACGGCTCGCGGGTTTCGATGTAACGCTCGAACGCGTCGCGCGGCGCGGCCGCGAAGCGCACCGACGAACGCGACAGCGCGGGCGGCAGCAGTTCGCCGTCGGCGCCGATCACGGCGACGGCGGTCAGCACCTCGTGTGCGCGGCCTGCGAGGCGGGTCAGCATCGCGAGCGCGTCGTCGGCATCGGCCGGCTTGCCGAGGATCGCACCGTCGATCGTCACGGTGGTGTCCGCAACGAGCACCGGCGCGGCCGGCTTGCCGCTCGCGACGAGGCGCGCACGCGCGGCCTCGGCCTTCGCGACGGTCACGCGCTGCACGTACGCGTCGGCGGCTTCGCCGGGCAGTTCGGCTTCGAGCGCCTCGGCGTCCTCGTCGGCGCGCGGCAGCAGCAATTCGAAGCGCACGCCGATCTGCTGCAGCAGCTCCTGGCGGCGCGGGCTTTGCGAAGCGAGATAAAGGGTCGGGAAAAGGGCGGGGGACGTGCTGGACGGCATGGTGTCGTTATCTCGTTGAGCGCGCGCGGCGCGCGTCCCGAGGACGACACGTCATGCGCGGTGATAGGGATGATTCTGCGTGATGCTCCACGCCCGGTAAAGCTGTTCGGCAAGCAGCACGCGCACCATCCCGTGCGGCAGCGTCATGCTCGAGATGCGCAGCAGCAGGTCGGCGCGCGCCTTGAGTTCCGGATCGAGCCCGTCGGCGCCGCCGATCACGAACGCGACGTCACGGCCGTCCTGCTGCCAGCCCGGCAGCGCCTGCGCGAGCTGCATCGTGGTCCAGTCGCGGCCGCGCTCGTCGAGCGCGACGATGCGCGCGCCCTTCGGCAGCGCGGCCTCGATCTTCTGCCGCTCGGCCGCCATCACGCTTTCCGCGCTGCGGCCGCCCGAACGCAGTTCGGGCTTGATCTCGCGCAGTTCGATGCGCAGTTCCGGCGGCATCCGCTTCGTGTATTCGTCGAAGCCGGACGCGATCCAGCCAGGCATCTTGTGGCCGACCGCGAGGATGAAAAGCTTCATCGGGACGACTCGCCGCGACTCAGCGGCGGCGGGCGGCCGTCTTGCGCGCCGGAGCCGGGCGTGCGGGCGCTTCTTCCTCGTCGTCCTCGTCCTCGCTGGCCGTCGCGAAACCGTTCGGGCCCTTGCTGCCGCCGAGCTTCATCCGCACGGGCTTGTCGCCCCAGATCTCCTCGAGGTTGTAGTACTGGCGCAGCGCCGGTTGCAGGATGTGCACGATTGCGTCGCCGCAGTCGACCAGCACCCATTCGCCGGTGTCTTCGCCCTCGGAGCTGACGATGTCGCCGCCGGCTTCCTTGACCTTGTCGCGCACGCTCGACGCGAGCGCCTTGGTCTGGCGGTTCGACGTGCCGGACGCGACGATCACGCGGTCGAACAGTTCGGTCAGGTGGCTGGTGTTGAACACCTTGATGTCTTGCGCCTTGATGTCTTCGAGAGCGTCGACGATCACGCGCTGCAGTTTGCGGATATCCATGGAATCAGGAATGGTAGAGACGGTGTTGAAGAATATAGGCCCAGACGGCGGCCGGCACATGCTCGGCCGACGCATCGGGCATTTGCGCGTGACGCGCGATGCATTCGCGCAGGTGCGCACGGATGTCGGTTGCGGCGATATCGAACGCCAGCGTCGTGTCGATCAGCAGGCGGCCGGCCGGCGTCGCCTTCAGCACGTCGGCGCCGGCCTGCCGCCGCGCGATTTCCTGCGCGACGTCCGGCGGCGCCGCGCCGAGGTCGAAGCCCGGGCGCGTCGACGCACAGATGTGCGCATGGTCGAACAGCTTGCGCCAGTCGCGCCAGGTGTCGAGCCGCACCAGCTGGTCGGCGCCGATCAGCAGCGACAGCGACGCATCGGGGCCGATCCGCTCGCGCCAGCGCGCGAGCGTCTCGACCGTATAGGTCGGCCCCGCGTGCTCGATCTCGTCGGTCGCGACGGTGACCGTCACGCCGGGCAGCGACAGCGAGCCGGCAGCGGCGCGCGTCATCGCGAGCCGATGCTCGGCGGCCGACACATCGCGCTTCTGGTACGGCTGCCCGGCGGGCAGCAGCGCGAGCTCGGTCAGGCCGAGCACCTCGGCGAACCGGCGCGCGAGCGCGAGGTGGCCGTCGTGGATCGGGTCGAACGTGCCGCCCAGCAGGCCGATGCGACGTAACGGCGGGCGCGGCTGCGGGGTGGGGCGGGCGATGGTGTCCAGAAAAACGTGTCCTGTTCTTGGGGCGGTGGTGCGCGGCGGGTCAGACCCAGTCGCGCGGCACGAGGAAGTCGCTCAGGCGTGCCTCCGGCGAGCCCGGCTCGGGCTGCCAGTTGTAGCGCCAGTTCGCGACCGGCGGCATCGACATCAGGATCGATTCGGTCCGGCCGCCGCTTTGCAGGCCGAACAGCGTGCCGCGGTCGAACACCAGGTTGAATTCGACGTAGCGGCCGCGCCGGTAAGCCTGGAACTCGCGCTCGCGCTCGCCGTACGGCAGCTCGGCACGGCGCTCGACGATCGGCAGGTACGCGTTCAGGAACGCGTCGCCGACGCTCTGCATCATCTCAAACGAGCGTTCGAATCCGGGTTCGGCGAAATCGTCGAAGAAGATCCCGCCGATCCCGCGCGTCTCGTTGCGGTGCTTCAGGAAGAAATACTCGTCGCACCACGTCTTGAAACGCGGGTAGAGCTCGGCGCCGAACGGGGCGAGCGCGTCCTTGCAGGTCTGGTGGAAATGCCGCGCGTCGTCCTCGAACGGATAAAACGGTGTCAGATCCATCCCGCCGCCGAACCAGAAGATCGGCGCCTCGCCCGGCTTCGTCGCGATCAGCATCCGCACGTTCATGTGCACGGTCGGACAGTACGGGTTGCGCGGGTGCAGCACGAGCGACACGCCGAGCGCCTCGAAGCCGCGGCCGGCCAGCTGCGGGCGCGCGGCGCTCGCCGACGGCGGCAGCGCGTCGCCCGCGACGTCGGAAAAACCGATCCCCGCGCGCTCGAACACGCGGCCGCCTTCGAGAATCCGCGTGCAGCCGCCGCCGCGCAGGCGCTCTTCAGGCCCGCGCTGCCATGCGTCGGTCGCAAGCGGCGTGCCGTCGAGCGCGCCGAGCGCGTCGGCGATGCGTGTCTGCAGGCCCTGGAGGTACGTGCGCACGCGCGCCACGTCGTAGGTCGAATCGGTCATGTCTGGACTGGGTGCCCCCGCACGAAGCGGGGGCCTTGAAATAGGCATCTGCCGGGCATTCTATCGAACCCCGGCAGCAGGAACAGGCCCCGCGCGCTGCGCCCGCGCGGGCAGGGCGGCGCTCAGGGCGTCACGCGCTCTTGCGGCTCAGCGCGCGGAAGCCGATGTCGCGGCGGTACTGCATGCCTTCGAAATTGATCTGGTTGATCGTCTCGTATGCATGCTGCTGCGCTTCGCGCACCGAATCGGCGAGGCCGACCACGCACAGCACGCGGCCGCCCGACGTGACGAGCTTGTCGCCTTCGGCGAGCGTCGTGCCCGCATGGAACGTCATGGCCTGTTCGGTCTCGGCCGGGATCCCATTGATGCGGTCGCCCTTGCGCGGCGCGTCCGGATAGCCGTGCGCGGCCAGCACGACGCCGAGCGCGGTGCGGCGGTCCCAGTCGAGCTCGACCGTGTCGAGCGTGCCCGCGATCGCCTGTTCGACGACCTTCGAGAAATCGCTCTTCAGGCGCGCCATGATCGGCTGCGTCTCGGGGTCGCCCATCCGGCAGTTGAACTCGAGCGTGCGCGGATTGCCTTCCTTGTCGATCATCAGGCCCGCATACAGGAAGCCCGTGAAGCGGATGCCGTCCTTCTCCATCCCGCGTACCGTCGGCATGATGATCTCGCGCATCACGCGTGCGTGCATCTGCGGCGTGACGATCGGCGCGGGCGAATAGGCGCCCATGCCGCCCGTGTTCGGGCCGCGGTCCTCGTCGAGCAGGCGCTTGTGGTCCTGGCTCGACGCCAGCGCCAGCGCGTGCTTGCCGTCGACCATCACGATGAAGCTCGCTTCCTCGCCGTCGAGGAATTCCTCGATCACGACGCGCGCGCCGGCGTCTCCCAGCTTGTTGCCCGACAGCATCATGTCGACCGCGGCATGCGCTTCTTCCAGCGTCATCGCGACGACGACGCCCTTGCCGGCCGCGAGGCCGTCGGCCTTCACGACGATCGGCGCACCCTTCGCGTCGATGTAAGCGTGCGCGGCAGCCACGTCGGAGAAGGTTTCGTACTCGGCGGTCGGAATGCCGTGGCGCTTCATGAACGCCTTCGCGAAATCCTTCGAGCTTTCGAGCTGCGCGGCTTCGCGAGTCGGGCCGAACACCTTCAGGCCGCGTGCGCGGAACAGGTTGACGATGCCGGCCGCGAGCGGCGCTTCCGGCCCGACGAGCGTGAACGCGACGCCTTCGCGTTCCGCGAAATCGGCGAGTTCGTCGAGCGCCGTGATGTCGACGTTTTTCAGACGCTCGTCCTGCGCCGTGCCGCCATTGCCGGGCGCGACGTAGACCATCTGGACGCGCGGCGACTGCGCGAGCTTCCACGCGAGCGCATGTTCGCGACCGCCGGAACCGACGACGAGTAATTTCATGGGATTCCCCGCAGACTAGAAAACAGGGCGGCCGGCACGCTCAGGCGCGCCGGCCGCGAAATCGGTCGGGCCGCCGCCGCGACGATGCGCACGGCGGCCGGCATGTCATTCCTCGACAATGACGGCGTTCGTATACACCTCCTGCACGTCGTCGAGGTTCTCGAGCGCGTCCAGGAGCTTCTGCATCTTCGCCGCATCGTCGCCGGTGAATTCGACTTCGTTCTGCGGCTTCATCGTCACTTCGGCGAGTTCGGCCTTGAAGCCCGCGGCTTCGAGCGCGTCCTTCACCGCCGAGAACGCCTGCCAGTCGCACAGCACCTCGATCGAGCCGTCGTCGTTCGTGCTGACGTCGTCCGCGCCGGCTTCCAGCGCCGCTTCCATCAGCGCGTCTTCCGACGTGCCGGGCGCGAACAGGAACTGGCCGACGTGATCGAACATGAACGCGACCGAACCGTCGGTGCCCATGTTGCCGCCGAACTTCGAGAATGCGTGACGGACTTCCGCGACCGTGCGGGTGCGGTTGTCGGTCAGCGTGTCGACGATGATCGCCGCGCCGCTGATGCCATAGCCTTCGTAACGGATTTCCTCGTAGTTCGCGCCGTCCGCGCCGCCGACGCCGCGGTCGATCGCGCGCTTGACGTTGTCCTTCGGCATGTTCGCGTCGGCCGCCTTGTCGACCGCGAGACGCAGGCGCGGGTTCGAGTTCGCGTCGCCGCCGCCGAGGCGCGCCGCGACCTGGATTTCCTTGATCAGGCGGGTCCAGATCTTGCCGCGCTTCGCGTCGGCCGCTGCCTTCTTATGCTTGATGTTGGCCCATTTCGAATGACCAGCCATACCTTTCTCCGTGCCCGGGCGCGCTGCGCGGGCGATTGTGCCAATGTGTCGTTGAATCGGCGGCCGTTCCGGCGGGCGTGATGCCGCGGGGCCGCGCGTGTCGAGTGGAACGTGATTTTATCACGCGGCGACCGTCGCTTCGGGGCCGCCGCGCATGGCCGAACGGCCGGTGCGGCCGTCGCGGCGCGTCAGTTCTTGGTGCCGAACAGGCGGTCGCCCGCGTCGCCGAGGCCCGGCACGATGTACGCGTGCTCGTTCAGGTGCGAGTCGAGCGACGCGACGAACAGCTTCACGTCCGGATGCGCGTCCTGGAATACCTGCACGCCCTCGGGCGCGGCGACCAGCGCGACGAACGTGATGTTCGCGGCCGGCACGTTGCGGCGCTTGAGCACGTCGACCGCGTGCACGGCCGAGTAGCCGGTCGCGACCATCGGGTCGCACAGGATGAAGATGCGATCCTCGAGATCGGGCAGGCGCACCAGGTATTCGACCGGGCGGTGATCTTCGGCGCGGTACACGCCAATGTGGCCGACCCGCGCGGACGGGACCAGGTCGAGCAGGCCGTCCGACATCCCGATGCCGGCACGCAGCACGGGCACGATCGCGAGCTTCTTGCCCGCGATCACCGGTGCGTCGACCGCCACCAGCGGGGTTTCGACCCGCTTGGTCGTGATCGGCAGGTTGCGGGTGATCTCATAGCCCATCAGCAGCGTGATCTCGCGCAGCAGTTCGCGGAAGGTGCGCGTCGACGTGTCCTTGTCGCGCATGTGCGTGAGCTTGTGCTGGATCAGCGGGTGATCGGTGATGAAGAGATTCGGGAAACGGCTGTCCTGTTTCATGACGGGGGCGCCTTGGCGGCAAAAGGGGATCGGACGCGGCGATGGCGCCAAGCCGGCCGCCGCTTATGGCCGCAATTTTACCAAGGCGCGCCGCGCGATCCGGATATTATCGACGTCTCACGACAATCCGCGCGTCGTGTTTGCCTGTCCGTTCGCGACCGTTCGCCGGTCCGGCGACTCGGCCGGGCCGCGCCGGCGCGCGCGCCACCAAGGAATCGACGATGGATCTCGGCATCGCAGGAAAGACCGCGCTCGTGTGCGCGGCGAGCAAGGGGCTCGGGCGCGGCTGCGCGGAAGCGCTGGCCGCCGAGGGCGTGAATCTCGTGATCGTCGCCCGCACGCGCGACACGCTGGAGGAAACCGCGGAGGAGATCCGCGCCGAGTCGAACGTATCGATCACCGCGGTCGCCTGCGACATCACGACGCCCGACGGGCGCGCGGCCGCGCTCGCCGCCTGCCCGCAGCCCGACATTCTCGTGACGAATGCCGGCGGCCCGCCGCCCGGCGACTTCCGCGATTTCTCGCACGACGACTGGATCCGCGCGCTCGAGTCGAACATGCTGACGCCGATCGAGCTGATCCGCGCGACGCTCGACGGGATGATCGGCCGCGGCTTCGGCCGGATCGTCAACATCACGAGTTCGGCCGTGAAGGCGCCGATCGACGTGCTCGCGCTGTCGAATGGCGCGCGCTCGGGGCTGACCGGCTTCGTCGCGGGGCTGTCGCGCAAGGTCGCGGGGCAGGGCGTGACGATCAACAACCTGCTGCCGGGGCTGTTCGACACCGACCGGATCGCGACGACGCTCGCCGCATCGGCGAAGGCGCAGGGCGTGACGGTCGACGAGCTGCGCGCGCGGCGCACGAAGGAGATCCCGGCCGGGCGCCTCGGCACGCGTGCCGAATTCGGCGCGGCGTGCGCGTTCCTCTGCAGCGTGCATGCCGGCTATATCACCGGGCAGAACTGGCTGCTCGACGGCGGCGCGTATCCGGGCACGTTCTGACGCGCGCACCGCCATTCAACGACGACAACCACTGAACGACGAAGGAACCGGAGATGAGCAAACCCCGCATCGCATTGATCGCGCACGACGCGAAGAAGGACGAGATCGTCGCGCTCGCGGGCCAGTACCGCGAGACGCTTGCGCAATGCCGGCTGGTCGCGACGGGCACGACGGGCGGCCGCATCGCCGCCGCGCACGGGCTCGAGGTCGAGCGCAAGCTGTCGGGGCCGCTCGGCGGCGACCTGCAGATCGGGGCGGAACTGGCCGACGGCCGTGTCGACGTCGTCGTGTTCCTGCGCGACCCGATGACCGCGCAGCCGCACGATCCGGACATCACCGCACTGGTGCGCGCGTGCGACGTGCACGACGTGCCGGTCGCGACCAACGTCGCGACCGCGCGAATGCTGCTCGACGATCTGGCGCGGAACATGCAGGACGTCTGCTAGGCGGCGCCGGCCCGATTGCCCCTGCTGCCGGCAGGGCCATGCACGCCCGGCGGCGACGCGCGAGAATCGGGCGTCGTGACGCGCATCGGCCGCCGGCGCCCGCCTGCACCGGTCGGCGTCGGCCGGCGCGTCGGCGACCCGAATATCCCCCTGACCGATTCAGAAACGAGGAGCGAAACGATGCCGAAAGCAATCCGATACGACCAGCCGGGCGGCCCGGACGTGATGAAGTGGGTCGATGTCGAGGTCGGCGAGCCGAAGGCGGGCGAAGTCCGCATTCGCCAGCACGCGGTCGGGCTCAACTACATCGACGTGTATTTCCGCACGGGCCTCTATCCGCAGCCGCTGCCCGGCGGCCTCGGGATGGAGGCGGCGGGCGAGGTGACGGCCGTCGGCGACGGCGTGACCGCGCTCGAGGTCGGCGACCGCGTCGCCTATGTCGGGCAGCCGCCGGGTGCGTATGCGCAGGAGCGCGTGATGCCGGCCGAGCGGCTCGTGAAGCTGCCTGACGGGATCAGCTACGACGACGCGGCATCGGTGATGCTGCAGGGGCTGACCGCGCACTACCTGCTGCGCCGCACGTACCCGGTGAAGGCCGGCGACACGATCCTGATCCACGCGGCGGCCGGCGGCGTCGGGCTGCTCGTGTGCCAGTGGGCGAAGGCGCTCGGCGCGACCGTGATCGGGACGGTCGGATCCGACGAGAAGGCCGCGCTCGCGAAGGCGCACGGCTGCGATCATCCGGTCGTCTATACGCGCGAGAACTTCTCGCAGCGCGTGAAGGAGATCACGAACGGCGCGGGCGTGCCGGTCGTCTACGATTCGATCGGCAAGGACACCTACATCGGTTCGCTGGACTGCCTCGCGCCGCTCGGCTACTTCGTCAGCTTCGGCAGTGCGTCGGGCCCGCTGCCGCCGATCGACTCGAAGGAGTTCTCGTCGCGCGGCTCGCTGTTCTTCACGCGCCCGACGCTGTTCTCGTACATCGCGAAGCGCGCCGATCTCGAATCCGCGGCCGCCGAGCTGTTCGACGTGATCCTGTCGGGCAAGGTGAAGACGAGCATCAACCAGCGCTATCCGCTCGCGGAAGTCGGCCGCGCGCATGCGGACCTCGAGTCGCGCAGGACGACCGGCTCGACGATCCTCGTTCCCTGACGCATTCCCTTCGTGCCGGCACCACGCCGGCACGCGCCCTTGCGGGCGGCGCCGGCCGTCGCCCGTCCTGTCTCCCGTCCCGCCTGCCGTTCCCTGCCGCACGCGTTTACGCGTTTTTTATACCGTCCCGATCACCTTTGACCCGTCCTTTACGTGCGTTCCCATAAGGTTCTAGTCGTCCGATTTCGACGACGGAGAACACAAAAATGGATGGGGTTTTCATCGGCGCACTGGTGCTGTTCACAGCGCTGATCCTCGGTTTGCTTGCCGGTTGCGAGAAGCTCGCGCAATACGGTCGCGGGGGGCGGGCATGACCTGGATGCTTTGGCTGGCGGGCGCCTCGACGGCCCTGCTGTTCGCGTATCTCGTCTTTGCGCTGCTGCGCGCGGAGGACATCGAATGAACGCGAACAATTTCTTTCAGGTGCTGCTCTTCATCGTCGTCCTGCTGGCGGCGGCGGTACCGGTTGCGCGCTACCTGGGCGCCGTGATGGACGGCAGCTCGCGCGTCGTGCGCGTGTTCGGGCCGCTCGAGCGCGCGCTGTACCGCATCGCCGGCGTCGACGCCGGCAGCGAGATGAACTGGAAGCAGTACGCGCTTGCGACGATCGCGTTCAACGCGCTCGGCGCGCTGTTCCTCTACGGCCTGCTGCGCCTGCAGGGCTTCCTGCCCGGCAACCCGCAGCAATTCGGCGCGATGACGGCCGACGGTGCGTTCAACACGGCCGTCAGCTTCGTCACCAACACGAACTGGCAGGACTACGCACCCGAGCAGACGGTCAGCTACCTGACGCAGATGCTCGGCCTGACCGTGCAGAACTTCCTGTCGGCCGCGACCGGCATCGTCGTCGTGATCGCGCTGATCCGCGGCTTCGCGCGTCACACCGCGCAGACGATCGGCAACTTCTGGGTCGATCTCACGCGCGTGACGTTGTACGTGCTCGTGCCGATGGCCGCGATCATCGCCGCGCTGCTGATGAGCCAGGGCGTGATCCAGAACATGAAGGCGTACCAGGACGTGCCGGTGCTGCAGACGAGCACCTACGCCGCGCCGAAGCTCGACGCGCAGGGCAGCCCGGTCAAGGACGACAAGGGCAACCCGGTCACGGTGCCGACCGCGCTCACGAAGCAGACGCTCGCGATGGGCCCGGTCGCGTCGCAGGAAGCGATCAAGATGCTCGGCACCAACGGCGGCGGCTTCTTCAACGCGAACTCCGCGCACCCGTACGAAAACCCGACACCGTTCGCGAACTTCCTGCAGATCTTCTCGATCCTGATCATCCCGGCCGCGCTGTGCCTGGTGTTCGGCCGCGTGATCGGCGACCGCCGGCAGGGAATCGCCGTGCTCGCGGCGATGACGGTCGCGTTCGTGCTCGCGATCGGCGTCGAGGTGAGTGCCGAGCAGGCCGGCAACCCGACGCTCGCGGCGCTACACGTCGACCAGTCGACGAACGCGCTGCAGCCGGGCGGCAACATGGAAGGCAAGGAAACGCGCTTCGGGATCGCGCAGACCGGCATCTTCACGGTCGCGACGACGGCCGCGTCGTGCGGCGCGGTCGACACGATGCACGATTCGCTGACCCCGCTCGGCGGCCTCGTGCCGATGCTGCTGATGCAGCTCGGCGAGGTGGTCTACGGCGGTGTCGGCTCCGGCCTCTACGGGATGCTCGTGTTCGCGCTGCTCGCGGTGTTCGTCGCCGGCCTGATGATCGGCCGCACGCCCGAATACGTCGGCAAGAAGATCGAGTCGTACGAGATGAAGATGGTGTCGATCGTCGTGCTGCTCACGCCGCTGCTGGTGCTGCTCGGCACGTCGATCGCGGTGCTGGCGGACGCGGGCAAGGCCGGCATCGCGAACCCGGGCCCGCACGGCTTCTCGGAAATCCTGTACGCGTTCAGCTCGGCCGCGAACAACAACGGCAGCGCGTTCGCGGGCCTCACGGTCGGCACGCCGTTCTACAACTGGATGACCGCGATCGCGATGTGGTTCGGCCGCTTCGGCACGATCGTGCCGGTGCTGGCGATCGCCGGCTCGCTCGCCGCGAAGAAGCGCATCGCGGTGACGAGCGGCACGCTGCCGACGCACGGTCCGCTGTTCGTCGTGCTGCTGCTCGGCACCGTGCTGCTGGTGGGCGCGCTGACCTATGTGCCGGCGCTCGCGCTCGGCCCGGGCGTCGAGCACCTGATGATGTGGCTGGGCGCGTGACGCGCGCCCGCATGGCGACACATTGAAAAGACTGAAGAGCTTGAAGAGATCGCAATGACTCAACATTCCGCAACACGGTCCATGTTCGATCCGGCGCTGCTGCGTCCGGCGATCGTGGATTCGTTCAAGAAACTCACGCCGCGCACGCAGTTCCGCAACCCGGTGATGTTCTGCGTGTACGTCGGCAGCATCCTGACCACGATCCTGTGGATCGCGGCGCTCGCCGGCCAGGCCGAGGCGCCGGCAGGCTTCATCCTCGCGATCGCGCTGTGGCTGTGGTTCACCGTGCTGTTCGCGAACTTCGCCGAGGCGCTCGCCGAAGGGCGCTCGAAGGCGCAGGCCGCGTCGCTGCGCAGCGCGAAGAAGGACGTGATGGCGAAGAAGCTGAACGAGCCGCATCCGAAGTCGCCGATCCGCATCACGACCGCGTCCGACCTGCGCAAAGGCGACGTCGTGCTGGTCGAGGCCGGCGACGTGATCCCGGCCGACGGCGAAGTCGTCGAAGGTGTCGCATCGGTCGACGAATCGGCGATCACCGGCGAATCCGCACCGGTGATCCGCGAGTCGGGTGGCGACTTCTCGTCGGTGACGGGCGGCACGCGCGTGCTGTCCGACTGGATCGTCGTGACGGTCACCGCGAACCCCGGCGAGGCGTTCCTCGACCGGATGATCGCGATGGTCGAAGGCGCGAAGCGCAAGAAGACGCCGAACGAGGTCGCGCTGACGATCCTGCTCGTCGCGCTGACGATCGTGATGCTGCTCGCGACCGCGACGCTGCTGCCGTTCTCGATGTTCTCGGTCGAAGCGATGAAGGCCGGCCACGTGGTGACGATCACCGTGCTCGTCGCGCTGCTGGTGTGCCTGATCCCGACGACGATCGGCGGCCTGCTGTCCGCGATCGGCGTGGCCGGGATGAGCCGGATGATGCAGGCGAACGTGATCGCGACGTCGGGCCGCGCGGTGGAAGCGGCCGGCGACGTCGACGTGCTGCTGCTCGACAAGACCGGCACGATCACGCTCGGCAATCGCCAGGCGTCGATGTTCGTGCCGGCGCCGGGCGTGACCGAGGAAGCGCTGGCCGACGCCGCGCAACTGTCGTCGCTCGCCGACGAAACGCCGGAAGGGCGCAGCATCGTCGTGCTCGCGAAGGAACGCTTCAACATCCGCCAGCGCGACATGGCGCAACTGCACGCGACGTTCCTCGGCTTTTCCGCGCAGACGCGGATGAGCGGCGTCGATCTATCCCCCAACGGGACTTCCTCCGGGGTGCCCGGTCGCGAGATCCGCAAGGGCGCCGCCGACGCGATTCGCCGCTACGTCGAGAGCCACGGCAGCCGCTTCCCGGAAGAAGTGCGCCGCGCGGTCGACGACGTCGCGCGCCGCGGCAGCACGCCGCTCGTCGTGGCCGACCTGCACGACGGCGTGGCGCGCGTGCTGGGCGTGATCGAACTGAAGGACATCGTGAAGGGCGGCATCAAGGAGCGCTTCGCCGAATTGCGCAAGATGGGCATCAAGACCGTGATGGTGACGGGCGACAACCGGCTGACGGCCGCGGCGATCGCGGCGGAAGCGGGCGTCGACGACTTCCTCGCGGAAGCGACGCCGGAAACCAAGCTCGCGACGATTCGCGAGCACCAGGCGGCCGGCCGGCTCGTCGCGATGACGGGCGACGGCACCAACGACGCGCCGGCGCTCGCCCAGGCCGACGTGGCGGTGGCGATGAACACCGGCACGCAGGCGGCGAAGGAAGCCGGCAACATGGTCGACCTCGACTCGAACCCGACGAAGCTGATCGAGATCGTCGAGATCGGCAAGCAGATGCTGATGACGCGCGGCTCGCTGACGACGTTCTCGATCGCGAACGACATCGCGAAGTATTTCGCGATCATCCCGGCCGCGTTCGTGACGACGTATCCGCAGCTGCGCGTGCTCGACATCATGCATTTGACGTCACCCGCATCCGCGATCCTGTCGGCGGTGATCTTCAACGCGCTGATCATCGTCGCGCTGATCCCGCTCGCGCTGAAGGGCGTCACCTACCGGCCGCTCGGCGCCGCGTCGCTCTTGCGCCGCAACCTGCTGGTGTACGGCCTCGGCGGCGTGCTGCTGCCGTTCCCGTTCATCAAGCTGATCGACATGACGCTCGCCGCGCTCGGCTGGGCCTGATGCGCCGTACCTGAAGGAACCCTCATGAAAACGTTGATTCGCCCGCTCGCCGTGATCTTTGTCGTACTGACCGTCGTGACGGGGCTCGCTTACCCGGCCGTGATGACCGTGTTCGGCCAGGCCGTGTTCCCGTCGCAGGCGAACGGCAGCCTGATCGAGAAGGACGGCCGCGCGGTCGGCTCCGCGCTGATCGGCCAGCCGTTCGACGCGCCGAAGTACTTCTGGGGCCGGCTGTCGGCCACGTCGCCGATGCCGTACAACGCGAGCGGCTCCGGCGGCTCGAACCTCGGTCCGCTGAATCCATCGCTCGCCGACCAGGTGAAGGCGCGCATCGCCGCGCTGCGCGACGCGGGCACCGACATGTCGCAGCCCGTGCCCGTCGACCTCGTGACGGCGTCGGCGAGCGGCCTCGACCCGGAGATCACGCCGGCCGCCGCCGCGTATCAGGTCGAGCGTGTCGCGAAGGCGCGCAACCTGACGGCGGACGCGGTGGCGCAGCTCGTCGCCGCGAACACGACGGGCCGCCAGTTCGGTGTGCTCGGCGAGCCGCGCGTGAACGTGCTGAAGCTGAACCTCGCGCTCGACGCGGCGCAGGCCGCGCACTGAGCGCGGATCCGGACGCCCCGGCGCGACTTGCGGCGCGCCGGGGCAGACTTTTCCGACGGCGCATGCGCCGTCTTTGCCTTTTGCGGCGATTTGGAACAACAATGCCTGTACTCGCGCGCAATCCGGCGCTTCGCCTTCCTCACGCATGAACCGCCCCGATCCCGACCAACTCCTCGACAAGCTGCAGCGCGACGAAGAAAAGCAGCGGCGCGGCCAGCTCAAGATCTTCTTCGGCGCGTCCGCCGGCGTCGGCAAGACCTACGCGATGCTGCAGGCCGCGCGCCAGCGCCGGCAGGACGGTGTCGACGTCGTCGTCGGCATCGTCGAGACCCACGGCCGCGGCGAAACCGCCGCGCTGCTCGACGGCCTCGACGTGCTGCCGCTCGCGCGCCTCGCGTATCGCGGCCGCACGCTTGCCGAATTCGATCTCGACGGCGCGCTCGCGCGTGCACCGCAGCTGATCCTCGTCGACGAACTCGCGCATTCGAACGTGCAGGGCGCGCGCCACCTGAAGCGCTGGCAGGACGTCTACGAACTGCTCGACGCGGGCATCGACGTGTACACCACCGTCAACGTCCAGCACCTCGAAAGCCTGAACGACGTGGTCGGCGCGATCACCGGCATCCGCGTGTGGGAGACCGTGCCCGACCGCGTGTTCGACGCGGCCGACGAGGTCACGCTGGTCGACCTGCCGGCCGAGGAGCTGCTCGAGCGGATGCGCGACGGCAAGGTGTATCTCGCGCAGCAGGCCGAGCGCGCGGTGCGCAACTTCTTCCGCAAGGGCAACCTGATCGCGCTGCGCGAACTGGCGCTGCGCCGCACGGCCGACCGCGTCGACGCGCAGATGCGCGAGTACCGGGCCGACCGTTCGATCCAGCGCATCTGGCAGGCGCGTGAGCGGCTGCTCGTGTGCATCGGGCCCGGCCCCGAGGCGCCGACGCTGGTGCGCGCGGCCGCGCGCCTCGCCGCGAGCGTGAGGGCCGACTGGATCGCCGTGTACGTCGAGACGCCGCGGCTGCAGCGGCTGCCCGACGCGCGGCGGCAGCGCACGCTCGATGCGCTGAAGCTCGCGGCCGAGCTCGGCGCGGAGACGGCGACGCTCGCTGGCGACGACGCGGTCGCCGCGCTGATCGGCTATGCGCAGGTGCGCAACGTGTCGAAGATCGTCGCGGGCGGCTCGCCGAAGGTCGGCCTCGCGCGCCGCTTCGCGCGGCCGTTCGGCGAAAAGCTCGCCGAACGCGCGGGCGACGTCGACCTGATGCTGCTCCGCGCGTCGGCGAGCGACGAAGTGCGCGCGGCGCCGCTCGACGCGCGCGCACGCGACTGGCGCGATGCGTTCGCGCAATTCGGCATGCGGCGTTCGCCGCCGCGTCACTACCTGTTTGCGGCCGCGATCTGCGCGGCGATCACCGGTGTCGCGACCATCGTGTCCGCGCGGCTCGACCTCACGAACCTCGTGATGCTGTACCTGCTCGGCGTCGTGTTCTCGGCCGTGCGGCTCGGACGCGGCCCGGGCGTGCTGCAGTCGTTCCTGTCGGTCGCCGCGTTCGACTTCTTCTTCGTGCCGCCGCGCATGTCGTTCTCGGTCAGCGACACGCAATACCTGCTGACCTTCTTCGGGATGCTGCTCACGTCGCTCGTGATCAGCCACCTGACGTCGACGCTCACGCGCCAGGCAAGCATCGCGCAGCGCCGCGAGCGCCGCACCGGCGCGATCTACGCGATGGCGCGCGAACTCGGCGCGGCGCTGACGACCGAGCAGATCGTCGAGATCGGCAGCCGCCACGTGGGCGAGGTGTTCCGCGCGCGCGTCGCGTTCCTGCTGCCCGACAGCGCGGATCAGGTGCGGCAGAAGATCGAGGAGCCCGACGCGGTCGTCACGCTGACGGGCGCCGATCTCGACTGCGACGTCGGCCAGTGGGTGTACGACCAGCAGAAGCCGGCCGGCCGCGGTACCGACACGCTGCCCGCGACCGCCGCGCTGTACCTGCCGCTGAAGGCGCCGATGCGCACGCGCGGCGTGCTCGCGGTGGCATCGCGCGATCCGCGCGAGCTCGAGGTGCCCGAGCAACTGCGCATGCTCGATGCGTTCGCCGCGCAGATCGCGCTCGCGCTCGAGCGCGTGCACTACGTCGAGATCGCGCGCGACGCGCTCGTCAACATGGAGTCCGAGCGGCTGCGCAACTCGCTGCTGTCGGCAATCTCGCACGACCTGCGCACGCCGCTCACGACGATCGTCGGCTTTTCGTCGATGCTCGCGAACGCGCGCGCGGCCGCGCCGCCCACACCGGCGGCCGAACGGTCCGCGCAGCGCGAAGCCGAGCTCGTCGACGCGATCCACGACGAGGCGCTGCGGATGACGGGCATCGTCACGAACCTGCTCGACATGGCGCGGTTGCAGGCCGGCAGCCTGCAGCTCAAGCGCCAGTGGTCGCTGCTCGAGGAAACCGTCGGCGCCGCGCTCGCCGCGTGCAAGCGCGTGCTCGCGCGCCATCCCGCGCACGTGTCGCTGCCGGCCGACCTGCCGCTGTTGCAGATGGACGCGGTGCTGATGGAGCGGCTGTTCACCAACCTGTTCGAGAATGCGGCGAAGTACACGCCGGCCGACACGTCGATCGAGATCGGTGCGGAACGCGTGACCGACGACGGACACCCGTTCGTGCGCGTGCACGTCGACGACCACGGCCCGGGCCTGCCGGCCGGGATGGAAACGCGGATCTTCGACAAGTTCACGCGCGGCGAGAAGGAATCGGCGACGCCGGGCATCGGGCTCGGCCTCGCGATCTGTCGCGCGATCGTCGAGGCGCATGGCGGTAGAATCGGCGCGCTCAACCGTACCGGGCCCGACGGCCGCGTGACGGGTGCGCGCTTCTGGTTCACGCTGCCGGTCGACACGCCGCCGGCCGTGCCTGTCGTACCCGACGACGAAATCGACGTGCCCGGCGCATCGTCTCCCTCCGAGCCATTGCCAGACCATGAGTGAACCGAGCCTGACCGTCGTCCTGATCGAGGACGAAAAACAGATCCGCCGTTTCGTGCGCGCCGCGCTCGAGGAGGAGGACATCGCCGTGTTCGAGGCTCAGACGGGCAAGCAGGGGCTGATCGACGCGGCGACCCGCAAGCCCGATCTCGTGATCGTCGACCTCGGCCTGCCCGACACCGACGGCCTCGACGTGATCCGCGAGCTGCGCGGCTGGTCCGAGGTGCCGGTGATCGTGCTGTCGGCGCGCACGCAGGAAGAGGAGAAGGTCGCCGCGCTCGACGCGGGCGCCGACGACTACCTGACCAAGCCGTTCGGCGTGTCCGAGCTGCGCGCGCGGATCCGCGCGCAACTGCGCCGGCGCAACCAGGGCGGCGCGAACGAGTCGCCGAAGGTGAGCTTCGGCGGCGTGACCGTCGATCTCGCGCTGCGCCAGGTGTGGCGAGACGGCGAGATCGTGCACCTGACGCCGCTCGAGTACCGGCTGCTCGCGACGCTCGTCCGGCACGCGGGACGCGTGCTCACGCATCGCCAGCTGCTGCGCGACGTGTGGGGGCCGACGCACGTCGAGAGCCATCACTACCTGCGCATCTACATGGCGCACCTGCGCCAGAAGCTCGAGCGCGATCCCGCGCAGCCCGAGCACATCGTCACCGAAACAGGTGTCGGCTACCGGCTCGTCGGCGCCGCTTGATGCCCGCCGCGTGATGCGGCCGGAATGCAAGGCAGCACGCCGGTGAAGTTGCATCGGCGCGACATTGCCGCCGCATGCGCCGGCCGCGCACACCGGCCACGCATTCCCCGCTATGCTGACCGTTCCGCGAACGAAATCGAGGAGCGTGCAATGTCCGTCCGTCTCGTCGTCATCTGTGCGCTGGCGCTCGCTGCGCCCGGCGCGTTCGCGCAGCCGCTGCCGCCCGGGCAGCAGCCTTCGGCGCCGCAAGCGGCGCTCGCCAATCCCGCGTCGGTCAACTGCGAGAAGCTCGGCGGCCGCCACGTGATCCGCAACCTGCCGCGCGGGCAGGTCGGGATGTGCGTGTTCAAGGACGGCCGCGTGTGCGACGAGTGGGCGCTGTATCGCGACGACCGCTGCGTCGGCGACGTGGGCGCCAAGCGCGTGTCGAACTGAGCGCGGCGGGGCGGGCGCGGCCGGACCATGCTCCGGCCCGATGCTCCATGTGCCCCCGGCCGCCCGATTCGGCACACCTGTAAGCATCTTGTTATACTCGGCGCCGCCCGGGGACGACCCCGGGTCATTCGCTTCAACGGGGACGGCCCCATCCGAGACGGAGTACGTCGAGATGGCGTGGGTATGGTTGTCGATCGCCGGCTTGCTGGAGGTGGCCTGGGCGGCCGGCATGAAATCGTCAGAGGGTTTCACGAGACTCGGGCCATCGGTGTTTACGATCGTGACGGCGCTCGCCAGCTTCGGGCTGCTCGCGGCCGCGATGCGCCAGTTGCCGCTCGGCACCGCGTATGCGGTATGGACGGGCATCGGCGCGGTCGGCGCGTTCGTGTTCGGCATCGTGATGATGGGCGAGGCGCTGACCGTCGCCCGCGTCGCGAGTGCGTCGCTGATCGTGCTCGGGCTGATCGGCCTGAAACTGTCGTCGGCTGCCTGAAGCCGGCCCGCCGGGCGCCGGCCCGCGTCCGCGCCCGGCCGTGACGCGCGGCGGAATTGCGCCGGCCCGCCAGCCAGCCTGTCTATAATGGAACGCATTCGGGCCTGAATGCCGTTGCGCCGTTCGCGGCCGGCGGCACCGGTCGCCACGCGCCGCGCGGCCGGTCATACCGGCTCGATCCGATCAATCGGCAAAGCGCACGGAAAGTGCAAGGAGAGGGCCATGATCGAAGCCATTTCGCTCGGCGCGGGGCTCGCGTGGGCGAGCGGGCTGCGCCTTTACCTGACCGTGCTGATCGCCGGCGTGCTCGCGCGGGTCGGCTGGCTCCATCTGCCGGACACGCTGGCGGTCCTGACGTCGCCGTGGGTGATCGGCGCCGCCGCCGTGCTCGCCGTCACCGAATTCCTTGCCGACAAGATTCCCGCGTTCGATTCGCTGTGGGACGCCGTGCACACGTTCATCCGCATCCCGGCCGGCGCGGTGCTGGCCGCCGGTGCGCTCGGCCATGCCGACCCGACCGTGCTCGCGGTCGCCGGGCTGGCCGGCGGTTCGCTTGCCGGTGCCGCGCACGTCGCGAAGGCCGGTACGCGCGCGCTGATCAACCTGTCTCCGGAGCCGATCTCGAACTGGGTCGCATCGTCCACCGAGGACGGGCTCGTGTTCGGCGGCCTCGCGCTCGCATTCTTCGTCCCGCTCGCGTTCCTCGTGCTGCTCGCGGCGTTCATCGCGGCGTCCGCCTGGGCGCTGCCGCGTCTGTGGCGCGGCGTGTCCGGCGGGTTCCGCGGGATGGCGAACCATATGGTGACGCGGCTCAACTCGATCGGGGGCAAGCGCGATTGAAGGCGCCGTCACCCGCCGAGCGGCAGCACGCTGACCCGTCGCAGTCCGGGCGTCCCGGCCATGCCGGCCGCTTCGGCTGGCACGATCTGATCCACCAGGCCGCGCGGATGACCGCGCGCGACTGGCGTGCCGGCGAGCTGACGCTGCTCGTGCTGGCGCTGGTGCTCGCGGTCGCGGCGCTGACGAGCGTCGGTTTTCTCGCCGACCGGCTGCGCCAGGGGCTCGAGCGCGACGCGCGCCAGATGCTCGGCGCCGATTTCGTCGTGCGTGCCGACCGTCCCGTCGATCCGTCGTTCGATCGCGAGGCGCGCGCACTCGGGCTGCGTACCGCGACCACCGCGATTTTCCCGAGCATGATCGCGTCGGCAGCAGGCGGGCAGGCGAGCGGCGCGGCGCCCGCGCGGCTCGCGGCCGTGAAGGCCGTATCGCCCGGCTATCCGCTGCGCGGCGCGGTCGAGATCGTGCCGGCCGGCGCGACCGCCGCGCACAAGGCGGCCGCGATTCCCGCGCCCGGCACCGTGTGGGCCGATCCGGCGCTGCTCGATGCGTTGCATCTGAAGGCGGGAAACACCGTGCGCGTCGGGCTGCGCACGTTCACGGTCGCCGCGTCGATCTCCCGCGAGCTCGATCGCGGCTTCTCGTTCGTCAATTTCTCGCCGCGGCTGATGATGCGCGCGGATGAACTCGCCGCGACCGGGCTCACGGGCTACGGCAGCCGCGTCACGTACCGGCTGCTGGTCGCCGGCGACACGCCGGCCGTCGCGCGCTTCGAGGCCTACGCGCACGGGCGCGTCGATGGCGGCAAGCTGCGCGGCGCCGGCCTCGAGTCGCTGCAGGAAGGCCAGCCGCAGGTGCGCCAGACGCTCGATCGTGCGCGCCATTTCCTGACGCTCGTCGCGCTCCTGACCGCGCTGCTCGCGGCGGTCGCGATTGCGATGGCCGCGCGGCGCTACATGCGGCGCCATCTCGACGGCTGCGCGACGATGCGCTGCCTCGGCGTGAGCCGCCGCACGCTCGGGGCGCTGTTCACGCTCGAATTCGCCGGCATCGGCATCGTAGCGGGCATCGCGGGCGCGGCGCTCGGCTATGGCGGCCACTGGGCGCTGCTGGCCGCGCTCGGCAGCCTGATCGACGTCGTGCTGCCGCCGCCTACGCCTTGGCCCGCGCTCGTCGGGATCGGCACCGCGCTCGTGCTGCTGCTCGGTTTCGCGCTGCCGCCGCTCGTGCCGCTCACCCGCGTGCCGCCGGTGCGCGTGCTGCGGCGCGACTGGGGCGACGCGTCGCGCATCGCGTGGGCTGCATATGCGATCGGCGTCGTGCTGTTCGCGGGGCTGCTCATCGTCGCGGCGGGCGACCTCAAGCTCGGGCTGATCGTCGCGGGCGGGTTTGCCGGCGCCCTGGTCGGTTTCTCGCTGATCGCGCGGCTCGCGCTGTACGCGGCGGCGCGCGCGGTGCGCAATGCGCGCGTGGCCGCGGGCATCGGCTGGCGCTACGCGCTCGCGTCGCTGCACCGGCGGGGCACGGCCAGCGCGCTGCAGATCACCGCGCTCGCGCTGGGCCTGATGTGCCTGCTGCTGATCGCGATCACGCGCAACGACCTCGTCGCCGGCTGGCGGCAGTCGACGCCGCCTGATGCGCCGAACCAGTTCCTGATCGACATCCAGCCCGACCAGCGCGACGACGTCGCGGCGTGGCTCGCCGCGCACGGCGCGCGCGATGCGGTGCCCGCGCCGATGGTGCGCGGCCGGCTCGTCGCGATCAACGGCAAGCCGGTGAATCCCGACGCGTATCCGTCCGACGACGCGCGCCGGCTCGTCGACCGCGAGTTCAACCTGTCGTATACGACCGAGCTGCCGTCCGACAACCGGATCGTCGCGGGCGACTGGTTCGGCACGTCGGCGACGCCGCAGATCTCGATCGAGGCCGGGCTCGCGAAGACGCTGAACGTGAAGCCGGGCGACACGCTGCGCTTCGACGTGACGGGGCTGACGGTCGATGCGCCGATCACCAGCGTGCGCAAGCTCGACTGGGGCTCGTTCCGCGTCAACTTCTTCGTGCTGATGCCGCCGCCCGTGCTGAAGGATTTCCCGGCCGTCTACCTGACGAGCTTCCATCTGCCGGCCGAGCAGGCGGCGCTGCTCGATCCGCTGATCGCGCGCTACCCGAACCTGACCGCGATCGACGTCGCACCGATCCTCGCGCAACTGCAGCGGATGATGCTGCAGGTGGTCGGCGCGGTGCAGTTCCTGTTTGCGTTCACGCTCGCGGCCGGCGTGCTCGTGCTGTACACGGCGCTGGCCGGCTCGCGCGACGAGCGCGTGCGCGAGGCTGCGCTGCTGCGCGCGCTCGGCGCGTCGCGCGCGCAGGTCAATGCGGTGCAGCGCGCGGAATTCATCGTCGTCGGCGCGCTGGCCGGCGCGCTCGCGTCGGCGGGGGCGATCGCGGTCGGCTGGGTGCTCGCGTCGCGCGTGTTCGACTTCCAGCTCGCCGTCGATCCGTGGCTCGTGCCGGCCGGCATCGCGGCCGGCGTCGCGTGCGCCGGTGCGGCCGGCTGGCTGAGCCTGCATAATGTGTTGCGGCGCCCGGCGCTGCAGTCGCTGCGCGACGCATGAGCGTCGCCGGCGGCCCCAAATATCCCGTTTCCGATTATCCGTATGACCGATGTGAATGATGATGCGCCGTCGCAGCCGACGGCGTTCGAACTCGTGGGCGGTGAAGCCCGCGTGCGCGAAATGGTGGACCGTTTCTACGACCTGATGGACCTCGAGCCCGAGTTCGCGGAGATTCGCGCGCTGCATCCGGCATCGCTCGACGGCTCGCGCGACAAGCTGTTCTGGTTCCTGTGCGGCTGGCTCGGCGGCCCCGACCACTACATCAGCCGGTTCGGCCATCCGCGGCTGGGTGCACGGCACCTGCCGTTCCCGATCGCGTCGGTCGAGCGCGATCAGTGGCTGCGCTGCATGGCGTGGTCGATGGAGGACATCGGGATGCCCGAGCCGCTGCGCGAGCGGCTCATGCACTCGTTCTACGACACGGCCGACTGGATGCGCAACCGGCCCGGTTGATCGACCGGTACGCCGCCGTCCGGACGCCGGGCGATCTGCGTCTGGGCGCCGGTCCGGCGCGGCGCGACACTGCCCGTTTCCCTATCGATACGAGGTTCGCGCGATGACGACCCAGGCCCTGTTTCGCGAAGACGCCTATCTGACGCACTGCGAGGCCGTCGTCGCGGCCGTCGGCGCTGACGGCATCCGGCTCGACCGCACCGTGTTCTATCCGCTCGGCGGCGGGCAGGCCAGCGACAGCGGCACGCTGACGCTGCCCGACGGCAGCACGATCGCGATCGCCGACACGCGCAAGGCGAAGTTCGACGGCGCAACGCCCGACGACGTGGTGCACGTGCCCGCGGCGGGCCAGGAAGCGCGCGTCGCGGCGCTCGCGCCCGGCGCGCGCGTGGTCGCGGACATCGACTGGCTGCGCCGCTACCGGCACATGCGGCTGCATACGGCCGCGCACCTGATGTGCGCGGTGCTGCCGTACCCGGTCGACGGCTGCAGCGTGACCGCCGACTACGTGCGGCTCGATTTCGCGACGTCCGACGCGATCGACCGCGTCGACGTCGAGCGCTGTCTCGCGGGGCTGGTCCATGGCGCGCATGCGGTCACGACCGAATGGATCACCGACGCGGAAATGGCCGAGCGCCCCGATCTCGTGCGCACGATGAGCGTGAAACCGCCGATGGGGCTGGGCCGTGTGCGGCTGCTGCGCATCGCCGGCATCGACCTGCAGCCGTGCGGCGGCACGCACGTGCGCAACACGTCGGAAATTGGCGACCTGCGGGTCGCCAGGCTTGAAAAGAAGAGCGCGCGGACACGGCGCCTCGTACTGGAGTTTGCATGACGATCGACAACCTGACGGACAGCGCCGCGGCGCTCGATCCGCAAGCGCGCGAGATTCTCGATTTCTGGTTCGGCGAGCCGGGTTCGGCGGAGTTCGGCCACGCGCGCAAGGCATGGTTCAACGGCGGCGCGGCGTTCGACGACGTGCTGCGCACGCGCTACGGTGCGTTGCTCGACGCCGCGTGCGACGGCGCCTGCGATCGCTGGGCCGGCACGCCGCTCGGCGCGCTTGCGCTGATCGTGGTCCTCGACCAGTTCTCGCGCAACATTCATCGCGGTACGCCGCGTGCCTTCGCGGCCGATCCGAAGGCGCTGGCGCTCGCGCGGCGCGTCGTCGCGGCAGGGTGGGACGCGCAACTGCCGAGCGGCCATCACCGCGCGTTCGCGTACCTGCCGTTCGAACATGACGAGTCGGAAGAGAGCCAGCGCGAGGCCGTGCGGCTGTGCGCAGGCATTCGCGGCGAGGCCGGGTGCGAGAGTTACCACGACTTCGCGTTGCGCCATGCGGCCGTGGTCGGGCGCTTCGGTCGTTTCCCGCACCGGAACGCGATTCTCGGCCGACCGTCGACGGTCGAAGAGGCGGCATTCCTGCGCGAGCCCGGTTCATCGTTTTGAGGTGCGGGGCGGCTGCGCGGCGGGCGTGAAGCCGCGCTCGCGCGCCGCTTGCGCCGCGTGCCGGAGAGGGCGACGGCACGCGGCGCGGCACCGCCTTGCGTCACGGCGCCTGGTGCGCTTGCGGCGTGCGCACGTAGACGCGCAGCAGTTCCTCGTTGTCGCCCGGGCGCGCGCCGGTCCAGAACAGTTTCCATTCGCTGCCGGGCGCCGGATCGACGGCCCGCACGCCCTGGACGATCATCCACGTGCAGCGGGTCGTGTTCGCGTCGTCGATCGGCGTGTGCTGGATCCCGGAGAAGTAGTACAGCATCGGCGCTTCCGATTCGCCGAGCCCGTGCAGGCTCGCCATGCAGTCGCCGTCGCGCCATTCGAGCGCGAGCTGCGCGTTCAGGTCGTCGAACACCGACCGGTAGCTCTTGGCGACGTCGAGCCACGGCAGCAGCAGCGTATACACGAGGCCCCACGCGACCAGCGCGCCCGCGCCCCACGACAGCGCGCCGCGCCACCGGCCGGTCGCGCGCAGCTTCGGCAGCAGCCACAGCCAGCCGACCGTCAGCACCAGCGCGCCGATCACGAGTCCGGGCACGATCGGCATCGTCCAGTCGAGCGGCAGCCAGCGGCCGAGCCGCGCGAGGCTCGCCCGCGATGCGCCCGGATCGGCCATCGTCGCCCAGATCACCCACGCGAGCGCGACGACGGTGCCGAACAGCAGGCGGCTCAGGTAATCCCAGGCGAGATGCAGCCCGCGCGGCAGGCGGTCGATCGCCTGTGCGGCGACCAGCGCGAGCGGCGCGAAGAACGGCAGGATGTAGAGCTGGCGCGAGGTCGCGGACACTTGCAGCACCGCGAGGCCGATGCCGGCGAACAGCACCGGCAGCGCGATGCGCGGCGTGCGCCACTCGCGCCATGCACCGCGCGCCAGCGCGGCGATCGCGAGCGGCGCGACCGGGAAGCCGAGCAGCAGGAACGCACGCACGATGAAGAACGGCTTGTCGTTTTCCGCACCGAGCTCGGGTACCGAGAAGCCGAAGAAGCGGCCGACGTTGTTGTCCCAGAACCAGGTCATGAACAGCGTTTCGGAGCGCAGGAACAGCGCGATCGGCCAGATGAGCGCGAACGGCGCGAACACGAGCGCGGCGACGCCGAGCGCACGCGCGAACGCGCGCGTACGGCAGGCGGGGTAGAGCACCAGCGCCCCCGTGAGCGTGGCCGCGAACACGAGCGGCACGAACAGCCCCTTCGCCATCAGCGCGATGCCGACGCCCGCGCCGAAGATCGGCGCGGCCCAGCGGGCGGACGGCTGCACCGGCAGCCCGTGGCGCATCTGCCGGGCGTGCGCGACGTGCTGCATCACGAGTTCGAGCAGGCCGCAGAAGCCCATCGCGGTGCCGGCGAACAGCGCGACGTCCGTCATCATGTCGTGCACATGCTTGATGACGACGAGCGTGCCTGCGCTCAGCACGACAGGGCCGATCACGCGCAGGTCGAGCCAGCTGTCGGCCCGGTTGGCACTGCGTGCCGCGCGTGCGACGAAGCCGAAGGCCAGCGCCGCGAACAGCGCGCTCGCGAGCCGCGCGGCGTCGTGCAGCGGCATCACGCGCTGCAGCAGCCACGCGAGGCTCGTCGCGACCCACGCGTAGAGCGGCGGCTTTTCCATGAACGGCAGGCCGGCGTTGGTCGGTACGACGAAGTCGCCCGTCTCGAGCATGTGCTGGACGATGCCGAACGTATAGGTTTCGTCCTGCTTCCACGGATCGTGGCCGAGCACGCCCGGCAGCGTATACGCGCAGACCAGCGCGGCGATCAGCAGCCAGACGCGCCAGCCGAGCCGCAGGACCCGGTCACGGGGGGCGTTCGTCGCGGCGGCGCCGGCCACGGCGGACGTGCCGGCGGCATTGAGCGTCGCGCTGAGGTCGGGATCGGCGGCTGATCGGGCGTGCGTGGCCGAAGCGGGCACGGAGGACGTGCGTCGCCGGCCGGGCGCTGCGGTTCCAGGCATGGAAAAGATCTCGGTCGGGTCAAGCCGGTCCGGCGACATGGGCCGGGCCAATAAGGGGCGCATCAAGGCGAAATGACAGCTGGATGACCGGCTGTTTTGGCTTGGCGCTAGTAAAGCACGGAACTGTTACGGATGTTTACTGAAACGGTCACGATATTGTGGAGATTTGTGGTGTCGTGACCGCGGACTGTTTCAGCCTGTCCGTCTTGCCGCCTTCTGGTGCGCGATTAGCGTCCGCCGCCGACGTCGAGCAGGGCGCCCGTCGTGTATGACGCCGCATCGCCGAGCAGCCAGACGATCGCTTCGGCGATCTCCGCCGCTTCGCCAGCGCGGCCGAGCGGCGTTTGAGCGCCGAGGCGCGCTGCGCGACCCGGCTGGCCGCCGCTCGCATGGATTTCCGTCTCGATCAGGCCGGGGCGTACCGCGTTGACGCGCACGCCGTGCGGGCCGAGTTCCTTCGCGAGGCCGATCGTCAGCGAATCGACCGCGCCCTTCGAGCCTGCGTAGTCGACGTATTCGTTCGGCGAGCCGAGCCGAGACGCGATCGACGACACGTTGACGATGGCGCCGCCGCGCCCGCCGCGATCGGTGGACAGCCGGCGCGCCGCTTCGCGCGCGCACAGGTAAGCGCCGAGTACGTTGGTGTCGAACATCCGCCGCAGCCGGTCGAGCGGCATGTCGGCGAGCGGCATCGACGGCGCGACGATCCCCGCATTGTTGACGAGCGCGTCGAGGCGGCCGAACGCTGCCGTGACCGTATCGAACATGGCGATGACGTCCGCCTCGTTCCCGACGTCGCCGGCGACGACGCACGCGCGTGCGCCGGCGTCGCGAACGGCTTGTGCGGTCAGTTCGGCTGCCGCCGCGTCGCGCGCGTAGTTGATGCCGACGTCCCAGCCGCGCTCGGCCGCGAGCACGGCGGTCGCGCGGCCGATGCCGCGGCTCGCGCCGGTGATGAGGACGGCCTTGCGATCGGACGGTGCGGGCATTGCGCGAGGCTCCCGGTGAGCGTTACTTGGCCGCGTCGGGCGCCCACTTGTCGCGGGCGGGCGGCTGGTAGCGGCGCAGCTGGTCGATCAGCGCGACCGGTTCGGAGTCGACGCACAGCGCGTCGAAGTAGGCCGGACGCATGAAGCCTTCCTCGACCGTATGGCGCAGCAGCGCGATCAGCGGATCGTAGAACGAATCGATGTTGTACAGCGCGACGGCCTTGCGGTGATAGCCGAGCTGCGCCCACGTATACACCTCGAACAGCTCTTCGAGCGTGCCGGCGCCGCCGGGCATCGCGACGAACGCGTCGGAGAGGTCGGCCATCATCTTCTTGCGATGGTGCATGTCGGGCACGACGTGCAGTTCGGACAACCCGGTATGGCCGACTTCCTTGTCGACGAGCAGCTCGGGGATCACGCCGACCGCACGGCCGCCGGCGGCCATCACTTCATCGGCGATCACACCCATCAGGCCGACACGGCCGCCGCCGTAGACGAGCGTGAGGCCCGCATCGACGAGTGCGCGGCCGAACGCGCGCGCGGCGTCCGCATAGACGGGCCGCACGCCGGACGACGAGCCGCAGTAAACGCAGACTGCCTTCATTGTTTCGTATCCTTCGCGGCGGGCCTGGCGGCGACCGGGCTGCCCGCGGGCCGCGGCGAACCATCGCGCGGCGGCAGGTAGTCGGTGAACTGGCGCTTGGGCAGCTTGCCGGAGACGAGATCGTCGAACAGCTGGCGCGAACGGCCGCGCAGGTACGGGGCCATCACCGAGATCACGTGCATGCTCACCTGGTGCAGTTCTTCGCGGATCGCGTCCTGGTCGTTGTACTTGCGCGGATGCATCACGTACTGATACGACAGCCAGTAGGTCGAGATCACGGCCATGTTGGTGGCGATCACTTCGATCTCGGCGGGCGTCGCGACCATTTCGGCGTCGGACACGAGCAGTTCGCACATGTCGTGCGCGAAGCGCACCTTGTGGCTGATGATCTGCTTGAAGTGCGTCTCGAGCGTGCGGTTGCGCGCGAGCAGGTCGTTGAGGTCGCGATACAGGAACCGGTAGGTCCACATGAAGTCGGCCATGTACTGCAGGTACGACCAGGTCTCGTCGATCGTCGGACGGTGATCTTCGGGGAAGCGCAGCCGCCGTTCGATCTGCTGCTCGAACTGCGCGAAGATGCTGTTGATGATGTCGTCCTTGTTGCGGAAATGGTAGTACAGGTTGCCTGGACTGATTTCCATTTCCTCGGCGATCGTCGTGGTGGTGACGTTCGGCTCGCCGATCTCGTTGAAGAGTTTCAACGACAACTCGAGAATCCGTTCGCGCGTGCGGCGGGGAGGTTTCGCTTCCATGTCGTCCGGCCCTGTGTGTGCCGGACTGGCGGGCGCTGCAATCGATGCTGCGAGATTCGTCCGGCGCGGGTTGCTGTTCTAAGTCTGGCGGACGATTATAAACCGCTGTTTCCTTACAACGGGCGCATTTCGTGATCGCGATGCGTTCCGCGCATGGTGCGCCGCCGCATGCGGGCGCTGCGGACGGTGCCGCTAGAAGCCGAGCCAGCGCGCGACGACCGGCCCGAGCACGAAGCCCCACGTCGTCACGCACGCGAACAGCGCGACCGTGACCGCCGCGCTGCCGAGGTCCTTCGCGCGCTTCGACAGTTCGTGGCGCTCGAGCGAGATGCGGTCGATCGCGGCCTCGACGCTCGAGTTCAGCAGCTCGACGATCAGCACCAGCAGCACCGACGCGATCAGCAGCGCGCGCGATGCGGCCGGGACCGGTGAGAACGCAGCGATCGGCAGCATCAGCGCGGCGAGCGTGAGCTCCTGGCGGAACGCGCTTTCCTCGCGGATCGCGACGCGAAACCCGTTCAGCGAATGCTTGAGCGCGTACCACGCGCGCGTGATGCCGCGGTGGCGCTTGTACGGGTTCGGCGGCAGCGGCGCCAGACGATCGTCGGGGCCGAGCGGTTCGTGCGGGTGCACGTCCGCGTCGGCGTGCGGCTCTTCTTCGTCGAACGGACGATGCGGTTGCGCCGTCGCGGCAGGGGGCGGGGTCTTGTCGTTCAGGTCTCGTTTCAAACGGCGGCACCTTCGGCGGGCGAGTACGCGGTCTTCGGCAGCGGCTTCAGATGCGACGCGAACTGCTCGGATGCCGCGCGCCACGAAAAGCGTTCGGCCCACGCGCGGGCAGTCTCGCGTTCGATCTTCAGCGCCTCGAGGCAGGCTTCCTGCAGGTCTTCGTGCATCGCGCCGGCATTGCCCCCGCCGAGCACGTCGATCGGGCCCGTCACGGGGTACGCGGCGACCGGCGTGCCGCATGCGAGCGCCTCCAGCAGCACGAGGCCGAACGTGTCGGTGCGACTCGGGAACACGAACACGTCGGCCGCAGCATACACCTTGGCGAGCTCGGCTTGCGACAGTACGCCGAGATAGTTCGCTTCCGGATAGCGCGATTTCAGCTCGGCCAGCGCCGGGCCCTCGCCCGCGACCCACTTCGAGCCGGGCAGGTCGAGGCGCAGGAATGCCTCGACGTTCTTCTCGATCGCGACACGGCCCACGTACAGGAAGATCGGCCGCGCGGTATTGAGCACCTTCGACTCCATCGGCCGGAAGATGTCGAGATCGACGCCGCGCGTCCACAGCACGACGTTCGTGAAGCCGAACTTCTCGAGATCCTGCTTGACGACCGGGGTCGGCGCCATCACCGCGAGCGACGGCCCGTGGAACCAGTGCAGGAACTTGTAGGTCGCCGACAGTGGGATGCCGAAGCGTGCCTGCACGTATTCCGGAAAGCGCGTGTGATACGCGGTCGTGTACGGCAGCTTGCGCGCGCGCGCATAGCGGCGCGCGGCGAGGCCGAGCGGGCCTTCGGTCGCGATGTGCAGCGCGTCCGGTGCGAACGCATCGATGCGGGCGCGCAGCTTGCGGTACGGCAGGATCGACAGGCGGATCTCGGGGTAGGTCGGGCACGGCACCGTGCGGAATTCCAGCGGCGTCAGCATTTCGACCCGGTGGCCGAGCGCGGTGAGTTCGCGGGAGGTGCTCTTCAGCGTGCGCACGACGCCGTTGACCTGCGGTTCCCACGCATCGGTGACGATCATGATCTTCATCGCGGCATGTGTCCTGTAAGTGGAGTTGTGTCAGGCGGTGGCCTTGGCCTTGCGCGACGGGGCTGCTGACGGCGCGGTGCGCATCGCCGTCCAGTAGACGATCTTCAGTTCGCCTTCCATCGTTTCGACGAGCGCGGACAGGCTCTCGACCCAGTCGCCGTCGTTGCAGTACAGCACGCCGTCGATGTCGCGGATCTCCGCCTTGTGGATATGTCCGCACACGACGCCGTCACAGCCGCGGCGGCGCGCTTCGTCGGTCATCACGGTCTCGAACTGCGAGATGAAGTTCACCGCGTTCTTCACCTGGTGCTTCAGGTACTGCGACAGCGACCAGTACTGGAAGCCCAGCCGGCTGCGGATCCGGTTGAACCAGCGGTTCAGCACGAGGATCAGCGTGTAGAGCGTGTCGCCGAGATACGCGAGCCATTTCGCGTGCTGGATCACGCCGTCGAACAGGTCGCCGTGCACGATCCACAAACGTTTGCCCGCGAGCGTCGTGTGAAACGCCTCGCCGCGCACCTGGATGTCGCCGAACGCGAGGTCGCAGAACTGCCGCGCGCCTTCGTCGTGGTTGCCGGGGATGTAGACCACCTGCGTGCCCTTGCGCGCCTTGCGCAGGACCTTCTGCACGACGTCGTTGTGTGCCTGCGGCCAGTACCAGCCCTTCTTCAGCTGCCAGCCGTCGATGATGTCGCCGACGAGGTACAGGTACTCCGAATCGTTGTGACGCAGGAAGTCGAGCAGGTACGGCGCCTGGCAGCCGCTGGAGCCGAGATGGATGTCGGACAGCCAGATCGTGCGGTAGCGATGCGTGGACGGTTCGTGATCGTCATGCTGCGTGGCGTGCGCGGCCGTCGGCTCGTGCGGCGAAAGGGCATCGGTTGCGGCCGAGCCGGACAGGAAGGCGGTGACGGCGCGGGCGCCGAGCGGTTGACGGAACAGGGAGGTCGCGGACGTTTTCTGGCCCATGCATGACTCGCGCCGGTTGACATTACCGGCATTGCGCCATGCGGGCGTGACCATGCCGTGACAGTCACGAGACGTTCTTATTACTGTCGTTGCGGCGTGTTTAGCAGTGAATGCCGGGAGGTTGGGCAACCTGCCGAACCGACTGGTCTGTCACGATCGGGCAGGCCGCGCGGGGCGGCCATGCGGGCGTTTTCGAGGGGTTTCGTCTGACGGATGCGCGGATGTGCGGAGCCGGGGCCGGGGCCGCGGTTGCGGTTGCGCGGACTGCGCGGGCGCGTCAGCGCGGAATCGCGACGACGCGCGTGCGCGCGAGGCGGTCGTGCGGGAACTGGCGATCGGCGTGCAGGCGGGCGGCGCCGGCCCATGCGACGATCCAGGCGGCGCCGAGCGCGAGCGTGACGGGCACCGACAGGCCGAGCAGCGGATGCAGCGCGAGCGGCGGCAGGAACCACAGCCAGCCGAGCGCATAGCGGACGAGCGCATGCGCGGCGTTCAGCGGGCGGCCGCTCGACGATTCGAGCCGCAGCCGCCAGGTTTTCATCGGCAGCGTCTGGCCGCCGTGGGTCCAGAACCAGACGAAGTACGCGCCGACGACGAGCGCGATCCACGCGGCGAGGAGATTGTGATGGACGAGGCCGTTGCGTTGCTGCGTCGCGAGGCTGAAGGCGAGGCCCGCGAAGAACACGACGCCGAACAGCAGCACGGCTTCGTACAGCATCGCCGCGAGGCGCCGCCGCACGGACGGCGCGGCGACGGCCGCGGCCTGGGGGGCGGGGGCGCTCGCCACGGCCGCTCAGGAGCCCTTGAACATCGACGGCGCGTCGGCCGGCGACACGGGCGTGACGGTCGCAGGCGCGGGCGCGGGGCCGGACGTGGATGACGCCGCCACCGGCGGCGCGCCCGCACCGGCCGATGCGGGCAACGGCGCCGGCGCGGGGCTGCTTGCCGGATGCTCGTGCGAATTGACGAGGCGGCGCACGTCGCGGTCGGCGGCGACCGTCGGCGGCGCGCTGACGACGCTCGGCCGGCGGCGGCGCTCGGTCGCGGCGAGGCGCTGCTTCTGTTCTTCGGGCAATTGCTGGTAGGCCTTCCACGCGCGCTCGCGCGCCTGCGCGGACAGTTCCTTCGCGCTCTGGTAGTTTTCGCGCGCGACCCGGCGCTGCTCGGGCGTCATCCGCGCCCACTCGGACATCCTGTCCTGCAGATGTTTCTGCTCGTCAGGCGTCAATTTCGCGAAACGCGATGCGATCTTCAGCCATTTGCGCTTGCGTGCATCGCTGAAGCCGTCCCACTGGTCGGCGAACGGCGCGAGCGCCGCGTGTTGCGCGGGCGTCAAGCGTGCCCACGACAGCGGGCCGTTGGCGGCCGGCAGCGGCAGCGGGGCGAGTTCGGTGGTCAGCCCGGCGGCGGTCGAGGTCGGCGCGGGCGCGCTGCTGGCCGCGGCGGAGACCGCCGCGGGGGGCGGGTTGAATCGGGAATAGGTGGCGACATAGGAAACGGCGATCGCGATCACGCATCCGAAAAATACGGCCAGGCCGCGCTTCTGACTCACCCGTGCGATCCCCTCGTTATTGTCTGTTAGCGTGCGTGCGAAAGATACGCGTTGAACCCGTGATCGAGATACGCGTTGAGCGGCAAGTCGTCGCTGAGCATCGCCGCGTCGATGTCGGCGAGCTCGGCGGTGCGCTGCATGTCTTCCCAGTAGGCGATGCCGACGAGCCCCGCGAGCAGCAGCGCGAGCGGCCAGGCGCGCAGCAGGCGGCGCGCGAACGACGTCTGCGGGCGGCTCGCGGGCGGTGTGCCGTAGGTGCCGGCCGCACCGGCGAAGGCGGGCACGAACACCGGCGCGGTCGCGGCTTCCGGCTTCTTGCGCGCGAGCGCGGCCCGGCGCGCGACGGCCAGGCGATCGGTGGTCGCGGCAGGCAGTGCCGCGGCACGTTCGTCCAGCGCGCGGCGGACCTTCAGCGCGAATTCGTGTTCTCGATTTACGGGAGTGGAGCTCATAGCGTGATTCCTTTGGCCTTGAGCGCTTGCGCCAGGGTGTGGGTGGCTCGCGAGCAGTGCGTCTTGACGCTGCCTTCGGAGCACCCCATTGCGGCGGCAGTCTCGGCGACATCCATATCTTCCCAATAACGCATCAGGAAGGCTTCCCGTTGACGTGTCGGAAGTTTCTGGATTTCTTCGTCGATCAGGGCCAGAACCTGCTCCCGCTCGAGGCGGTGCTCGGTGCTCTCGACACCCGCATTGTCGTCCGCGGATTCGAGCGTTTCCAGCGGATCGAAGTCTTCGTCGTCCGTGTTGTTGAGCGACGAGAAGAGCGTGACCCAGGTATTGCGGACCTTCTGCCGGCGGAACCAGTCGTGGATCGCGTTCTGCAGGATCCGCTGGAACAGCAGCGGCAGCTCGGCCGCCGGCCGGTCGCCGTATTTCTCCGCCAGCTTGATCATCGCGTCCTGCACGATGTCGAGCGACGCATCGTCGTCACGCACGGCGTACGCAGCCTGCTTGAACGCGCGCCTTTCGACGCCCGCCAGAAAGTCGGCGAGTTCCTTGTCTGATGCCATTCCGTAAAGGTATGCGCTGCGGACTGCGGCGTGTGAAAGGTCGAAAAATTTCGTAAAACCCGCGGATGCTAACAAATTTTCGCGCGACTTGGCACCGGTTGCGGCGTGCTACGTTGCGCGCGAGCCGCGTCCGCGGGCCGCCGGGCGGGGGCCATGATGCGCTGCGGGATATTTTGCTTGACGACCCAATCATGACCCGCTATCGTCAGCGATTCGCAACATGAAGTGATGGTCTCATTTGAGGCTGGCCCAAGAAGCCCGCCCTTCAAACTGGACGCGCCGCTTGAACCCGAGCCACAAGCCCGGCAGAGAGCACCCGATCAATTTTTTGCCGAAAATTCGAAAGGTCAAAATGAACATGCCCAGCGCGGAATTCTCCACGTCGGAACCCCTTTCCCCTCCCGATAGCGACTCCATCGGCGCCACCGTGCTCATGAAGGCACTGGCCGACGAGAACGTCGAATTCATCTGGGGCTACCCCGGCGGCTCGGTACTCTACATCTACGACGAGCTTTACAAGCAGGACAAGATTCAGCACGTGCTGGTGCGCCACGAACAGGCGGCCGTGCACGCAGCCGATGCGTATGCGCGTTCCACCGGCAACGTCGGCGTCTGTCTCGTGACGTCCGGCCCCGGTGTCACCAATGCGGTGACCGGCATCGCGACGGCCTACATGGATTCGATCCCGATGGTCGTGATCAGCGGCCAGGTGCCGACTGCCGCGATCGGCCAGGACGCCTTCCAGGAATGCGATACGGTCGGCATCACGCGTCCGTGCGTGAAGCACAACTTCCTCGTGAAGGACGTGCGCGACCTCGCGGAAACCGTCAAGAAGGCGTTCTACATCGCCCGCACCGGCCGTCCGGGCCCGGTGCTGATCGACATCCCGAAGGACATCTCGAAGACGCCGTGCCAGTACGAGCCGGTCAAGAGCGTGTCGCTGCGGTCGTACAACCCCGTCACGAAGGGCCATTCGGGCCAGATCCGCAAGGCCGTGTCGCTGCTGCTGTCGGCGAAGCGTCCCTATATCTACACGGGTGGCGGCATCATCCTCGCCGACGCGGCGCGCGAACTGAACCAGTTCGCCGACCTGCTCGGCTACCCGGTCACGAACACGCTGATGGGCCTCGGCGGCTATCGCGCGTCGGACAGGAAATTCCTCGGCATGCTCGGCATGCACGGCACCTACGAAGCGAACATGGCGATGCAGCACTGTGACGTGCTGATCGCGATCGGCGCCCGCTTCGACGACCGCGTGATCGGCGACCCGGCGCACTTCGCGTCGCGTCCGCGCAAGATCATCCACATCGACATCGACCCGTCGTCGATCTCGAAGCGCGTGAAGGTCGACATCCCGATCGTCGGCGACGTGAAGGAAGTGCTGAAGGAGCTGATCGAACAACTGCAGACGGCCGAGCATGGCCCCGACACCGACGCGCTCGCGCAATGGTGGAAGGACATCGAGGACTGGCGCGCGAAGGACTGCCTGAAGTTCGACCGCGAAAGCGAGATCATCAAGCCGCAGTACGTGGTCGAGAAGGCGTGGGAGCTGACGGACGGCAACGCGTTCGTATGCTCGGACGTCGGCCAGCACCAGATGTGGGCCGCGCAGTTCTACCGTTTCAACAAGCCGCGTCGCTGGATCAACTCCGGCGGCCTCGGCACGATGGGCTTCGGCCTGCCGGCGGCGATGGGCGTCAAGATGGCGCACCCGGACGACGACGTGCTGTGCATCACGGGCGAAGGCTCGATCCAGATGTGCATCCAGGAACTGTCGACCTGCCTGCAGTACGACACGCCCGTGAAGATCATTTCGCTGAACAACCGCTATCTCGGCATGGTCCGCCAGTGGCAGCAGATCGAATACAGCAAGCGCTATTCGCATTCGTACATGGATGCGCTGCCCGACTTCGTGAAGCTTGCCGAAGCGTACGGCCATGTCGGCATGCGGATCGAAAAGACCTCGGATGTGGAGCCGGCGCTGAAGGAAGCGCTGCGCCTGAAGGACCGCACCGTGTTTCTCGACTTCCAGACCGATCCGACCGAAAACGTCTGGCCGATGGTACAGGCCGGCAAGGGCATCACCGAGATGCTGCTCGGATCGGAAGATCTGTAACGGCGCGACGCGCGCCTGGACCGGAAGCGGCCGCCTTCACGAAGGGCGGTGCGGCACCGGGCGGCGCGCGGCGCGAGTGAATCGACACGGCACATTCTGGAAGAAGCGAACATGAGACACATCATTTCCGTCCTGCTGGAGAACGAACCGGGCGCGCTGTCGCGCGTGGTCGGTCTGTTTTCCGCACGCGGCTACAACATCGAAACCTTGACGGTGGCGCCGACCGAAGACCAATCGCTGTCGCGGCTCACCATCGTTTCCATTGGCTCGGACGACGTGATCGAACAGATCACGAAGCATCTGAACCGCCTGATCGAGGTGGTGAAAGTGGTGGACCTGACCGACGGTGCACACATCGAACGCGAGCTGATGCTGATCAAGGTACGTGCAGTGGGCAAGGAGCGCGAAGAAATGAAGCGGATGTCGGACATTTTCCGCGGCCGCATCATCGACGTGACCGAAAAGACCTACACGATCGAATTGACGGGCGCGAGCGACAAGCTCGACGCATTCATCCAGGGGCTGGACGCCAGCGCGATCCTCGAGACCGTGCGTACCGGCAGCTCCGGCATCGGACGCGGCGAGCGCATCCTGAAGGTGTGATGCCAGACAGGCACGCCGGGTGCGCCGTCATGTCCCGGCTCGCAGTACTCCATCTGAACGAATTGTTGAATTTTTGAATTTGAGAAGGAACCATCATGAACGTTTTCTACGACAAAGACGCTGACCTCTCCCTCATCAAGGGCAAGCAAGTCACGATCATCGGCTACGGCTCGCAAGGCCATGCACATGCACTGAACCTGAAGGACAGCGGCGTGAACGTGACGGTCGGCCTTCGCAAGGGCGGCGCGTCGTGGAGCAAGGCCGAGAACGCAGGCCTGACGGTCAAGGAAGTCGCGGAAGCGGTGAAGGGCGCGGACGTCGTCATGATGCTGCTGCCGGACGAGCAGATCGCCGACGTGTACGCGCAGGAAGTGCACGCGAACATCAAGCAGGGCGCCGCGCTGGCATTCGCACACGGCTTCAACGTCCACTACGGCGCGGTGATCCCGCGCGCCGACCTCGACGTGATCATGATCGCGCCGAAGGCACCGGGCCACACCGTGCGCGGCACGTACTCGCAAGGTGGCGGCGTGCCGCACCTGATCGCGGTTGCGCAGAACAAGTCGGGCGCGGCACGCGACATCGCGCTGTCGTACGCGGCAGCGAACGGCGGCGGCCGTGCCGGCATCATCGAGACGAACTTCCGTGAAGAGACCGAAACCGACCTGTTCGGCGAGCAGGCCGTGCTGTGCGGCGGTACGGTCGAGCTGATCAAGGCAGGTTTCGAGACGCTGGTCGAAGCCGGCTACGCGCCCGAAATGGCGTACTTCGAGTGCCTGCACGAGCTGAAGCTGATCGTCGACCTGATCTACGAAGGCGGCATCGCGAACATGAACTACTCGATCTCGAACAACGCCGAGTACGGCGAGTACGTGACGGGCCCGCGCATCGTCACGGAAGAGACGAAGAAGGCGATGAAGCAGTGCCTGACCGACATCCAGACGGGCGAGTACGCGAAGAGCTTCATCCTCGAGAACAAGGCTGGCGCTCCGACGCTGCAGTCGCGCCGCCGCCTGACGGCCGAGCACCAGATCGAGCAGGTCGGCGCGAAGCTGCGCGCGATGATGCCGTGGATCGCGAAGAACAAGCTCGTCGACCAGACGAAGAACTAAGCACGGATCGAGCAAAACGTGCTGTTCCGGCCCTTCGAGTGGAGGGTCGGTATCAAAAAGCCGCCCGAAGGCAGTAGTGCCCCGGGCGGCTTTTGCTATCCTACGGGCTTTGCAATTCACCGAACACAGAACGAATCCATGAACTATCCTCATCCGATCATCGCGCGCGAAGGCTGGCCGTTCATCGCGATTGCAGCCGTCGTCGCGTTGTTGATCCACGCCGTCGGGGGCTTCGGCTTCGCGTGGCCGTTCTGGCTGCTGCTCGTCTTCGTCGTCCAGTTCTTCCGCGATCCGCAGCGCCCCATCCCGGCGCAGCCGAACGCGGTGCTGTGTCCGGCGGACGGCCGCATCGTCGCGGTCGAGACCACGCAGGATCCGTACGCGAACCGCGAAGCGCTGAAGATCAGCGTGTTCATGAATGTCTTCAACGTCCATTCGCAGCGTTCGCCGGTCGACGGTGCGATCTCCAAGGTCGAGTACTTCCCGGGCGCGTTCCTGAACGCGGCGATCGACAAGGCGTCGACCGAGAACGAGCGCAATGCGGTCGTGATCCAGACGGCGAGCGGCAAGACCGTCACCGCCGTGCAGATCGCCGGTCTCGTCGCCCGCCGGATCCTCTGCTACGTGCGCGCCGGCGAGCCGCTGTCGCGCGGCCAGCGCTACGGTTTCATCCGCTTCGGTTCGCGCGTCGACGTGTACCTGCCGCTCGGCAGCCGCGCGAAGGTGTCGATCGGCGAGAAGGTCTACGCGTCGTCGACGATCCTCGCCGAGCTCGAACAGTAAGCGGCGGAACGCACGATGGCCGCATTCAAACCGCGCCGGCCGCGCAACGGCTCCAGCCAGACGCCGCGCCCGTTCCGCCGCAACAAGGGGATGGCGCCCGATCCGGCGCCCATCGAGAGCCGCCGCGCCGCGCGCCAGCGCTTCCTGAAGACGCGCGGCATCTACCTGCTGCCGAACGCGTTCACGACCGCCGCGCTGTTCTGCGGGTTCTTCGCGGTCGTGCAGGCGATGAACGTGCGCTTCGAGATCGCCGCGATCGCGATCTTCGTCGCGATGGTGCTCGACGGGATGGACGGGCGCGTCGCGCGGATGACGCATACGCAAAGCGCGTTCGGCGAACAGTTCGACAGCCTGTCGGACATGGTGTCGTTCGGCGTTGCGCCCGCGCTCGTGATGTACGAGTGGGTGCTGAAGGATCTCGGCCGCTGGGGCTGGCTTGCCGCGTTCGTCTACTGCTCGGGCGCCGCGCTGCGCCTCGCGCGCTTCAACACGAACATCGGCGTCGTCGACAAGCGCTTCTTCCAGGGGCTGCCGAGCCCGGCCGCCGCCGCGCTGATTGCCGGCTTCGTCTGGCTCGCGACCGACAACCGCGTGCCGATGAAGCTCGGCTGGCTGCCGTGGGTCGCGTTCGCGCTGACGATCTACGCGGGCGTGACAATGGTGTCGAACGCGCCGTTCTACAGCGGCAAGGCGCTCGACGTGCGGCACCGCGTGCCGTTCGCGGCGATCCTGCTGGTCGTCGTCGCGTTCGTGCTCGTGTCGTCGGATCCGCCGCTGATGCTGTTCTGCCTGTTCGTCCTGTACGGGCTGTCGGGCTATGTGTTCTGGGCCTACATGGCCGTCCGGGGACGGTCGAATCCCGCACGCTCGTCGCAGCGCGATCACTGAAGCGCAACCTGCCCGGAAACGGCGGCCTCGGATGTGATTCCGGGCCGCCGTTTCCATTTGCCCCTTTTAGCATCGCGCGGCCCCGGCATCCCGGGTGCCGTCCGATTGCGCACCCAGCGGAATGCCGCTATAGTCTTCGGCATGACTGCATTTTCCCGCCTCTCCCTCCTTCTAGCCGGTGCGCCGCTACGCGCGCTAGCTTTGGCGCGCCTGCCGCGCTGACCGTTCTCGCCCTCCGTCAAGCCTCGTCTGTTGTTGAGCGTCGCCAGCGGTGGCGCGATCTCATTACGTTTGATTTCCGTATAAAGAGCCCTGGAGCCCCCCATGACAGACAAGCTGATCATTTTCGATACGACGTTGCGTGACGGTGAACAATCGCCCGGCGCGTCGATGACGAAGGAAGAGAAAATCCGCATCGCGAAGCATCTCGAGCGGATGAAGGTCGACGTGATCGAAGCCGGCTTCGCGGCCAGCTCGAACGGCGACTTCGACGCGATCCACACGATCGCCGGTCTCGTGAAGGACAGCACGATCTGTTCGCTGGCGCGCGCCAACGACAAGGACATCCAGCGCGCCGCCGACGCGCTGAAGCCGGCCAACAGCGCGCGGATCCACACGTTCATCGCGACGTCGCCGCTGCACATGGAGAAGAAGCTGCGGATGACGCCGGACCAGGTGTTCGAGCAGGCGCGCCTCGCGGTGCGCTTCGCACGCCAGTTCACCGACAACGTCGAATTCTCGCCGGAAGACGGCAGCCGTTCGGATCTCGACTTCCTGTGCCGCGTGCTGGAAGCCGTGATCGCCGAAGGGGCGACCACGATCAACATCGCCGACACGGTCGGCTACGGCGTGCCGGAACTCTACGGCAACCTCGTGAAGACGCTGCGCGAACGCATTCCGAACTCGGACAAGGCGATCTTCTCCGTGCATTGCCACAACGACCTCGGGATGGCGGTGGCGAACTCGCTCGCGGGCGTGAAGATCGGCGGTGCGCGGCAGGTCGAGTGCACGATCAACGGTCTCGGCGAGCGCGCGGGCAACACGTCGCTCGAGGAAATCGTGATGGCCGTGAAGACCCGCAAGGACTACTTCGGCCTCGACGTCGGCATCGACACCACGCAGATCGTGCCGACGTCGAAGCTCGTGTCGCAGATCACCGGTTTCGTCGTGCAGCCGAACAAGGCCGTGGTCGGCGCGAACGCATTCGCGCACGCGTCGGGCATCCACCAGGACGGCGTGCTCAAGGCGCGCGATACGTACGAGATCATGCGCGCGGAAGACGTGGGCTGGACCGCGAACAAGATCGTGCTCGGCAAGCTGTCGGGCCGCAATGCGTTCAAGCAGCGCCTGCAGGAGCTCGGCGTGTCGCTCGACAGCGAAGCCGAACTGAACGCCGCGTTCATGCGCTTCAAGGACCTCGCCGACCGCAAGGCCGACATCTTCGACGAAGACATCATCGCGATCGTCTCCGAGGAGTCGGCGTTCGCGCACGAGCAGGAGCACTTCAAGTTCGTGTCGCTGTCGCAGCACTCGGAAACGGGCGAGCAGCCGCAGGCCAAGGTCGTGTTCGCGGTCGAGGGCAAGGAAGTGACCGGCGAGGCGCGGGGCAACGGCCCCGTCGACGCGACGCTGAATGCGATCGAAAGCGAAGTCGGCAGCGGTTCCGAGCTGCTGCTGTACTCGGTGAACGCGATCACGACCGGCACGCAGGCGCAAGGCGAAGTGACGGTCCGGCTGTCGAGGAGCGGGCGGATCGTGAACGGCGTCGGCACCGATCCGGACATCGTCGCGGCGTCCGCGAAGGCGTACATTGCCGCGCTGAACAAGCTGCACTCGAAGGACGACAAGCTCAACCCGCAGCGCGCGTAAGCGCTGCGCGTCGAGCGTTCGACACGCCCCGTGCGGCCTTGTGCCGCCCGGGGCGTTTTTTCATGCGCCGCTCATTCGGCGGCAGGCGCGCGGAACATCCAGCGGCGCGCGGCCGGGCGGGGCGCCGGGCTGCGACGGCGGAATTCGACCGTGATCCCGCGCCGCGGCGCATCGGCGACGAACCCATCGAGCAGTTCGAGCACGTCGTGATCGATGTAGTCGGCGCGCGTCGCGTCGATGATCACGGCCGCACGGTCCGGAATGTGCCGCAGGTGATGCTTGACCTGCACCTTGCCGAGAAACGACACGTCCTTGCGGAACGACAGCAGGAAGTGATCGTCGTGCTGCGCGAGCGTGACGGGGCTCTTCAGGTTCGCCACCGCGACCGCCAGCACGCTGCACGCGAGGCCGATCGCGATGCCGAACAGCAGGTCGACCGCCAGCACGCCCGCGATGGTCGCGGCGAACGGCACGAACGCGGCCGGACCCTGCTTCAGCACCGAGCGGAACAGGGCCGGTTTCGCGAGCTTGAAGCCGGTGTGGATCAGGATCGCCGCGAGGCTCGCGAGCGGGATCAGGTTGATCAGTCCGGTGAGCGCGAACACGCTGGCGAGCAGCAGGATCCCGTGCACGATCGCCGACATCCGGCTTTGCGCACCCGCGTTCACGTTGACCGAGCTGCGCACGATCACCGACGTGATCGGCAGCCCGCCGACCGCGCCCGCGACGAGATTGCCGACGCCCTGCGCCTTCAGCTCGCGGTCCGGCTGGGTCGGCCGGCGTTTCGGATCGATCTGCTCGACCGCCTCCAGGCTCAGCAGCGTCTCGAGGCTCGCGACGACCGCGAGCGTGATCGCGACGCGCCACACGTCCGGATTGACGAGCTGCGCGAAGTTCGGGCCGAGCTCGGCATGCTTGAGCGACGCGGCGAAGGCCGCGAACGACCCGAGCTCGGGCAGCGTGACGCGATGCGCGGCGCCCGGCGCGACCGACGGCACGAGCGCGCCGAGCACCAGCGTTGCACCGATGCCGAACACGACGACCGCGAGCGGCGCGGGTATCGAGCGCACCCAGGCGAAGCGCTTGAGCGCCGGCGCGTCCCAGGCGAGCAGCAGCGCGAGCGAGACGAGCGCGATGGCCGTCGCGGCCCATGCGGTCGGCAGGCCCGGCCATGATGCAAACGATTGCGCCGCCGCGCCGCCGATGCCGAATGCGAACGGAATCTGCTTCACGATCAGCAGCAGGCCGATCGCCGCGAGCATGCCCTTGATGACGGGCGACGGCACGTAGGCGGCGAAGCGGCCGGCGCGCAGCATGCCGAAGCCGAACTGCAGCACGCCGGACAGCAGCACCGCGAGCAGGAACGCGGAGAAGCTGCCGAGTTGCGCGATCCCTTCGACGACGATCACGACCAGGCCGGCGGCCGGCCCGCTGACCGACAGCGACGAGCCGCTCAGCAGCGCGACGACGATGCCGCCGACGATGCCGGACACGAGCCCGGCGAACGGCTCGACGCCGGACGCATTGGCGATGCCGAGACACAGCGGCAGCGCGACGAGGAAAACGACGATGCCGGCGACGATATCGCGCGGCAGGGTGGACAGGCGCTCATTCAGTTTCATGGTTGGCTATTTCATTGGCGTAGGGGAGGGCGAGGGTCAGGCGAGTGCGGCGGCCGTGGCGGCACGCTCCGGTTCGGCTTCGGCCGGCGGCGCCGTGTAGCCGGAGTCGAGTTCCTTCAGGCGGCCGTCGGCGAGCGAAAAGATCCAGCCGTGCACGAGCGGCGGCCGCTGCCGGCCATGCACGATCGGCGACGCCCGCAGCAGCCGTACCTGTTCGAGCACGTTCAGCTCGGCCAGGCGGTCGGCGGCGGCCGTTTCGTCGAGCCCGTCGAGCGTGTCGCGGTGGCGCCGCGCGAGCGCGCAGAGCGGCGCGATGCGGCGCGCGACATGCGGCAGGTCGGCGGGCGGCGGCAGCAGCGACGCGCGCACGCCACCGCACCCGTAGTGGCCGCACACGATCACGTGGTCGACTTCGAGCACGCGCACGGCATACTCGAGCACGCTCGCGGAATTGTCGTCGTCGGGATGGAACAGGTTCGCGATGTTGCGATGGACGAACAGCTCGCCGGGCACGCAGTGCGTGATGGTTTCGGCCGGCACGCGGCTGTCGGCGCAGCCGATCCACAGCACGCGCGGGTTCTGGCCGCGCGCGAGCGCGTCGAAGAAGCCGGGTGTGTGTTCGCGCGTTTCGCGGGCCCAGGCGATGTTGGCAACCAGCATGCTCTTGGGGCGATTCATGAGGACTCCTTTCTGATAAAGGCAAACGGATACCGGACGAAGTGGGGCAATAAGATACTTTCTAAATTGAAAGGTTCAATTTCGACTGATATTAGGGGTATGCCCTAACGGCCGGTGCCACTGATACAAATTGTTTCAACTGGATCTGGCGAGGTGCATCGAATGCACCAATGCAACGCATGACATGCATCGTATCTGCCTGTTTCCTGCAGACGGCCGCGTGGCATGGGTCTCGGCGTAATAGCCTCCGGAGCGTCTTCAATCGGAAAGGATTGCCGCGTCGAAATCGAAATTAATCAATATGACGGAAAAAATGAAATGGCCATTCACGCAGTGATTCGTGAATGGCCATTGCGAAAATTGTGCGTCAAGGCGCAATCGATCCACTCAGAACAGGTTGCGGCGGTCGGGATCGTGCAGCGGGTCCGGCGTTTTCTGCGTGGTGCGCAGGATGCCCTGCGGGTCGAAGTAGAAGCTGTACATCATGTACCAGACGTTGTCCTCGAGATAGCGATAGGTCCACACCTCGCGTTTCATCAGCGGGAAGTAGGACGTCTCGACCGGGCGGCCGAAATTGACGAGCACGTCGGTCTTGGTCCACTTGCCGATTTCCGCGCGATAGAACTCGCTCGGCTGCAGCACCTGGCGTACGTTGACGATCCGGTGGGCCGCGTCGACGTCGGCCGCGACGGTGATCTCGCCCATCGGCTGGGTCGGCCACATCAGGCGCTTGCCGCCGCCGGGCAGGTCGTAGATCTCGCGCGGCGGGCCCATGCGCGCGACGATCGCCGACTCGTCCTGGCCGGCCTGGTATTGCTGCCACGGTTGCGCGCAGCCGGCGAGCAGTGCCGCCGCGCAGGCGGCCAGCACCGGCAGGCGCGCGGGAATGCGAATGCGCATGGGATTCTCCAGAACTCACTGACCGTTCAGTTGTATCACGGACGGCGCGCGCCGGCGTATCGTGCCGAAAAAATCGGTGCGGATCGCCGGCGGTGTGCCGTCGGGGTTCGGTGTCGTGCCGCGCTTGCGGCCAGGCGCGCCCGCGGCCTATGATCCGCGCTTCTCGGGCAGATTGAAGGGCAGGTAGCCGATGCAGCTGTGGAAACGGTGCGCGCTCGCATTGAGCGCCGGGTGGATGCTGGCGTCGTCCGCGTTCGCGGCGGGCGAGCCGGTGCGGATCGCGCTGATCGAAGGGATGTCGGGTCCGTTCGCGAATGCGGGCGCGGCGGTCGAGCGCAACCTGCGCTTCGGCGTCGAACGGGTCAATGCGGCAGGCGGCGTGAAACTGCGCGACGGCGCGCATCCGCTCGAACTCGCCGTGCTCGACAGCAAGGGCAGCCCGGAAGAGGCGCTCGTGCAATTGCGCGCGGCGGCGGACCGGCACATCGGTTTCGTCGCGCAGGGCAACAGTTCGGCGGTCGCGGCCGCGCTCGTCGCGGCGCTCGACAAGCTGAACGCACGCAATCCGGACAGCCGGATGCTGTTCCTCAACTATTCGGCCGACGACCCTGCGCTGACCGGCGCGCGCTGCAGCTTCTGGCATTTCCGCTTCGACGCGCACGCGGGGCTGCGGATGGCCGCGCTGGCGGACGTGATGGCGCGCGACCGCGCGCTGCGCAAGGTCTACCTGCTGAACCAGGACTACAGCTTCGGCCACGACGTCAGTGCGCTGGCAAGGCAGGCGCTGGCCGAGCGGCGCCCCGACATCGCGATCGCCGGCGACGAGTTCCATCCGATCGGCCGTATCAAGGATTTCTCGCCGTACATCGCGAAGATCCGGGCGAGCGGCGCGGACGCCGTCGTGACCGGCAACTGGGGCAACGATCTCACGCTGCTCGTGAAGGCGGCGCGCGAGCAGGGGCTGAACGCGAAGTTCTACACGTTCTACGGCAACAGCCTCGGCGCGCCGGCGGCACTGGGCGACGCGGGCGTCGGGCGGGTGATCGCCGTCGCGGACTGGCATCCGAACGCGGGCGGCGCGAAGTCCGACGCGTTCTATCGTGCGTTCCGAACCCGTTTCCCGGCGGCCCAGGACGACTATCCGGTGCGGCGCATGAGCCTGATGATCGAGATGCTCGCGGCGGCGATGAATCGGGCCGGCTCGGCCGACCCTGTCGCGGTGGCGCGCGCGCTGGAGGGGCTGTCGTTCGACGACGGCTTCCACGCGTCGACGATGCGCGCACAGGATCACCAGTTGATCCAGCCCCTTTACGTGATGGCAATGGACAAGGCCGGCACGCCAAGCGTGCGCTTCGACAACGAGGGCTCGGGCTACGGCTTCCGGACGGTCCTCGCGGTGCCCGCGCAGCGCACGCAGATGCCGTCGACATGCTCGATGACGCGCCCGTGACAGGAGGCGGTAGGAACGGCGTGCAGTTGTGCTACAATGCCCGCCGGTTGTAAGTCACGGCACGGCCTTTCTTCCGTGTCCGCCTGTTCAGTTAGCAAGTAGGAAACCAAGGAAATCACATGTCTGTTGCAGATATCAAGAAGTCGGAAGTCGTTGCTCAGTTCGCCCGCGGTACCAACGACACGGGTTCGCCCGAAGTCCAGGTCGCACTGCTGACCGCACGTATCGTCGAACTGACGGGTCACTTCAAGACCCACGCGAAGGACCACCACAGCCGCCGCGGCCTGCTGCGCATGGTGAGCCGCCGCCGCAAGCTGCTCGACTACCTCAAGGGCAAGGATGCCGACCGTTACCGCGCGCTGATCGAGAAGCTGGGTCTGCGTAAGTAATCGAGGCGATTGCCGCCAGCAAGATGCCTGTGTCAGTCCGCTGATGCAGGCATTTTGTTTTTGCGCGGTGCGTAGCGTCACGCGCACCGCAGGTTGTCCGGCACGTGGATGCCGGGCTGCCGGAACGGCTGATGCCGGGGTCGGGATTTGTGTCATTCCAGCGCGCCGCTCGACGAGCGCCGCGCTGGAATGGCATAAAAAACACACCTTGCTCCGGGTGATTCGGTCGGGACGCCGCCGCGCGGGATGGCCCGGGCGGCGAATGAAATGAATGAGTTCAAAGGAGCAACCATGTCCATGTTCAACAAGGTCGTGAAGGAATTCCAGTGGGGCCAGCACAAGGTGCGCCTCGAAACCGGTGAAGTCGCCCGCCAGGCGAGCGGTGCCGTGATCGTCGACGTGGAAGACACCGTCGTGCTGGCAACCGTCGTCGGCGCGAAGTCGGCGAAGCCGGGCCAGGATTTCTTCCCGCTGACCGTCGACTACCTCGAAAAGACCTACTCGGCCGGCAAGATCCCGGGCGGCTTCTTCCGTCGCGAAGGCCGTCCGTCGGAACACGAGACGCTGACGTCGCGCCTGATCGACCGTCCGCTGCGTCCGCTGTTCCCGGAAGGCTTCTACAACGAAGTGCAGGTCGTGATCCACGTGCTGTCCGTGAACCCGGAAATCCCGGCGGACATCCCCGCGCTGATCGGCGCGTCGGCCGCGCTCGCCGTGTCGGGCCTGCCGTTCAACGGCCCGGTCGGTGCCGCGCGCGTTGCGTACATCGACAATGCCTACGTGCTGAACCCGACGCGTGACCAGATCAAGGCATCGAGCCTCGACCTCGTCGTCGCCGGTACGGAGCGTGCCGTGCTGATGGTCGAGTCGGAAGCCGACCAGCTGACGGAAGACGTGATGCTGGGCGCCGTGGTGTTCGGCCACGAGCAGATGCAGACGGCGATCGACGCGATCCACGAACTCGTGCGCGAAGGCGGCAAGCCCGAGTGGGACTGGCAGCCGGCGCCGAAGAACGAAGCGCTGATCGCGCGCGTGACCGAACTGGCACAGAACGAACTGCTCGCTGCTTACCAGCTCCGCGACAAGCAGGCGCGCTCGACGAAGCTGAAGGAAGTCTACGCGGCGACCTCGGCGAAGCTCGAGGAAGACGCGCTGGCGGCCGGCACGGTCGCGGCCGACAAGGCCACCGTCGGCAACGTCCTGTTCGACATCGAAGCGAAGATCGTCCGTTCGCAGATCCTGAACGGCGAGCCGCGCATCGACGGTCGCGACACGCGCACCGTGCGTCCGATCGAGATCCGTACCGGCGTGCTGCCGCGCACCCACGGTTCGGCGCTGTTCACGCGTGGCGAAACGCAGGCGCTCGTCGTCGCGACGCTCGGCACGAAGGGTGACGAGCAGATCATCGACGCGCTCGAAGGCGAATACCGCGAGCGCTTCATGCTCCACTACAACATGCCCCCGTTCGCGACGGGCGAAACGGGCCGCGTCGGCTCGCCGAAGCGCCGCGAAATCGGTCACGGCCGCCTCGCGAAGCGTGCACTGGTCAAGTGCCTGCCGAGCGCCGACGAATTCGGCTACTCGATCCGCGTCGTGTCGGAAATCACCGAATCGAACGGTTCGTCGTCGATGGCATCGGTGTGCGGCGGCTGCCTCGCGCTGATGGACGCCGGCGTGCCGATGAAGGCGCACGTCGCGGGCATCGCGATGGGCCTGATCCTCGAAGGCAACAAGTTCGCGGTGCTGACCGACATCCTCGGCGACGAGGATCACCTCGGCGACATGGACTTCAAGGTGGCCGGCACGGAGCAAGGCGTGACGGCGCTGCAGATGGACATCAAGATCCAGGGCATCACGAAGGAAATCATGCAGGTCGCGCTCGCGCAGGCGAAGGAAGGCCGCATGCACATCCTCGGCAAGATGACGTCGGCGGTCTCGGGTGCGAACACGCAGCTGTCGGAATTCGCGCCGCGCATGATCACGATCAAGATCAACCCGGAAAAGATCCGCGACGTGATCGGCAAGGGCGGTTCGGTGATCCGCGCGCTGACGGAAGAAACCGGCACGACCATCGACATCTCGGATGACGGCGTCGTGACGATCGCGAGCACGAGCAGCGAAGGCATGGCCGAAGCGAAGAAGCGCATCGAGAACATCACGGCCGAGATCGAAGTCGGCCAGGTGTACGAAGGCACGGTTCTGAAGCTGCTCGATTTCGGCGCGATCGTGAACCTGCTGCCGGGCAAGGACGGCCTGCTGCACATCTCGGAAATCGTCAACGAGCGTGTGAAGGACATCAACGACTACCTGAAGGAAGGCCAGCAAGTGAAGGTCAAGGTCATCCAGACGGACGAAAAGGGTCGCGTGCGTCTGTCGGCGAAGGCGCTGCTGAATGAAGCAGCGGCGGCGTCGCAGTCGGATACGCCGCCGCAGCAGTAAGCGGGCAGGTGTGAGAACGGCCGGCAGTGCGAAAGCGCGCCGGCCGTTTTTTCTGTAGCATCGTTGTGCGGCGCAGCAGCGCCGGCGAGGCGCCCGTGCCGCATCAGGGCGCGTCCCCGATTCCGATCCTGGAGCGACCACCATGAAAGCCATCGAAATCACCGAATTCGGCGCCCCTGACGTGCTGAAGCTCGCGGAGCGTCCGCGCCCCGACCCGAAGCGCGGCGAAGTGCTGATCAAGGTGGCGGCTTCCGGCGTGAACCGGCCGGACGTCTTCCAGCGCAAGGGCGCGTATGCGCCGCCGCCGGGCGCGTCGGATCTGCCGGGCCTCGAGGTCGCGGGCGAGATCGTCGGCGGCGACCTGTCGGATGCCGCGCTGAACCCGTTCGGCCTGAAGCTCGGCGATCGCGTCTGCGCGCTGCTCGCGGGCGGTGGCTACGCCGAGTATGCGGTTGCGCCGCTGCCGCAATGCCTGCCGGTGCCCGACGGGCTGACCGACATCGAAGCCGCGTCGTTGCCCGAAACGTTCTTCACCGTGTGGAGCAACGTGTTCGACCGCGCGCTGCTCGGTGCGGGCGAGGGCGGCGAGCAGGAAACCCTGCTCGTGCAGGGCGGCTCGAGCGGGATCGGCGTGACGGCGATCCAGATCGCGCACGCACTCGGCTTTCGCGTGTTCGCGACGGCCGGGAACGCCGACAAATGCCGCGCATGCGAGGCACTCGGTGCCGAGCGTGCGATCAACTACAAGACCGAGGACTTCGTCGAGGTCGTCAAGTCGCTGACGCACGATCGCGGCGTCGACGTGATCCTCGACATGGTCGCGGGCGCGTACGTGCCGCGCGAACTGTCCGCCCTCGCGGATGGCGGCCGCCTCGTGCTGATCGCGCTGCTCGGCGGCGCGAAGGCCGAGGTCAACCTGAACGAGATCCTGCGCCGCCGGCTGACGGTGACGGGCTCGACGCTGCGTCCGCGTCCGGTCGAGTTCAAGGCGCGCATCGCCGCGCAGCTGAAGGCGCGCGTGTGGCCGCTGCTCGCGGAAGGCCGCATCAAGCCCGTCATCTACCGCGTGCTGCCGGCCGGCGACGCCGCTCAGGCGCATGCGCTGATGGAAAGCGGCGAGCACATCGGCAAGATCGTGCTCGATTGGGGTACGACCGCCTGACGGTCCGTGCGGCCGGACTTGACATGTGTGGTTTGACCGGTTCAAGCCGTGCGCAGTAAAATCGCGGGTTTGCTTCGCCAGATCCAACCTGACGGCCGGTTTCCGGCACGTCGATGACGAGACAGACACGATGTCGAAACAACGAACAAAGCGAGTGATCGGCAACTGGAAGATGCACGGCCGGCTGGCCGGCAACCAGGCGTTGCTGAACGAAGTGGTGCAGGGCGCGGGCGCGGTGCCGGCCGAAACGTCGGTCGGCGTGTGCGTGCCGTTCCCGTACCTCGCGCAGGTTCAGGCGCAGCTCGCCGGCGGCCGCGTCGCGTTCGGCGCGCAGGACGTGTCCGCGCACGAGCAGGGCGCGTTCACCGGTGAGGTCGCGGCCGCGATGGTGGCGGAGTTCGGCGCGCATTATACGATCGTCGGTCACTCGGAGCGTCGCGCGTATCACGGCGAACGCAACGAGACCGTCGCTGCGAAGACGCAGCGCGCGCTCGCGGCAGGCCTCACGCCCGTCGTGTGCGTCGGCGAAACGCTCGACGAGCGTGAAGCGGGCTCGACCGAGCAGGTGGTCGGTGCGCAGCTCGACGCCGTGCTGGCCGTGCTGACGGTTGACGAAGCGGCGCGCATCGTCGTCGCGTACGAGCCGGTCTGGGCGATCGGCACGGGCAAGAGCGCGACGTCGGCGCAGGCGCAGGATGTCCATGCGTTCCTGCGTGCGCGTCTCGCGGCGAAGGGGGCGGCGGACGTGTCGGTGCTGTACGGCGGCAGCGTGAAGCCGGACAACGCGGAAGAGCTGTTCGCGCAGCCGGACATCGACGGCGGCCTGATTGGCGGCGCGTCGCTGAAGGCGGAAGATTTCCTGGCGATCTGCCGGGCCGCGCGTTGAGCGGTCCGGGATCGAATTGAACCATGACGGCGGCCGGTCGGTCCGGTCGCCTGATCCAATCGGGTGGGTGTGATGCTGTTATTCAAGACGCTGATTATTGTCGTGCAGGTGCTGTCTGCACTCGGTGTGATCGGGCTCGTGCTGCTGCAGCACGGCAAGGGTGCCGACATGGGCGCCGCCTTCGGCAGCGGCGCGTCGGGCAGCCTGTTCGGCGCGACGGGCTCGGCGAACTTCCTGTCGCGCACGACGGGCATTCTCGCGACGATCTTCTTCGTCGCGACGCTCGCGCTGACGTACCTCGGCTCGTACAAGTCGACGCCGTCGGCAGGCGTGCTCGGCGCGGCAGCGACCGCGCCGGCATCGGCGCCCGCGGCGTCGGCTCCGGCCGTCGCGGCGTCCGCTGCCGCGGGTTCGGCCGCGAGTGCGCCGGGCCAGGATGTCCCGAAATAAAAAGCCCAATTTTTTGCGTTTGTGCGTTGAACAAATCTGGAACTCGGGTTAGAATTTAATTCTTGAAGCGATTCGCGGGAAACGAGCAGTACAACCCGAGTTGCATGCAGTGCCGACGTGGTGAAATTGGTAGACACGCTATCTTGAGGGGGTAGTGGCGAAAGCTGTGCGAGTTCGAGTCTCGCCGTCGGCACCAAAGTTACTCAATGCCAGCCGCTTCTAGTGGCTGGCATTTTTCATTTGTGGGGTCCGCTTGCGATTGTCTTGCGATCGCCTGCACTCCGAAATGATTCCTTCCGCCGGAAGTGGTATTCTCCGGACGCTCAGAACCAACCGATAGAGGATTGCCTTGAACCTCGCAGCCTATTACCCCGTCTTGTTGTTCCTCCTCGTGGGCACTGGTTTAGGTATAGCGCTGGTCAGCATCGGCAAGCTCCTTGGTCCCAACAAGCCGGACGTCGAGAAGAATGCACCGTACGAGTGCGGCTTCGAAGCCTTTGAAGACGCCCGGATGAAATTCGACGTCCGGTACTACCTCGTCGCCATCCTGTTCATCATCTTCGATCTCGAGACCGCATTCCTGTTTCCGTGGGGCGTCGCGCTCCGGGACATCGGCTGGCCGGGTTTCATCGCAATGATGATTTTTCTGCTCGAATTCCTGCTGGGCTTTGCCTATATCTGGAAGAAAGGCGGCCTCGACTGGGAGTGATGGGTTAATCGCCGGTTTGCATGGGCGGCCACGCTGGGCCGCTCGTCTGGAGTGGAAAGCAAATGAGTATCGAAGGGGTCTTGAAGGAAGGGTTTGTCACCACGACGGCTGACAAGCTGATCAACTGGACGCGTACCGGCTCGCTGTGGCCGATGACGTTCGGGCTCGCGTGTTGCGCCGTCGAGATGATGCATGCGGGCGCGGCCCGTTATGACCTGGACCGGTTCGGGGTCGTGTTCCGTCCGAGCCCGCGTCAATCGGACGTGATGATCGTCGCCGGCACGCTGTGCAACAAGATGGCGCCCGCGCTGCGCCGCGTGTACGACCAGATGGCCGAGCCGCGCTGGGTGATCTCGATGGGGTCGTGCGCGAACGGTGGTGGCTACTACCATTACTCGTACTCGGTGGTCCGCGGTTGCGACCGGATCGTGCCGGTCGACGTCTACGTGCCGGGCTGTCCGCCCACGGCCGAGGCGCTGGTCTACGGCGTGATCCAGCTTCAGGCGAAGATCCGCCGCACCAATACCATCGCCCGTCAATAAAGCCCCCGAGCGTCCCCTCAATATGGCAAGCAAAATCGAGACCCTCAAGGCAAACCTCGAAGCCGCGCTCGGCGCGCGCGTGGTGAGCCTCACCGAAGCGATCGGTGAACTGACGCTCGTCGTGAAGGCGAGCGATTACCTCGAAGTCGCAAAGACGCTGCGCGACGATCCGAAGCTCCGTTTCGAGCAGCTGATCGACCTCTGCGGCGTCGACTACCAGACCTACGGCGACGGTGCCTACGACGGCCCGCGTTTCGCGGCCGTGTCGCAGCTGCTGTCGGTCACGAACAACTGGCGCCTGCGCCTGCGCGTGTTCGCGCCGGACGACGATCTGCCGATCGTGGCGTCGCTCGTCGACATCTGGACTTCCGCAAACTGGTACGAGCGCGAAGCGTTCGACCTGTACGGCCTCGTGTTCGAGGGTCACCCCGACCTGCGCCGCATCCTCACCGACTACGGCTTCATCGGCCACCCGTTCCGCAAGGACTTCCCGGTGTCGGGCTATGTCGAAATGCGTTACGACCCGGAAGAGAAGCGGGTCGTCTACCAGCCGGTGACGATCGAGCCGCGCGAAATCACGCCGCGCGTGATCCGCGAGGATCGCTATGGCGGTCTGAAACATTAAGGGGGCGTCATGGCAGAAATCAAGAACTACACCCTCAACTTCGGCCCGCAGCACCCGGCAGCGCACGGCGTGCTGCGCCTGGTGCTCGAGCTCGACGGCGAAGTCATCCAGCGCGCCGATCCGCACATCGGCCTGCTGCACCGCGCGACTGAAAAGCTCGCGGAAAGCAAGACCTTCATCCAGTCCGTGCCGTACATGGACCGTCTCGACTACGTGTCGATGATGGTCAACGAGCACGGCTACGTGCTTGCGATCGAGCGTCTGCTCGGCGTCGACGTGCCCGAGCGCGCGCAGTACATCCGCGTGCTGTTCGACGAGATCACGCGCGTGCTGAACCACCTGATGTGGATCGGCGCGCACGCACTCGACGTCGGCGCGATGGCGGTGTTCCTGTACGCATTCCGCGAGCGCGAAGACCTGATGGACGTGTACGAAGCGGTGTCCGGCGCCCGGATGCACGCGGCGTACTATCGCCCGGGCGGCGTCTATCGCGACCTGCCTGACGCAATGCCGCAATACAAGGCGTCGAAGATTCGCAACGAGAAGGCGCTCGCGAAGATGAACGAAGCGCGCAGCGGCTCGGTGCTCGACTTCATCGACGACTTCTTCACGCGTTTCCCGAAGTGCGTCGACGAATACGAAACGCTGCTGACCGACAACCGGATCTGGAAGCAGCGTCTGGTCGGGATCGGCGTCGTCAGCCCGGAACGTGCGCTGCAGATGGGCCTGACGGGCCCGATGCTGCGCGGCTCGGGTATCGCCTGGGACTTGCGCAAGAAGCAGCCGTACGAAGTGTACGACCGCATGGATTTCGACGTGCCGGTCGGCGTGAACGGCGATTGCTACGACCGCTATCTGGTGCGCGTCGAAGAAATGCGCCAGTCGGTCCGTATCGCGAAACAGTGTATTGAGTGGCTCCGCAAGAATCAGGGCCCGGTGATGACCGACAATCACAAGGTTGCGCCGCCGTCGCGCGTCGGCATGAAGACCAACATGGAAGACTTGATTCACCACTTCAAGCTCTTCACCGAAGGTTTTCACGTGCCGGAAGGCGAAGCGTACGCGGCAGTCGAGCATCCGAAGGGCGAATTCGGCATCTATCTCGTGTCCGATGGTGCCAACAAGCCGTATCGCCTCAAGATCCGCGCACCGGGCTTCGCGCACCTCGCGTCGCTCGATGAAATGGCGCGCGGTCACATGATTGCCGACGCCGTCACGATCATTGGTACGCAGGACATCGTGTTCGGCGAAATCGATCGCTAATGGTTGCGCCGCCTGCGCGAGCGGGCGGCGAGCAGTCAGTCACACGCGAGGCGCGCTGAACCGGCGCGGCTTCGCAAGCTGTCAACAGTGAGCGCCAGGTCTGCCGTCCATGCACTGCAGTGCGGCAGGTTGTTCGTTCGGTAGGAATTGAAAGAGTCGTGTCTGAAAATGATCTCAGCTGAAGGCCTGAAGGAAATCGATCGAGCGTTGACGAAGTATCCCGCCGATCAGAAACAGTCCGCCGTGATGTCGGCGTTGGCCGTCGCTCAGGAAGAGCACGGCTGGCTGTCGCCCGAACTGATGCAGTTCGTCGCGGACTATCTCGGCATGCCGGCCGTCGCCGTGCAGGAAGTCGCGACGTTCTACACGATGTACGAGCTCAACCCGGTCGGCAAGCACAAGATCACGCTCTGCACGAACCTCCCGTGCCAGCTCGGTCCGCACGGCGGCGCCGAGGCGACGGCCGACTACCTGAAACAGAAGCTGGGCATCGGCTTCGGCGAGACCACGCCCGACGGCAAGTTCACGCTGAAGGAAGGCGAATGCATGGGCTCGTGCGGCGATGCGCCGGTGCTGCTGGTGAACAATCACAGAATGTGCAGCTTCATGAGCCGCGAGAAGATCGACCAGCTGCTTGAGGAGCTTTCGAAATGACGTCCCTCCACGACCGTCACATCAAACCGCTGATCCTCGCTGGTCTGAACGGCGAGAACTGGCATCTCGAAGATTACGTTGCGCGCGGCGGCTACAAGCAGCTGCGCCGCATTCTCGAAGAAAAGATTCCGCCGGAGCAGGTGATCGCCGACGTGAAGGCGTCGGGCCTGCGTGGCCGTGGCGGTGCGGGCTTCCCGACCGGCCTGAAGTGGAGCTTCATGCCGCGCCAGTTCCCGGGGCAGAAGTACCTCGTCTGCAACTCGGACGAAGGCGAGCCCGGCACGTTCAAGGATCGCGACATCCTGCGCTGGAACCCGCATGCGCTGATCGAAGGCATGGCCATCGGCGCGTACGCGATGGGCATCACCGTCGGCTACAACTACATCCACGGCGAAATCTTCGAAGTGTATCGACGCTTCGAGGCCGCGCTCGATGAGGCGCGTGCCGCGGGTTTCCTCGGCGACAACATCATGGGCTCGGAATTCTCGTTCCAGCTGCACGCGCACCACGGTTACGGCGCGTACATCTGCGGCGAGGAAACGGCGCTGCTCGAGTCGCTCGAAGGCAAGAAGGGCCAGCCGCGCTTCAAGCCGCCGTTCCCGGCGAGCTTCGGCGTGTACGGCAAGCCGACCACGATCAACAACACCGAGACGTTCGCCGCGGTGCCGTTCCTGCTGTCCATCGGGCCGCAGAATTACCTCGAGATCGGCAAGCCGAACAACGGCGGCACGAAGATCTTCTCCGTGTCGGGCGACGTCGAGCGTCCGGGCAACTACGAAGTGCCGCTCGGCACGCCGTTCGCGACGCTGATGGAGCTCGCCGGCGGGATGCGCGGCGGCCGCAAGATCAAGGCCGTGATTCCGGGCGGTTCGTCGGCACCGGTGATCCCGGGCGACATCATGATGCAGACCGATCTCGATTACGACTCGATCGCGAAGGCGGGCTCGATGCTCGGCTCCGGCGCGGTGATCGTGATGGACGAGACGCGCTGCATGGTGCGTTCGCTGCTGCGCCTGTCGTACTTCTACTACGAGGAATCGTGCGGCCAGTGCACGCCGTGCCGTGAGGGCACCGGCTGGCTGTATCGCGTCGTGAATCGTATCGAGCACGGCGAAGGCCGCCAGGAAGATCTGGACCTGCTGAATTCGGTTGCCGAGAACATCATGGGCCGCACGATCTGCGCGCTCGGCGATGCGGCGGCGATGCCGGTTCGCGGGATGCTCAAGCATTACTGGGACGAATTCGCGTACCACGTCGAGCACAAGCACTGCATGGTCGGCGGCCACGCGCACGCGGCGGCAGCCTGAAGCGAAGCACCGGTTGCGGAATTTGAGCGCACGGTCGGGCGAAGGCGCGAACGGGCGGAAATAGGTTAAGGACCATTCACCATCATGGTTGAACTTGAAATAGACGGCAAGAAGGTCGAGGTGCCCGAAGGCAGCATGGTGATCCAGGCTGCGCACAAGGCGGATACGTACATTCCTCACTTCTGCTATCACAAGAAACTGTCGGTTGCGGCCAACTGCCGGATGTGTCTCGTCGAAGTCGAGAAGATGCCGAAGGCCGTACCTGCCTGCGCGACGCCCGTGTCGGCCGGCATGATCGTGCGCACGCAGTCCGACAAGGCCGTGAAGGCGCAGCAGTCGGTGATGGAATTCCTCCTCATCAACCACCCGCTCGACTGCCCGATCTGCGATCAGGGCGGCGAATGCCAGCTGCAGGATCTGGCGGTCGGCTACGGCAAGTCGTCGTCGCGCTACTCGGAAGAAAAGCGCGTGGTGTTCCACAAGAACGTGGGCCCGCTGATCTCGATGGAAGAGATGTCGCGCTGCATCCACTGCACGCGCTGCGTCCGCTTCGGCCAGGAAATCGCCGGCGTGATGGAACTCGGCATGCTGGGCCGCGGCGAGCACTCGGAAATCACGACGTTCGTCGGCAAGACGGTCGACTCCGAGCTGTCGGGCAACATGATCGACCTGTGCCCGGTCGGCGCGCTGACCAGCAAGCCGTTCCGCTACAGCGCCCGTACGTGGGAGCTGTCGCGTCGCAAGTCGGTGAGCCCGCACGATTCCGTCGGCGCGAACCTCGTCGTGCAGGTGAAGAACAACCGCGTGATGCGCGTGCTGCCGTTCGAGAACGAAGCGATCAACGAATGCTGGATCTCGGACAAGGATCGTTTCTCGTACGAAGGCCTGAACAGCGAAGAGCGCCTGACGAAGCCGATGCTGAAGCAGGGCGGCCAGTGGATCGAAACCGACTGGCAGACCGCGCTCGAGTATGTCGCGAAGGGCCTGAAGGGTATCGCCGCGGATCACGGCGCGAACGCGCTGGCGATGCTCGCGAGCGCGCACAGCACCGCTGAGGAGCTGTTCCTCGTGAAGCAGCTCGCCCACGAACTGAAGACGCCGAACGTCGACTTCCGTCTGCGTCAGCAGGACTTCTCGGCGCCGGTCCAGGGCGCACCGTGGCTCGGCATGCCGATCGCCGACCTGTCGAACGTGGATGCCGCGTTCGTCGTCGGTTCGTTCCTGCGCCGCGATCACCCGCTGTTCGCCGCACGCCTGCGTCAGGCCGCGAAGAACGGCGCGAAGCTGCACTTCCTGCACGCGACCGCCGACGACTCGCTGATCCCGAGCGCGAAGCGCATCGTCGCCGCGCCGTCGGCATGGCTCGACGAACTGGCCGGCGTCGCCGCGGCCGTCGCGCAACTGCGCGGCGTCGCGCTGCCGGACATGCTTGCAGGCGTCACCGCATCGCCGGCCGCGCAAGCGGTCGCCCAGTCGCTCGCGAACGGCGAGCGCCGCGCGGTACTGCTCGGCAACGCGGCCGTCCGTCATCCGCAATTCGCGAAGCTGCACGCCGTCGCGCAGTGGATCGCCGACAATACCGGCGCCACGTTCGGCTTCCTGACGGAAGCGGCGAACACGGTCGGCGCGCACGTCGTCGGCGCACTGCCGGGCGAAGGCGGCCTGAACGCACGCGAAGCGTTCGCGCAGCCGCGCAAGGGCTACGTGCTGCTGAACGTCGAACCGGAATTCGACACGGCCGATCCGGCGCAGGCGCTTGCCGCGCTGAACCAGGCCGAAATGGTCGTCGTGATGTCGCCGTTCAAGCATGGCCTCGATTACGCCGACGTGCTGCTGCCGATCGCGCCGTTCACGGAAACGGCCGGTACGTACGTGAACGCGGAAGGCTCGGTGCAGAGCTTCAACGGCGTCGTGCGTCCGCTCGGCGACACGCGTCCGGCATGGAAGGTGTTGCGCGTGCTCGGCAGCCTGCTCGGTCTGCCGAACTTCGAATACGAAACGGCGGAAGAAGTGCGCGTCGCGGCGCTCGGCGACGCAGGCGTCGCGAGCCGTCTGTCGAACCAGGCGTCGGTCGCGCCGGCTCGCGTCGCGGCAGTTGCCGCGAACGGCGGCTTCGAGCGCCTCGCCGACGTGCCGATCTATCATGCCGACGCACTCGTGCGCCGTGCAGGTGCGCTGCACCTGACGGCCGCCGCGAAGGTGGCGAACGCCGCAGCCCTGCCGGCCGCGCTGTTCGACAAGCTGGGCTTGAAGGAAGGCGACGCGGTGCGCGTGCGCCAGGGCGAGCGTGCGGTGCAGTTGCCGGCCGTGCGCGACGCGAATCTTGCGGAGACGGTCGTTCGCGTGTCGGCGGCAACGCCTGCCGGCGCAGCGCTCGGCAGCCTGTCCGGTGAACTGGTGGTGGAGAAGGCGTAAATGAGCTTGTTCGATACGATCAACGCGGGCGGCGCCCAGCTTCTCGGCATCGCGTGGCCGACGGTGTGGGCCATCGTGCGCATCCTCGTCGTCGCCGTCGTCATCCTGCTGTGCGTCGCGTACCTGATTCTGTGGGAACGCAAGCTGATCGGCTGGATGCACGTGCGTCTTGGCCCGAACCGCGTCGGCCCCGGCGGCCTGCTGCAGCCGATCGCCGACGTGCTGAAGCTGCTGCTGAAGGAAGTGATTCAGCCGAGCGCCGCCAGCCGCTGGCTGTACCTGATCGCGCCGGTCATGACCGTCGTGCCGGCGTTCGCCGTGTGGGCCGTGATCCCGTTCCAGGCCCAGGCCGTGCTCGCAAACATCAACGCGGGCCTGCTGTACGCGATGGCGATCTCGTCGATCGGCGTGTACGCGGTGATCCTCGCGGGCTGGGCGTCGAACTCGAAGTACGCGTTCCTCGGCGCGATGCGCGCCGCGGCGCAGATGGTCTCGTACGAAATCTCGATGGGCTTCGCGCTGGTGCTCGTGCTGATGACGGCCGGCAGCCTGAACATGTCGGAAATCGTCAACTCGCAGCAGCATGGCTTCTTCGCGGGCCACGGCGTGAACTTCCTGTCGTGGAACTGGTTGCCGCTTCTGCCGGCGTTCGTCGTCTACTTCATCTCGGGTATCGCCGAAACGAACCGTCACCCGTTCGACGTGGTGGAAGGGGAGTCGGAAATCGTTGCCGGTCACATGATCGATTACTCGGGCATGGCGTTCGCGCTGTTCTTCCTCGCCGAGTACATCAACATGATCGTGATCTCGGCGCTGGCCGCGACGCTGTTCCTCGGCGGCTGGGATGCACCGTTCGAATTCCTGTCGTTCATTCCGGGCATCTTCTGGCTGGTGCTGAAGGTATTCGCGCTGCTGTCGGTGTTCATCTGGGTGCGCGCGACGTTCCCGCGCTACCGTTACGACCAGATCATGCGTCTGGGCTGGAAGGTGTTCCTGCCCGTCACGGTGATCTGGGTGGTCGTGGTCGGCTTCTGGATGATGTCGCCGCTCAACATCTGGGTGAAGTAAAGATCGGACGAAATCATGACGGCAATCCAACACTTCTTTAAGACCTTCTTCCTGACGGAGCTGCTGAAGGGGCTCGCGCTGACCGGTCGTTACACGTTCCGGCGCAAGTTCACCGTGCAGTTCCCGGAAGAGAAGACCCCGATCTCGCCGCGTTTCCGCGGGCTGCATGCGCTGCGCCGCTACGAAAACGGCGAAGAGCGCTGCATCGCGTGCAAGCTCTGCGAGGCCGTGTGCCCGGCAATGGCGATCACGATCGAATCGGAAACGCGCGCGGACAACACGCGCCGCACGACGCGCTACGACATCGACCTGACGAAGTGCATCTTCTGCGGTTTCTGCGAAGAAAGCTGCCCGGTCGATTCGATCGTCGAGACGCAGATTCTCGAGTACCACGGCGAAAAGCGCGGCGACCTGTATTTCACGAAGGAAATGCTGCTCGCGGTGGGCGATCGCTACGAGAAGGACATCGCCGCGGCGAAGGCCGCCGACGCGCCGTATCGTTGATTGTGTTTGCAGTGCCGGCCCGGCATGAACGGGCCGAGCCGCCGCGACGGGTGCGGCACGCGAGAGCGTCCCGCAAGCCGCGCCTGACTATGGCCTAACGATGAACCGGTAATCATGGAATTCACGACCGTACTGTTCTACATCTTCGCGCTGCTCCTGGTGGTATCAGGGCTGAAGGTGATCACTTCGCGCAACCCGGTGGCGTCTGCGCTTTTCCTTGTGCTGGCGTTCTTCAACGCCGCCGCGATCTGGATGCTGCTGGAAGCGGAGTTCCTCGCGATCCTGCTGGTGCTGGTGTACGTGGGCGCCGTGATGGTGCTGTTCCTGTTCGTCGTGATGATGCTGGACATCAACATCGATTACCTGCGCCGCGACTTCAAGCGCTTCGTGCCGATGGCAACGGTCGTCGGCGCGATCATCGTGGTCGAGACCGCGCTGATCCTGTGGCGCGGCTACGGCGACACGCACACGGTGCACGCCATGGCGACGGGCGCGATGGCCGACTGGTCGAACACGCGCCTGATCGGCAAGGTGATCTACACCGACTATATCTTCGCGTTTGAAATCGCCGGCCTGGTGCTGCTGGTCGCGATCATCGCCGCGATCGGGCTGACCGAGCGCAAGGGCAAGGACAGCAAGCGCCAGCGCGTGTCGGATCAGGTCAAGGTGCGCCGCGACGACCGCGTGCGCCTCGTGAAGATGGAAGCGGAAAAGCCGCAGCCGGAAACGGCGCAGAGCGAAGCCGGTTCGAGCACCAACGGCTAAGCGGAGGAAAAGAAAACCATGCTGACTCTTGCTCATTACCTCGTGCTCGGCGCGATCCTCTTTGCGATCGCGATCGTCGGGATCTTCCTGAACCGCCGCAACATCATCATCATCCTGATGGCGATCGAACTGATGCTGCTGGCGGTGAACACCAACTTCGTCGCGTTCTCGCACTACCTCGGCGACGTGCACGGCCAGATCTTCGTGTTCTTCGTGCTGACCGTCGCCGCAGCGGAAGCCGCGATCGGTCTCGCGATTCTGGTGACCCTGTTCCGTAAGCTCGACACGATCAATGTCGAGGATCTCGATCAGCTCAAAGGTTAATTTCAGGCAACGCTGTTATGTCAACGACACTCAATGAAAACCTGCTGCTGGCGATTCCGCTCGCTCCGCTGGCCGGCTCGCTGATTGCGGGGCTGTTCGGGAACGCAGTCGGGCGCAAGGGCGCACACCGGATCACGATCCTCGGCGTAATGATCGCGTTCCTCCTGTCGGCGAAAGTCTTCTTCGACGTGATGGGCGGCGCAAGCTTCAACGCGACCGTCTACGAATGGATGAACGTCGGCTCGCTGAAGCTCGAAGTCGGCTTCCTCGTCGATTCGCTGACCGCGATGATGATGGTCGTCGTGACCTTCGTCTCGCTGATGGTGCATATCTACACGATCGGCTACATGGCGGAAGAAGACGGCTACCAGCGCTTCTTCTCGTACATCTCGCTGTTCACGTTCTCGATGCTGATGCTCGTGATGAGCAACAACTTCCTGCAGCTGTTCTTCGGCTGGGAAGCGGTGGGTCTGGTGTCGTACCTGCTGATCGGCTTCTACTTCACGCGTGAGAGCGCGATCTACGCGAACATGAAGGCGTTCCTCGTGAACCGCGTGGGCGACTTCGGCTTCCTGCTCGGCATCGGCCTGCTGCTCGCGTTCGCCGGCTCGATGAACTACGGCGAAGTGTTCGCAAAGCGCGCGGAGCTCGCGAGCCTGCACTTCCCGGGCACCGACTGGGGCCTGCTGACCGTTGCCTGTATCTGCCTGTTCATCGGCGCGATGGGTAAATCGGCACAGTTCCCGCTGCACGTGTGGCTGCCGGATTCGATGGAAGGCCCGACCCCGATCTCGGCGCTGATTCACGCGGCGACGATGGTGACGGCCGGCATCTTCATGGTGTCGCGCATGTCGCCGCTGTTCGAACTGTCCGACACCGCGCTGTCGTTCGTCACGGTGATCGGCGCGATCACGGCGCTGTTCATGGGCTTCCTCGGCATCATCCAGAACGATATCAAGCGCGTGGTCGCGTATTCGACGCTGTCGCAGCTCGGCTACATGACGGTCGCGCTCGGCGTGTCCGCGTACCCGGTCGCGTTGTTCCACCTGATGACGCACGCGTTCTTCAAGGCGCTGCTGTTCCTCGGCGCGGGCTCGGTGATCATGGGCATGCATCACGACCAGGACATCCGCAACATGGGCGGCCTGCGCAAGTACATGCCGATCACGTGGATCACGTCGCTCGTCGGTTCGCTCGCGCTGATCGGCACACCGTTCTTCTCGGGCTTCTACTCGAAGGACTCGATCATCGATGCGGTGAAGCTGTCGCACCTGCCGGGTTCGGGCTTCGCATACTTCGCGGTCGTCGCGAGCGTGTTCGTCACGGCGCTGTACTCGTTCCGCATGTACTTCCTGGTGTTCCACGGCGAAGAGCGCTTCCGCAAGCCGAAGCATCCGGAATCGCCGATGGGCATGGCGGCCGCGCACGGCCACGACGACCACGGCCATGGCCACGGTCATGACGACCACGCGCACGAGCCGCACGAGACCCCGTGGGTCGTGTGGGTGCCGCTGGTCCTGCTGGCGATCCCGTCGGTGATCATCGGTGCGATCGCGGTCAGCCCGATGCTGTTCGGCGACTTCTTCCTGCACGGCGTCGCATTCGACAAGGTGATCTTCATCGGCGAAAACCATCCGGCACTGGCCGAGATGGCCGAAGAGTTCCACGGCTGGGTGGGCATGGGCCTGCACTCGGTGTCGGGCCTGCCGGTCTGGCTCGCGCTCGCCGGTGTCGTCGTCGCATGGTTCCTGTACCTGAAGCGTCCGGCGCTGCCGGCGTCGATCCGCCGCGCGTTCGGTCCGATCTACACGCTGCTGGACAACAAGTACTACATGGACAAGATCAACGAAGTGGTGTTCGCCCGTGGTTCGGTGGCGATCGGCCGCGGCCTGTGGAAGGAAGGCGACGTCGTCGTGATCGACGGCCTCGTCAACGGCAGCGCCCGGTTCATCGGCTGGTTCGCCGGCGTGATCCGCTTCCTCCAATCCGGTTACATCTATCACTACGCGTTCGCCATGATCATCGGCATGCTGGGGCTCCTGACCCTGTTTGTAACGCTCGGCGGCAAATAAGGCGGGGGACAATAAATGCACGCTTTTCCGATTCTCAGTACCGCGATCTGGTTGCCGATCGTCTTCGGCCTCCTCGTGCTTGCGGTGGGTAACGACAAAAATCCGGGGGCGGCCCGCTGGGTCGCGCTGATCGGTTCGCTGCTCGGTCTCGCGGTCACGATCCCGCTGATCACGGGCTTCGACTCGAGCACGGCTGCGCTGCAGTTCGTCGAGAAGTCGACCTGGATCGAACGCTTCCACATCGCGTATCACCTCGGCGTCGACGGCATCTCGATGTGGTTCGTCGTGCTGACCGCGCTGATCACGGTGATCGTCGTGATCAGCGCGTGGGAAGTGATCACCGAGAACGTCGCGCAGTACTTCGCGGCCTTCCTGATCCTGTCCGGGATCATGATCGGCGTGTTCTCGGCGGCCGACGGCCTGCTGTTCTACGTGTTCTTCGAGGCGACCCTGATTCCGATGTACATCATCATCGGCGTGTGGGGCGGCCCGAACCGCGTGTATGCGGCATTCAAGTTCTTCCTGTACACGCTGGCCGGCTCGCTGCTGATGCTGGTCGCGCTGATCTACCTGTACACGCAGACGCATTCGTTCGACCTCGCGACGTGGCAGGACGCCAAGATTGCGATGACGCCGCAGATCCTGCTGTTCATTGCATTCTTCCTCGCGTTCGCGGTGAAGGTGCCGATGTGGCCGGTCCACACCTGGCTGCCGGATGCGCACGTGGAAGCGCCGACGGGCGGCTCGGTCGTGCTGGCGGCGATCATGCTGAAGCTCGGCGCGTACGGTTTCCTGCGCTTCTCGCTGCCGATCACGCCTGACGCCAGCCACTTCCTGGCACCGGTCGTGATCACGCTGTCGCTGATCGCGGTGATCTACATCGGCCTCGTCGCGATGGTGCAGTCCGACATGAAGAAGCTGGTCGCGTATTCGTCGATCGCGCACATGGGCTTCGTCACGCTCGGCTTCTTCATCTTCAACCAGCTGGGCGTCGAAGGCGCGATCATCCAGATGATCTCGCACGGCTTCGTGTCGGGCGCGATGTTCCTGTGCATCGGCGTGCTGTACGACCGCGTGCACTCGCGCCAGATCGCCGACTACGGCGGCGTCGTGAACGTGATGCCGAAGTTCGCGGCATTCGCGATGCTGTTCTCGATGGCCAACTGCGGCCTGCCGGGTACCTCGGGTTTCGTCGGCGAGTTCATGGTGATTCTCGCGGCCGTCCAGTACAACTTCTGGATCGCATTCGGCGCGGCATTCACGCTGATCCTGGGTGCTGCCTACACGCTGTGGATGTACAAGCGCGTGTACTTCGGCGCGGTGGCGAACGATCACGTTGCCAAGCTGAAGGACATCGGCCGTCGCGAATTCGTGATGCTGGCCGTGCTCGCCGCGTTCACGATGCTGATGGGCCTGTATCCGAAGCCTTTCACCGACGTGATGCACGTTTCCGTGGAAAACCTCCTCTCCCACGTCGCGCAGTCGAAGCTGCCGCTGGCCCAGTAATCGCGAGCGGAGGAAATCAAGATCATGAACGCTCCTATGAATGTCCTGTCGCCTGACGCGCTGGTGATGGTCGCCATCGTCGTCGCATGGCTGAATGACACCTTTACCGGTGCCGCTGGCCGCCGCCTGACCTATCTGATCGCGGTGGTTTCGTCGGTCGTCGCCGGCGTGTGGTTCGCGGTGCAGGCGCTCGACCCGCAGCAGTATTACTTCTTCTCGCGGATGGTCGTCGTCGACTCGTTCGCGAGCATGATGAAGGCCGTCGTGTCGATCGGCTTCGCGGTCTCGCTCGTCTATTCGCGCAAGTACCTCGAAGACCGCGACATGTTCCGCGGCGACGTGTTCCTGCTGGGCATGTTCTCGCTGCTCGGGCAGCTGGTGATGGTGTCGGGCAACAACTTCCTGACGCTGTACCTCGGCCTCGAACTGATGTCGCTTTCGCTGTACGCGGTCATCGCGCTGCGCCGCGATGCCCCGCAGTCGAGCGAAGCCGCGATGAAGTACTACGTGCTGGGCGCGCTCGCGTCGGGCTTCGTGCTGTACGGCATCTCGATGCTCTACGGCGCGACCGGCTCGCTCGAGCTGGGCGAGGTGTACAAGGCGGTCGGCGGCAACACCGACGCAGCCGTGCTGATGTTCGGCGTGGTCTTCATCGTCGCCGGTATCGCGTTCAAGCTCGGCGCCGTGCCGTTCCACATGTGGGTGCCGGACGTCTACCAGGGCGCACCGACCGCGATGACGCTGTTCGTCGGCGGCGGCCCGAAGGTTGCCGCGTTCGCGTGGGGCCTGCGCTTCCTGGTGATGGGCCTGCTGCCGCTCGCACAGAACTGGCAGACCGCGCTCGTGATCCTCGCCGCGCTGTCGCTGATCGTCGGTAACATCACCGGTATCGTCCAGCGCAACATCAAGCGGATGCTCGCGTACTCGGCGATCTCGAACATGGGCTTCGTGCTGCTCGGCCTGCTCGCCGGCATCGTGAAGGGCGACGCGGCCGCGCCGGCGAACGCGTACAGCTCGGCGATGTTCTACGCGATCGTCTACCTGATCACGACGCTCGGCTCGTTCGGCGTGGTGATGCTGCTCGCACGCCGCGATTTCGAAGCGGAAACGATCGACGACTTCAAGGGCCTCAACAAGCGCAGCCCGGTGTTCGCGTTCGTGATGATGGTCATGATGTTCTCGCTGGCCGGTATCCCGCCGACCGTCGGCTTCTATGCGAAGCTCGCGGTGCTCGAGGCGACCGTCAACGCGGGTCTCACGTGGCTGGCGGTGCTGGCCGTGATCACGTCGCTGTTCGGCGCGTTCTACTACCTGCGCATCGTCAAGCTGATGTACTTCGATGCACCGCAGGATACGGCTCCGGTCACCGGCGATTTCTGCAAGCGCACGATCCTCGTGCTGAACGGCCTCGCGGTCGTCGTGCTCGGCCTGATCCCGAGCCCGCTGCTGACGGCCTGCCTGCAGGCGATCCGTCACACGCTGCCGCTGTAATGTCGGCAGCCGGCTGGTTCATCGTGCTGTTGGCGCTCGTGTGCGCCAACGTGCCGTTCCTGAACCAACGCCTCTTCGCCGTCGTGCCGATCGGCGCGACGAAGAAGAACGCGTGGGTTCGGATCGGCGAGCTGATCGTGCTGTATTTCGTCGTCGGCGCGCTCGGCTTCTGGCTCGAGTCGCGCGCCGGCAACCGCTTCGAACAAGGCTGGCAGTTTTACGCGATCACGTTCAGTCTCTTCGTCGTGTTCGCTTTTCCCGGCTTCACGTTCCAGTATCTCGTCAAACGACGCTGACGGCTTCGGCCGTCACGTGCTCATTCCCCGGAGCCCGCCGATGGCCGAACTTCCCAATCACGACGCCGCACTGACCGAAACCTGCCTCGAGAGCGAGGCGATTTTCGAAGGCTCGTTCCTCAAGCTCAAGCGCGATACCGTCCGTTTGCCGGATGGCAAGCAGGCCACGCGCGAATACGTCCAGCACCCGGGCGCGGTGATGGTGATCCCGCTGTTCGACGACGGCCGCGTGCTGATGGAAAGCCAGTATCGCTATCCGATCGGCAAGGTCATGGCCGAATTCCCGGCCGGCAAGCTCGACCCGAACGAAGGCGCGCTCGCCTGCGCGATGCGCGAGTTGCGCGAGGAAACCGGCTACACGGCACGCGAATACGTGTTCCTGGCCCGGATTCACCCGATCATCTCCTATTCGACCGAATTCATCGACCTGTATCTCGCGCGCGGGCTGACGGCCGGCGAGCGCAAGCTCGATGAAGGCGAATTCCTCGAAACCTTCACGGCGACGCTGCCCGACCTGCAGGAATGGGTGCGCACGGGCCAGATCACCGACGTGAAGACGATCATCGGCACAATGTGGCTCGACAAGGTACTGTCCGGCACCTGGCCGCTCGGCCCGGTCGAGATGCCCTGACGGCGTGTCAGCGGCGGGTGGGGCGTCGCGTTACAATCCTGTGACGCGGCCGCTGTCCGGCCGCGCGATCCTGATTTAGCACGATCGTTCACAAAAGCGCGATTTGCGCTACACTCGTCACACGCCCTGATTCAGCATGAAGGTCCTCGATTTACAGTGCCCGCACGGTCATCGGTTCGAAGGCTGGTTCGCTTCCGCCGATGAGTTTGAAGCGCAGTTGTCCCGCAAGCTGGTCGAATGTCCGGTGTGCGGGACGACCGAGATCAACCGGATGCCGTCTGCGCCGCGCCTGAACCTGTCGGGTGCGACGCAGGCGCAGCCGGCCGATCCGCGCGCGCTGCAGGCGCAGGTGATGCGCGCGCTGCGCGAGGTGCTGGAGAAGACCGAGAATGTGGGCGAGCGCTTCGCCGAGGAAGCGCGGCGCATCCATTACAACGAAGCGCCGGCACGCAGCATTCGTGGCGTCACGACGCCGGAGGATGCGCAATCCTTGGTCGAAGAAGGCATCGACGTGATGCCGCTGCCGATTCCTGCCGCGCTGAAAGAACCGCTGCAATGACGTAAGCAGTGTGTCCTTGCCGGGCCGGACGGCCGCGGTGAGCCTTGCATGGGACCCGAGTAAAGCGCTAATAAAGCGCTAACTCTGGTCGACCGCGAAGCATGGGACCAGAGTAAAGCGCTAAAGCGCTAACTCTGGTCGACAGGAGACACTGCGCATGGATCTGGATTATTCCCCCGCCGACGACGCGTTCCGCGTCGACGTCCGCGCCTGGCTCGAGGCCAATCTGCCTCACGCACTGCGCGCCAAAGTACTCGATCACAAACGACTCGACCGCGAGGATTACGCGAGCTGGCACCGGATTCTCGGCCAGCGCGGCTGGTCCGCTCCCGCATGGCCGGCCGAATACGGCGGCCCGGACTGGAACGCGACGCAGCGCCACATCTGGGACGAGGAGTGCGCACGCATCGGCGCGCCGACCGTGCTGCCGTTCGGCGTATCGATGGTCGCGCCGGTGCTGATGAAATACGGCAGCGAAGCGCAGAAGCGCCACTATCTGCCGCGCATCCTCGACGGCACCGACTGGTGGTGCCAGGGCTATTCCGAGCCGGGTTCCGGATCGGACCTCGCATCGCTGCGCACGCGCGCCGAACGCCGCGGCGACCACTACGTCGTCAACGGCCAGAAGACGTGGACGACGCTCGGCCAGTACGCGGACATGATGTTCTGCCTCGTGCGCACCGATCCGGCGGCGAAGAAGCAGGAGGGCATCTCGTTCCTGCTGATCGACATGAAGACGCCCGGCATCACGGTGCGTCCGATCATCACGCTCGACGAGGACCACGAGGTCAACGAGGTGTTCTTCGAGGACGTGCAGGTGCCCGCCGGGAATCTCGTCGGCGATGAAAACCGCGGCTGGACTTACGCGAAATACCTGTTGGGCCACGAACGCACCGGCATCGCGCGCGTCGGCGGGTCGAAGCGCGAGCTCGCGTTCCTGAAGCGGGTGGCGTCGAACCAGCGCAAGAACGGCAAGCCGCTGCTCGCCGATCCCGTGTTTGCCGCGAAGGTCGCGGCGCTCGAAGTCGAGCTGATGGCGCTCGAGGTGACGGTGTTGCGCGTCGTGAGCCGCGAGACGAGCGGCAAGGGGCCGGGCCCGGAGGCGTCGATGCTGAAGATCAAGGGTACCGAGGTCCAGCAGGCGCTCACCGAGCTGATGTTCGAGGCGATCGGGCCGCTGGCCGCGCCGTTCGACGTCCCGTTCCTCGAGGGCGAGCGCGAACACAGCATCGCGGGCGACGACGATGCTGCGCCGCTCGCCGCGTACTACTTCAATTATCGGAAGACGTCGATCTACGGCGGCTCGAACGAGATTCAGAAAAACATCATCGCGCAGATGATTCTCGGGCTGTGATCAGGGAACGGAGACAACCATGGATTTCAGCTTTACCGATGAACAGCAGCAGTTCGCCGACGCACTGCGCCGTTATCTCGGCGAGCAATACGGTTTCGACGCGCGCCAGGCGATCGTGCGCAGCGATGCCGGCGTGTCGGACGCGCAATGGAGCGCATTCGCGGAGCTGGGCCTGACCGCGCTGCCCGTGCCGGACGCGCAGGGCGGCATCGGCGGCGGCTCGGTCGACATGCTGGTTGCGATGCAGGCGCTCGGCCGCGCACTCGTGGTCGAGCCATACTGGGCGACGGCGGTCGGCGTCGAGGCACTGCGCGTCGCCGGGTCCGGCACGGGCGACGATGCGGCACTGCTGGAAGCGGTCGCGCAAGGGCAGAAGCGCCTGGCCGTTGCATTCCACGAACCGCGGGCGCGCTACGACCTGTACGAACTCGACACGCATGCGCGCGAGCAGGGCGGCACGTACCGGCTGACCGGCACCAAGTCGGTCGTGCAGCACGGCGCACAGGCGCACGCGTGGATCGTGCCGGCGCGTGTCGCCGGTGGCGGCATCGGCCTGTTCGTCGTCGAGCGCGACGCCGCGGGAGTGACGCTCGTCGACTACCGGACGATCGACGGCCAGCGCGCCGCGACGATCGAGCTGCATGAAACGCCTGCGCGGCAACTGACGGGCGGCGCACGCGACGCGGCTGCACTCGAGCAGATTGCCGATTACGCGACCTTCCTGTTGTGCGCGGAAGCGGTCGGCGCACTCGACGAACTGAACCGCGCGACGGTCGAATACACGAAGACGCGCGAACAGTTCGGCGTACCGATCGCGCGTTTCCAGGCACTGCAGCACCGGATGGTCGACATGCTGATTCACGCGGAGCAGGCGCGCTCGCTGACCTATCTGGCCGCGGTGCGTTACGCGAGCGGCGATGCCGATGCGCGGCGCAAGGCGGTTTCCGCCGCGAAGGCGCGGGTCGGCGCGGCCGCACGCTTCGTCGGCCAGCAGGCCGTGCAACTGCACGGCGGCATGGGCGTGACCAACGAGGTCGCCGCCGCGCATCTGTTCAAGCGGCTGTCGATCATCGAGACGACACTCGGCGACACCGATCACCACCTTGCGCGCATCGCGGCCCTGCCGGATTTCGCGCAGGCCGACGCGGCGTGACGGCGACGCGAGAGCGCGCCGAAGGAGATAGACAGTGGGTATCAGTTACGAAGATCTGGAAGTCGACAGTACGACCGAAATCGGCCGCTACACGTTCGAGGCGGACGACATCAAGGCGTTCGCGCAACGCTACGATCCGCAACCGTTCCACCTCGACGAGGAAGCCGGCAAGGCATCGCCGTTCGGCGGACTGGTGGCGAGCGGCTGGCATACGTGTTCGGTGTTCATGAGCCTGCTCATCAAGAAGCTGGGGCCGGATTCGACCAGCATGGGTTCGCCCGGCATCGACGCGATCCGCTGGCTCAAGCCCGTGCGTGCCGGCGACACGATCACGATGTACCAGAAAGTCCACGACAAGCGCGTGTCGGCGAGCAAGCCCGATCGCGGCATCGTGTCGACCGAGTGGATCGGCATCAACGGCGCCGGCGACACGGTGATCACCGTGCATACCAAGGTGATCTTCGGGCTGCGCCATCCGCAAGGAGCGGGCGCATGACGGACGTGACATTGCCGCTGATCGCGTCGGCTCGGGCGCTGCATGCGCTGGCCGGTGCGGAACCGCTTGCGAGCGGCTGGGTCGAGATCGACCAGCGTCGCGTCGACGGTTTCGCCGACGCGACCGGCGATCACCAGTGGATTCACGTCGATCCCGAGCGCGCGCGGCGCGAGTCGCCGTTCGGCGGCCCGATCGCGCACGGGTTCCTGACGCTGTCGCTGATTCCCGCGCTGATGAGCGATGCGATGCGCTTCGAGCAGAAGATGGGCGTGAACTACGGACTGAACCGCGTGCGGTTCCTGAAGCCGGTGCCGGTCGGCGCGCGCGTGCGCGCGCTGTTCGCGGTGAAGGAAACCGTGGAAGTCGCGCGGGGCGGCGTGCAGGTGACGTGGTCGGTATCGATGCAGGTCGAGCGTCCCGACGCGCCGTTACTTGTTTGCGCGGCGGAATTCATTACGCTGCACTACTTCTGATGCGCGCGGCGGTATCGATGGATGTCGCCGCGTTGCACGTCGTGTGCTGCTTCAGTGCTTCGCGTATTGCGTCGCGCCGAACAGCATCTCGCGTGCCTTGTCGTCCTGCAGCGGCTTGCGCAGCGATGCGAGCACCTCGACGCCGCGCTGCACGGCCGGACGCGCGGCAATCGCTTCGTGCCAGCGCTTCACGTTCGGCAGTTCGTCGAGCACGATGCCCTGGTTCTGCCACGAACGTGTCCACGGGAACGTCGCAATGTCCGCGATCGTGTACGTGTCGCCGGCGAGATAGGCGGATTCGCCGAGGCGCTTTTCCATCACGTTGTACAGGCGCTTCGCTTCGTTCGTGTAGCGATTGACCGCGTATTCGATCTTCTCCGGCGCATACAGCCGGAAGTGATGCGCCTGCCCGAGCATCGGGCCGACGCCGCCCATCTGGAACATCAGCCATTCGAGCGTCGCGTAGCGCGCGGCCGGCTCGGTCGGCAGGAACTTGCCGGTCTTTTCCGCCAGGTACACGAGGATCGCGCCCGATTCGAACAGCGAGATCGGCTTGCCGCCGGGGCCTTCCGCGTCGACGATCGCGGGGATCTTGTTGTTCGGGCTGATCTTCAGGAATTCGGGCGTGAACTGGTCGCCCGCACCGATATCGACCGGATGCACACGATACGCGAGGCCCGTTTCCTCGAGCATGATGTGTACCTTGTGGCCGTTCGGGGTCGCCCAGCTGTAGACGTCGATCATCGTCAACTCCTTCATTGCATGCGCGAAAACGGCGCCGACAGGGCGCCGCGACAGGCGGTCATTAGAGCATGGATCAATGCGGGCTGCAGGCGACGGAGACGTGCGGCCGCGCGCGTGTCGCCGTGACGGCGGAAACGCCGCTGGAACGGCGGGAGCGCGCCGGATCAGCGCTTGTAGCGCGGCTCGCGTTTCTCGAGAAAAGCGGTAATGCCTTCGAACGCGTCCGCGTGATGCAGCGATGCGACGAAGTGATCGCGCTCGGTGCCGAGATGTGCATCGAGCGGCTGCGCGGTCGCATCGTCGAGCAATGACTTGATACGCGTGAGCGCGTTCGGCGAGATGCCGGCAAGCGAGTCGGCCCACGCGAGCGCATCGGACAAGGCGGCACCGGGCACGGCGAGCCGATTGACGACGCCGAGCGCATGCAGGCGTTCGGCCGCGACGGGCTTGCCCTCGAACAGGATTTCGGCGGCGAGCGCACGCGGCAGCGCACGCGCGAGGAACCACGAACCGCCGCCGTCGGGCGTGAGGCCGACGCGTGCGTACGACATCACGAACTTTGCATCGTGCGCGGCAACGATCAGGTCGCACGCGAGCGCGAGCGAGAAGCCCGCGCCGGCCGCCGCACCTTCGACCGCCGCGATCACGGGTTTCGTCGATGCACGGATCGCCGTGATCCACGCGCCGAGCTGGTCGATACTGTCGGCCTGATAGGACGGATCCTTCGAACGGTTGTCGAGCAACCGGTTCAGGTTGCCGCCCGCGCAAAAGAAACGATCGGCCCCCGTGAGCACGACGGCACGAATCGCGGGGTCGCGCTCGGCGGTGGCGAGCGCTTCGACGCCGGCCGCATACATGTCGGGATGCAGCGCGTTGCGCGCGCCGGGATTGGATAGTGTGAGGACGAGCGTCGATTCGCTCTCGGGCGGACGCGAGGCCAGCAGTTCAGCACTCATGCGAGTGTGTCTCCATTGGATGGCGGGGCTGCGGCGCCGCGCGTTGCGCGGGCGCTTGCGCATCCCTGTGAGGATGCTGCCGCAGCGGATGTATTGTTGTCGTGACGGACGCGAAACTGCTTTAGACTAGCACGAACGTGCTTTTCAGCGCGACGCATCCCGATGCGGCCGGCGTCGCTGCGGCCGCGCTTCAGCAAGGAAGGAGACTCTGATGCTACAGCTGTGTGGTATTCCGTTGTCCAACTACTACAACAAGGTGAAGTTCGTCCTGCTTGAGCATGACATTCCGTTCGAGGAATTGGCATGCAGCTTGCCGATCAGCGATCCGGCACTGCTTGCCGATTCGCCGCTCGGCAAGATTCCGTTCGTGAAGACCGAAGAGGGCGCGCTGTTCGAGTCGCAGGTGATCATCGAGTATCTGGCGGCGCGTTATCCCGACAAAGCCATTTTCCCGTCGGCGCCGTTCGCGGCCGCGAAGGTGCGCGAACTCGTCGAGACGCTCGAGCTGTATCTCGAATGGACCGCGCGCGAGGTCTATACGGAAGCGTTTTTCGGCGGAAAGGTCAGCGACGGGATGAAGGCGCACGTCGAGAAGCGCCTGCCGCGCGCGATCGATGCATTCAGGCGGATGGCGCAGTTCTCGCCCTACGTGCTCGGCGACGCATTCAGTCTTGCGGACATCGCTGCATCGATCCATCTGCCGGTGATCGGCATGGCGACGAAGGCCATCTTCGGCCGCGATTTCCTGGTCGACGCAGGCATTGACTGGAAGGCGCACGCGAAGCTCGTCGGCGAGCGGCCGGCCGCGCAGCGCGTGGCGGCCGATCGCAAGGCCTATATCGAGGCGACGGGCACCGCGCGTCCGTAAGCGCGACCCGGGCACGGCACCGGGCAGCGCCTGGCTGCCCGTGCAGGACTTACAGGCGCGCGAGCCGTTCGAGTGCGGACGCGAGCGTGCTCTCCTGTTTCGCGAAGCAGAAGCGCACGACGCCCGATTCGTGCGGCTCGTGATAGAACGCGGACACTGGAATCGCCGCCACGCCGACCTCCGACGTGAGCCACTTCGAGAATTCCGCTTCGGACAGGTCGCTGATCGCCGAATAGTCGACGCACTGGAAGTACGTGCCCGGGCACGGCAGCAGCTTGAAGCGCGTGCGTTCGAGGCCGGCGCGGAAGAAGTCGCGCTTCTTCTGGTAGAAGTCGGGCAGCGTCAGGTACGGTGCCGGATCGCGCAGGTAGGCGGCGAGCCCGATCTGCATCGGCGTGTTCACCGTGAACACGTTGAACTGGTGGACCTTGCGGAACTCCGCGGTGAGCGCCGCCGGCGCCGCGACATAGCCGACCTTCCAGCCCGTCACGTGGTAGGTCTTCCCGAAGCTCGACACGATGAAGCTGCGCGCGGCCAGTTCCGGGTAGCGCGCGACGCTCTCGTGCCGCGCGCCGTCGTAGACCATGTGTTCGTACACTTCATCCGACAGGATCAGCACGTTGGTGCCGCGCACGATCTCCTCGAGCTTGCGCATGTCGGCCTCGCGCCACACGGTGCCGGTCGGGTTGTGCGGCGTGTTGATCATGATCATCCGTGTCTTCGGCGTGAGCGCGGCAGCGAGCCGGTCGAACGGGATCGCATAGTCGGGCGCTTCCAGCGTGACGAACACGGGCTTGCCGCCGGCGAGTTCGATCGACGGCAGGTAGCTGTCGTAGGTCGGCTCGACGACGATTACCTCGTCGCCCGGATGCACCGCGCACAGGATCGCCGTCAGCAGTGCCTGCGTCGCGCCGGCCGTCACCGTGATCTCGGCGGCCGGATCGTAGCGCCGGCCGTAGACCTGCGCGATCTTGTCGGCGATCGCGTCGCGCAGGGGCGCGACACCCGCCATCGGCGGATACTGGTTGTGACCGTTGCGCATTGCGGTCGTGACCGCGTCGACGATGTGTGGGTCGCAGTCGAAATCGGGGAAGCCCTGGCCGAGGTTGACGGCGCCTTTCTCGGCGGCGAGTGCGCTCATGACCGTGAAGATCGTCGTGCCGACGTTCGGCAGGCGCGAGGGGAAAACGGGAGTCGTAGGCATGTCGGAAGGAGCGTTCATCGATACGGTCGCAAGCGGGTGGCGCCGGGCCCGTCAGGCTGGCGCAGTGGTAGTGGTGGCCGACGCGGCATCGAGCGCGCAGGCTTCGGTAAACGGCGCGGGCTGCGCGATCCGGAAGCCGAAGTCGCGTGCGGTGCGTTTCGCGAGCTTGAGCAGTGCGCGGTCCTTCGACACTAGCCATTCGGCCTGCGCGGCGCGTGCGAGCTCGAGAAACTTCTGATCGTCGCGGTCCTTGCACTTCGGCAGCGGCGGCGCGTCGGCGTCGACAGGCGGCGGCTCGACGAGGCTCGTCAGGCGGGCGACGGTCGCGAGCGCTGCGGCCTTGTCGATTGCGCGCGCCTGGAACTGCGGATAGTCGAGCACGAGCTCGAGTTCGGTCAGGCAGCGGCCGTCGATCACGGCGGCGAGCGTGCCGCGCTCGAGCGCGGCGCGGATCGGGCGTGTGGCAGGGTCGTCGAATACGAGTATGTCGATCCAGACGTTCGAGTCGAGCACGACGCGAAGTGCGGCGTGCGGGGCGAGGGAGCGGGTCATTCGTTACAATCGGTGGTTTTCGTCTGACCGCAAGGCACGGCGTGCCAGCGAGCCTCTATGATAATCGTTCTCTCTCCCGCCAAATCTCTCGACTACGATACGCCCGCCCACGTCCCGTCTTACACGAAGCCTGCATTCGTCGACGATGCGTCGGAGCTGATCGACGGCCTGCGCAAGCTGTCGCCGCAGGACATCGCGACGCTGATGGACATTTCCGACCCGCTCGCGCGCCTGAACTTCCAGCGCTACGCAGACTGGTCGCCGACCTTCACGCCGGCCAATGCGAAGCAGGCGGTGCTCGCGTTCAACGGCGACGTGTACGAAGGGTTCGATGCCAAATCGCTGTCGGCCACCGATCTCGACTACGCGCAGCAGCACGTGCGCGTGCTGTCGGGCCTGTACGGGCTGCTGCGCCCGCTCGACCTGCTGCAGCCGTACCGGCTCGAGATGGGCACCCGTTTCGCGAACGCGCGCGGCAAGGATCTGTATGCGTTCTGGGGCGAGCGGATCACGCGTGCGCTGAACGAGCAGCTCGAGACGCGCAGCGGAGCGGCGCGCGTGCTGATCAACTGCGCGTCGACCGAGTACTTCAAGTCGGTCAAGCCGAAACTGCTGGCCGCGCCGGTCGTCACGCCGGTGTTCGAGGACTGGAAGGGCGGCCGCTACAAGATCATCAGCTTCCACGCGAAGCGTGCCCGTGGCCTGATGGCACGCTATATCGTCGAGAACCGCATCGCCGAACCGGCGGCGCTGAAGGACTTCGCGATGGAAGACTACGCGTTCGACGCCGCTGTATCGAACGATTCGACTTACGTATATCGCCGGCGAATCGGCGAGTGACCCTGCCGGCCGTTCACGAGACGGCCGGCGCATGCAGGAGGTCGGGCAGGCGGCAAACCGCCCGTTCCGGTCGACAGAGGAGAGACAGATGACCCTTTCGATCACCAGCAATTTCGACGCGGGCGCAATCGACGTCGTGTCGTGCGACCGCCCGGACTCGATCCGGCTGCGTGTGCGTGGCGACAACCGTTCGGAATTCGCGCAATGGTTTTACTTCCGCCTGACGGGCGCGCGCGGTGAGCGATGCGTGATGTCGTTCGAGAATGCGGCCGAATGCGCGTATCCGTCGGGATGGCGCAACTACAGCGCGGTCGCAAGCTACGACCGCGTCGACTGGTTCCGCGTGCCGACGACGTTCGACGGCAAGACGATGACCATCGACCATACGCCCGAGTTCGACAGCATCTACTACGCGTATTTCGAGCCGTATTCCGAAGAGCGCCATGCGGCGTTCCTCGGTGCGGTCCAGCAACTGCCGCAGTCGAGCGTCGTCGAGCTCGGCCGCACCGTCGAAGGCCGTCCGATGTCGTTGCTGACGCTCGGTACGCCGGAAGTCGACGGCGCACCGAAGAAGAAGGTGTGGATCATCGCCCGCCAGCACCCCGGCGAGACGATGGCTGAATGGTTCATCGAAGGGCTCGTCAAGCGGCTGGCCGGATGGGGCGATTGGGCCGGTGATCCGGTGGCGCGCAAGCTCTACGACCGCGCGACGTTCCATATCGTCCCGAACATGAACCCGGACGGCAGTGTGCACGGTAACCTGCGCACCAACGCGGCGGGCGCGAACCTGAACCGCGAGTGGATGGAGCCCGATGCCGAGCACAGTCCCGAAGTGCTGGCCGTTCGCGATGCGATCCATGCGATCGGCTGCGACATGTTCTTCGACATTCACGGCGACGAGGATCTGCCGTACGTGTTCGTCGCGGGTTCGGAGATGCTGCCGAGCTTCACCGAGCAGCAGGGCAAGGAGCAGGCCGCGTTCATCGATGCGTTCAAGGTCGCGAGCCCGGATTTCCAGACTGAGCACGGTTATGCGGCGAGCAAGTACAAGGAAGACGCGCTCAAGCTCGCATCGAAGTACATCGGCCATCGGTTCGGCTGCCTGTCGCTGACGCTCGAGATGCCGTTCAAGGACAACGCGAACCTGCCCGACGAGCGGGTCGGCTGGAACGGCGAACGCAGCGCGGCGCTTGGTGCCGCGATGCTGGCGGCAATCCTGGTGCACGTCGAGACGTTCGCGTAAGCGTAACGCCGCCGATATGAAAAAAGCCGGCGCATCATGCGATGTGCCGGCTTTTTGCTTCTGTCGTTGCCGCTCCGTCGTATCAGGACTTCTTCGCGGTTTTCTTCTTTACGGCTTTCTTCTGGCCGCTTGATTTCTTCGTTGCGACGGCTTTCTTGCCGGTGCGGCCGGATGCCTTGACCTTGCCGCGGTGCGACTTGCCATTGAACTTCTTCGGCGACGACGACGGGCGCTCGACGCGTGGCTTCAGCGGCGGCACCGGATCGTTCCAGCTGAACGCGAGCATTTGCTGACCGACGTAGCCGCAGCGGAATTTCAGCGGCGTCGGGTCGCTGCCGTCGCTGTGTATGCCGAGGCCGTCCACAGTGACGATGTTGTCGACCTTTACGCGCTGCTTGCCCTGATCGAACGAGTCGTTCCACGGCGTGATCGTCGCGTTGCCGCTTTCGAACGCATTCGGTGCGAAGTCGACGCGGTCGAAGGCCGACGATGTGCTGGCGATGAAGCTGCCGTGCGCCGCACAATCGGCGACGATCGGATCGGCATGCATCTCGTTGACGAATTTGTTGATCAGTTCGGAACGCTGGTCGAGGAGGTCGGCGAATACCGGTGCCGGAAGCGCAAGCGACAGGCCCGCGACACAGGCTGCCAGCTTGCCGAGCGCCCGGAAAATCCGGAGCGAGGCAGGTGAGCTGTCCATCTGGTTATTGGTGAGGAGCGAATGAGGCATCGGGCACGTATAGATGCCCGATGAAGAACAGGAGTTCAATCTTAGCGTAAAAAAGTTGTGCGGCAGTAGACGTCGCACCCTCCCGCACTGTGCAAGCGGATTGCCGTGCGCGCCGATCGCTTCGAGATGGCGCGTTCAGGCGCGCGGGCCGCCGAGACGATAGCGCCGCACGTCGAACGTCGTGACCCACGCCGGACGATAGACGGCGATGAGCGCGGTGGCCATGCCGGTGAACCACGCTTCGCCAAGCGCGAGCAGCGCCGTGTTGAGCAGATAGCCGGCGGGAATCACGACGGGAACGCCGTCCGCGAGTGCGAGCTGGACGCCTGCCGCGGCCGCGGCGACCGCGACGATCGCGATGGCCGGCGACAGGAATCCCTGGCCGGTGATGAACGACGCGAGGTTGTGCGGGAGCCACGCGATCGCGGCGCGCTGCAGCAACGCGGACACGGCGACCGGTAGCGCGCCATAGATCAGATAGGTGAGGCCGATGCCTTGCCACGGCGCGTCGAAGACGATCGCGGCCACGGCCGTGACGGCCCCCATCGCGATCAGTGCAAGCGTCCAGTCGAACAGCGTGACGAGCAGCGTCGCGCCGAGCAGGTGCATGACGATGCCGTCCTCGAGCCATGCATTCGAGGCCCACAGAACCGTGATCGCAGTGACGAGCGCGAGCCACACGTGCTGGAGCGTTGCGTCCTGCAGACGGACGAAGGGACGATTCCAGAGCGCGAGCGCGAGCAGCGCCGCGGCGGCGATCCAGCCACCGACGCCAACCCAGAGCGGAAGCGGTGTGAAAAGAAAACCCATGCGTCCATATTACTCGTTGAGCATCAAAGGTGGGAATCCGCACATGCCGACCGTCGCAATATCGATACTGTCCGGTTAGCGCTCGCGCCGAAACCGCGCTGGCGGCTCGGCCGCGAGCGGCAGGTCCCGGGTGCCGGTGTTCGCGGCCGGCAGCGGGTACGGACGGTCGTTCCTTTGTGTGCGCAGTGGAACCGGGCCGCGTTCGCCGATGACCGGCTTGCTTGCCCGTTCACGGTTCGCCAGCAGCACCTCGAGATGCGGCGACAGCCAGCCGTTGTAGATTGCGACGGCGGCGGCGCGGTTTGCCGCGCCAAGCTGCTGGAAGATGCTGGCGAGGTGGATCTTCACGGTGCCTTCGCTGATGCCGAGCGTGCGGGCAATCATCTTGTTGGTGCTGCCCATGTGGACGAAGCGCATGATCTGCGCCTGTCTCGGCGACAGGAGACCGCTTGGCGGGCGGCGCGGCAGCGATCCGGCGAGCGTCTGGAAGTGGGTGTCGTGGCGTGCCGCGGCGGCGGAGGGCAGCAGACTGAGGGCGATGGGCGGGATGTAGTGGCCGCCCAGCAGAACCATTTCGAGTGCCCGCACGATCAGATGCGGCCGCATGGAGTGTGGGATTACCCCTGCGACGCCATAGTTGTAGAAGCGCTGGATGGCTTCCGGCGTGGATTCGTCGATCAGCACCGCGGCGGGCGTCGGCGAGCAGGCGCTGCAGAGCGCCTGGAGTTCGCTGAGACGACCGACGTCCAGCCAGTCGATCGCAACGAGGTCGAAACGCTGGGTGCGCAGCAGTCGGCGCGCCTGGAAACCGTCGGGCGCATCGTTGATGCTAGCGTGACGGTCGATCTGCCGAAGCAGGGCCTTCAGTCCGTCACGCCGTTCGGCGTCTGAGTTCAGCACCAGGAACCGCATATTCAACCTCCGTAAGGTGAGTCATTGAGCTGCCGTCGGCATGCGTTGGATCCGATAATGACAAAAACCTTACACGATGTCTGCTTGGCTGAACGGCTTAGGAAAAGTCCGAAAATTCGAGTGGGGAGGAATACGGGCGAGAAAAAAGCCGCTCCGGCAGGAACCGGGAGCGGCTTCGTCGGGCAGGCTTGGCGAGCCCGCGGCGCGCGATCAGTGAAAGTGCGGCTGGGCGGGCGATGCGTCTTCCGGCATTTCCGCATGGACGATCTCGCCGAGCGGGTCCGCATAGAGCGGCACGCCGCAGTCGTCGCAGTACTCGGGTTCGAAGCGGCCTGCGTGCCTGCGGACGTCGGTTACGCCGCATTCTTTCAGCAGACTCACGATTTCCTCGAGCGGCCCTTCGATCGGTGCTTCGCCTTCGAGGGTCGCGCTGTCGATCGACACGTCGCCGTTCTCGCGGCCGTAGAGCGGCCACACGACGCCATAGATCACGTCGTTGCTGGCACGCCGCGTGAAGCCGACGCGGTACTCGTCGATCCGGCGCTCGCCGAAGCCCGCGACCACGGCGCGCAGTTCCTGCGGTGCCGCACCAAGTGTGTCGAAAAGATAACGGATGGCCGTTCGGACCGTGTGCGGACGGATGCGCTCGTCCGCGTCGCGGCAGGCCGAATAGTACGCGTCCGGAAGCAGGCATTCGAACTCGCAGCCGGGGAGGGCAACCGACAGGTTCGGGCCGCCCTGGGCGGTCCACTGCTCGAGACACTGGCCGCGTTCGATCCGGTTGCCGTGCTCTTCTTCCTGCCAGCGGAACAGCGGCGCGCCGGCCGGCGCGGCAACCACGGCGAGCAGGAAGCGCGGGTCGGCCAGGATCGGCGAGGTTTCGGGCAGGTCGCCGAGGCTCAGCCTGGCGGCGTGCTGGCCGATTGCCGCATGCGCAAGCTGCTGGGCGAGCCGGTACGTCTCGACGTGGTGGCGCGGTAGCTGGTCGATGCTGTACAGGAACGGGGCCAGTCCGACGAGCGTGCCGGTTGCGAGCACATGCGCCTGCAGTTGCGTGCGCAGTGCGTCGGCGACATCGCCTTTCAGCGGACCCGACGGAATCATGTAGCGCGTCCAGGCGAGAACGGGAACGGCGACCAGCAGCGCATCGTACGGTTGGCCTTCATGCTCGATCACCATCGATTCACTGTGCGTCTCGGCCATGTCGGCGAGCGCGCCATAGGCATCGGGGTGGTTCTGCTGCAGATGGTCGAGTGCTGCGTCGAGCGTGGTCTGGTTGCCGTTGCGAACGATCTTGGCGAGCAGAGCATCGAGCTTCGCTTCCCAGAAGCGATCCTCTATGCGGCTGCCCGATGCGAAGAGCGCAAGCGACAGGCCGACCAGTTTGTCGGCGTCGGGGGGGAGGCGTTTGGCGATTCGCTGGCGCATATTAAATACGTATAGAAAGGGGCGAAGAACCTCACATTCTAGTCCGTTCTTTGCACGATAAGCGGTCTCGTGCGCCAGCATGTCCGGAAGGCCGAATCGAGAGGGGCGAAGAAAAATCCATCAAACCCCTTGCGCGATCGGCAAACGGTGCATAGAATCACGCCTCTTTCGCGCTAACGGAAACGCGGCGCGGGGGAAGAAGGGAAGTGGTGCGGTCGGGTTG
>NZ_QTPQ01000014.1:0-159449 GCF_003853425.1 Burkholderia sp. Bp9140
GACAAGGGCGCGATCGTCGAGGACGACCGCAAGGACGATTTCTTCTCGAATCCGAAGTCGGATCGCGCGAAGGACTTTCTCGCGAAAATCCTGCACTGAGCGTTCGGGCATCGCACGCTTCGTGTGCGCGAATGCGGAAACCGCCCGGCCGAACGCCGGGCGGTTTTTTTTCGGCTGCCGCCGGTCGCCGGCGGACGGGTTCGCCTCGCGCGTTACCAGCTGTAGCGGTACCCGACCTGCCCCGTGACGCCGCGCCGGTAATCGCCGCCGATGTTGCGCGCATATTTCACGTTCGCGTAAAGCGCGCCCGACTTGCCGAAGCCCGCGGTCACGCCAAGGCCGAGCTCGTACCACGTGCGGCCCAGGTGCGTCGCGAACGGCGTGCCGCCGACGACGGTCTGGCCCGGCGACAGGAAGTCGTGCAGCACGTCGGCCGTGAAGTACGGCGTCGCGGCGCCGCCGCCCGCGTTCGCGTCGAGGTTCGGCCGGAAGATCCGCACGCCGACGCGCCCGCGCAGCGCGTGGGTGGTCGTGCCCGACACGGCCGACACGTTGTCGTTGAACCCGTTCAGCTTCAGGTACTGATACATCAGCTGCGCCTGCGGCTCGACCGCAATCGGCGTGCCGCCGATTCCGAACGGCTTGCCGACCTCCTGCGACAGCGCGATGCCGAAGCCGTGCTGCGATGCCTCGTTGCCGTAGCCGTCGCGATAGCGGTTGCCGTAGTGCGTGACCTGGCCGACGCTGTCGAAGTAGGTGCCGTCGGACAGGTAGCGCGTCCAGTAGCCGCCCACGCTCTGCGCGTGCATCTCGACCGAGCCCGTCGACGTCGACAGGCCTGGCGTATCGGCGCGCGCGATGTCGCTGAAGCTCGCGTTCGCGACGCCGATGCTCGCCGTCACGCCCGCATGCGTGCTGCCGCCGGCGGGTGCCCGGTCGAGCGTCCAGTCCTTGCCGAACTGCGCGAAGAACGTGCGCTCGTCGGCCGCGAAGCGGCCCGCGTTCGCGTCGAGGCTCTGTCCGCCGATGCGGCCCCACACGCCGTCGTGGTTGCCCGGCGCCTGCTTCTCGAGGTTGTCGATGTCGCCGACGCGCTCGTGCAGCTTGCCGAGCGTCGAGAAGCCGTAGTCGGCGTTCAGCAGCGGTGTCATCGCGTAGCCTGCAACGGCCGGGCGGTACGCGAGATTGCCGCCGTTGCCGCCGCCGTCGATGACGGTCGGGCCGACCGGATCGCCGGGGTCCGTCGGGTCGAGCTGCGAGCGCAGGTACCAGCCGTTCGCGTCGCTTTGTCCGCCGCGGTAGAGCCGGTATTCATACGCGCCGGCCTGCACCGGGCCCGCGAGATGGAATGCCGATGCGGTGGTCGTGCCGCCGTTGGCCGTGACGACTACCGGAATCCCGTCGCCCGTCGTCTGCGCGCCGGTGCCGGCCGTGTTCGCGATCTTCAGCCCCGTCGTGCCGCTTGCGGCGCCGCCGTTCACGATCAGCCGGTCGGTCGGCGATGCGTCGGCGCCGAGGTAGGTGTTCAGCGCGATCGTCCCGCCGTTGCCGACGTAGCTGCCGGTCGTCAGCGTCCTGTAGCTGCCCGCCGCCGTTGGCGCGCCGGACGGCGCGGCGAACGCGACCAGGCCCCCGTTGTTCAGGCTGCTCAGCACGGAACTGGCGGTCATATGCCACGTGCTCGTGGCGTCGACCGTCAGCGCGACCGGGTCGATCCTGCCGGTCAGGGTCGTGCCGTGCGTCAGGAACACGTTGCCGGTGCTCGACGCGTCCGACAGGATGTCGCCGGCGAGATTCACGGCCGATGCGTTGAAGGTCGCGGTGCTGCCGCTCGCGAGGTCGAGCAGCGTGCCCTTACCGGCCGTCACGACGGTGCCGTTGCGCACCGCGATGTCGACCGTGCCGCCGCGCGCGGCGAACGCCGGCCCGGCGACGGATGCGACGCTGCCGCCGTCGACGAGCACCGAGCTCGTCGCGCCGGTCGCGAGCGTGTCGGTGCTCAGCACGCCGGCCGTCGCACCCTTGAGCGTCGTGCCGGTCAGCGCGAGCACGCCGCCGCCGTCGACGGTCGCGCCGTTGCCGGCCGCGCTTGCGATCGACGACCGCGTGTCGCCGATGCGGCCGCCGTTCCGTGCGACGAGGCCGTCGGCTGCCGCGCCCGCCGTGGAGACCTGCGCGCCCGACAGCCACGCGGTCGCGCCGCTGCCCGCGACGATCGCGTGCGCGCCGGCGCCCGTCGTCGCGACGGTCGTGCCGTCGGCCGCGAGCGTCGAATCCGCGCCCGTCACCACGAGGCCGCGTGCGTTGTCGCCGGCGGTGCGCACGACGGTCGCCGCATCGGTCGCGATGCGCGCGCCCGCGCCCGTCGACGATAGCCCGTCGGCGCCGTTGCCGGTCGTGCCGATCCGCGTGCCCGACAGCACGATCGTCGTGTTCGTGCCGAGGTTGTCGATGCCCTTGCCGGTACCGCCCGCCGCGATCGACGTCGCGCCGGCCGCGATCCCGCCGTCCGACACGGACGAGTCGATCAGCACGCCGTCGGCGCTGCCGTTCGCGACGACGGTGCCCGTGCCAGACAGCGCGACCGACGCGCCCGCGCCGGTCAGGTGCACGCCCGCGACGCCGTCGTCGGCCTCGATCGTGCCCGCGTTGGCGAGCGTCGCCGACGCGCCCTGCACGAGCGCGCCGGTGCCGTTCGATACGCGGAGCGTCGACGCGTTGTCGACCGTGCCGAGCGCGCCGACCACGACGCCCGTCGAGCCGGCGCCGGTCAGCTGCACCGTGTCGCGGTTCTCGAGTGTGCCGAGGTTCCGCACGACGAAACCCGTTACGCCCGCGGTCGACGAGGCGACCGCGGCATCGTTGGTCAGCGTCGTCGCGACCGGCGCGCCGGCATTCGCGCCCGCGAGGTCGTGTGCCTGGCCGTCGACGACGCCCGCGATCGCGCCGGCCGCATTCAGGTTGATCGTCGCGCCGGCGTCGATCGCGCCCTGTGCACCACCCTCGATCGCCACCGCGATGCCGTTCGTGCCGTTGACGTTGTAGACGGCGTCGCCGGTCGACAGCGTCGTGCCGGGGCCGGTCGCGAGCACGCCGCGCGCGCCCTGGCCGTTCACGTCCGTCGTCAGCGTGCCGACCGACGACGTGCCCGCATAGGCCGCGCCGCCCGCGATCCGGAACAGCGTCGAATCGTCGGTATCGACGCTCAGGTGCTGCGCGGCGACGGTGATCTTCGAGCCCGCGCCGTACGCATGGAAGCCGATCTGGTTCGTGCCCGACATGAAGTGGGGCACCGCGTTCGTGCCGACGTGGATGGTCGCGCCGGAGCGCGCATGGACGCCGATCGCGCCGTTGCCCGTCAGGTTGAGCGCACCGTCGACCGTGGCCTTTGCTCGCGGCCCTTCGGCCCATACGCCGTAGTTGCGCGTGTCCGAAGCCGGATCGAGGCCGCCGGCCACGTTGATCGTGCCGGTCGACGTCGCGGCCGTCGCGGTCGAGCCGGTGCCGACCACCATGATGCCGATGCCGTTTACGCCGTTCAGCGTGATCGTGCCCGTGTTGGTCACGATGGCAGCCGTGTTGGCCGCGAGCATGCCGACGTTCGCGAGCGGCGTGCCGGGCGCCGCGCCGTTCACGACGATCGCGCCCGCGTTGCGCAACGTGCCGGACGACGAGCCGAGGCTCGCCATCCCCGCGCCGTTTTGCGTCTGCGAGCCGATGACGATCGAGCCGAGGTTGCTGGCGGTGCCCGATGCGCCGAGCAGGATCCCATACGCGTGCGCGGACAGCGCGACGTCGTTCGACGCCGCCCCCGGCCCGTACTGGGCCGCGCGGCCGAGATGGATCGTGCCGCCGGCCGCGTTCGTGAAGGTACCGCCGGCCGCGAAACCGCCGATCACCTGGCTGTCGAGCGTCGTTGCGTTGACGCCGACGTTGATCGTGCCGGCGTTCGACGCGCGCGCGCCGTTCGTCACGGCCACCGCGTAGTTCTGCAGGTCGGGGCGGTTGCCGTCGAGCGTCCATGCGCCGACGTTCATCACGCCGTTGTTCACGAACGTCGTGCCCGTGCCGCTTGCGTATACGCCGTTGCCCTCGGTGTACGCGTGGAACCCGAAGTTGTCGGGCGGCGTGCTGCTGCGCGTGTCGACGTTGTCGCCGGACGCGTAGCCGGACGAGATCACGCCGTTGTTGACGCCGCTCGCACCGCTCAGCAGGCGCACCAGCGTGAAGTCGCCCGACAGGCGGCCGTCGTTGACGAAGTGCGCGCCGTTTTCCGCGAGGACGGCCGAGCTCGACGCGATCGTGTTGGTGCCGCGGAAGTCGATCTGGCCGTCCTTGCCGATCTGCAGCATCGCGTTCGCGCCCGTGCCGTGCATCGCCGACAGGTGATCGATCGGCAGCGTGTTCTTGTCGCCGGCGGACACGTTGTTCGCGTACTGGAAAGTTTGCTGCGTGAACGTGACGGCCTGGCCGAACGCGGTGTCGTACGCGGCCTGCGAGCCGAGCGCGCCGCTCTGGACCGAACGCACGAGGAAGTCGTTGTACGCGGCGAGCGACGCGGCGTCGCCGACGGTCCACGTGCTGCCGTCGAACGCGGTGAAGGTGCCCGCATAGGTCGGCACGTCGAGCTGGACGTTGCCGACGGGGCCGCCGCTCGCGAGATAGTCGCCGGTGCCGAGCCAGATCCGGTTGCGCGAATTCCAGTTGACGACGCTCCTTGCCGTGCCGGTGCCGTCCGCGAAGGTCAGGTCGGTCTGCTTCGGTGCGATCGAGATCGCATTGCCGGCCGCATCGGGCGCGTTCGCCGGATTGCCGATCGACATGTTCAGCGTGCCGCCGGTGTTGTCGACGGTGCCGATCCGCAGGTTCACGTACTGGCTGCCGTTCACGTCATGGTAGACGGGCACGTTGGTCGCGCCGGCCGTCGACGCGGCGAACGCGGACGAGCTGTAGGTGGCGATCGACGTGTGGGTGCCGGTGATCGAGTCGGGCGTGCTGATGCTCTGCGTCTTGCCGCCGAGCGACAGCACCGGCTGGTTCGGGTTGCCCGACACGATGGACGTATTGCCTATCGGCGTGAGCGTATAGCCGGGGTCGGCGGCGGCGCCGGTCCATGCACCCGCCACGCCGACCGTGTCGCCGCCGGACACGGCCGTGGCACCGGCCAGGTTGTCGTTCACGGTCGGGCTGAAGCTGCCGAGCGCGCAGTTGCCACCGCTCGCGACCGCCGAACCGTCGCCGCAGGTCGATGCGTACGCGGAGCCGGCCGACAGCGCGGCCAGTGCGGCACCGAGCGCGGCGACGTGCAGCGACGAGCGACGGGCCGCCGTGCGGCCGGCACGGCGGCTTGTGCCCGATTCGCTGCCTGAACGCTTGCCGCGCGCCCGGGTCGTTTCCGCAACCGCGACCCAGCAGCCGGCGGCTTCGCTCCATATCGATCGAAATGAGTGATTCACGACAAGCCCTCTTTCTTGTTTTGAAGTGGTATCCACCGCGGCGCGGTGAAGGCGCATTCCGCGGCGGGAATTTGGCTCGAATGGGCGTGCGGCGGTCATTGCCGCATTTGCCGATGTCGCGCCAATCGTGATCCATTACACCGGGGATGGAGGGAGTCTACTAATCGGGGTGGCGGTCTATTATCAAAAAAATAAAGAATGTGGCGATAATGCCGATTTCATTCTGTATTTTTTGATTGAGTGATTAATCGAACTGAAAGCCTTGCTGTACAAGGGTTTGGTGGATTTTTAAGGAAGTGGTTTTTGAGCCGCTTGTCGGTGGCCTGACGCACTGTTCTCGGAAAATTGTCGCGATAAAATGTGAATTCCGGATTATGTAATTATGCCATCTGGTATTTATGTATTCGGCGTATGTATTATTTTCACTTGAACATTAATAAAATCAAGTGAATGTTGCGTGAGGCCGGTTCGGTACCTGGAATTGTGGCTCGGATGAAACGAAAACCGGACCGCGGGCTGAAGAACGGCGCGATTTTCCGCGAGTGCGCACGGCCCGGATGCCGGCGTGGACAACCGCGCAAGCCGGACGGGCATGACCGGCCATCGCGTCATCGCGTGGCGACGGCAAGGGAAGCGGGAAAGGGCGCGAGCGCGCGTGGCTCAGAAATCGATCGGGTCGTCGGTGTCGTCCGCGGCGCCGGCCGCCAGCGCCTCGCGACGCACGCCGCCGCACGGCGCGGATGCCGATGCGTCGAGTGCCGGGTTGCGCAGCTTCTCGAGCACACGCTCGGGCACGGGAATCTGCATCCGCGCGGCGACGTCGCCGCACTGGAACATGATCAACTCGCCCGGTTCGAACGAGGTCCAGATTTCGTTGTCGGTCAGCGGCTGCGTGGCGATCACCGCGACGCGATCCTCGGGTGTCGTGTATTTCGCGAAGTCGATCGACAGGTCTTCGTCGACCAGATGCGCGGTCGAGAACGGCCAGCGCCGCACGAGGTAGTGCAGCCGCGTCGAGCAGTGCGCGAAGAGCGCCTGGCCGTTCGACATCAGGAAGTTGAACACGCCGTGATCGGTGATGCCGCGCGTCAGCTCGCCGACGCGCTCGAACAGCTCCGGCAACGGCGGCTGCGCGCCGGGGAACGCTTCGCGCAGCCCCTGCATCAGCACGCAGAACGCCTTCTCGCTGTCGGTCGTGCCGACCGGATGGTAGACGCTGCCGTCGAGATCGGGTTCGTAGTCCTGCAGATCGCCGTTATGCGCGAAGATCCAGTGCCGCCCCCACAGCTCGCGCATGAACGGGTGGCTGTTCTCGAGCAGGATGTGGCCCTGCGTGGCCTTGCGGATGTGCGCGATCGTGTTCTTGGACTTGATCGGGTAGCGCTTCACCATTTCGGCGATCGGCGACGTGGCCGACGCCTGCTGGTCGATGAAGAGGCGGCAGGCCTTGTCCTCGAAGAACGCGATCCCCCAGCCGTCGGCATGATGATCGGTGAGGCCGCCCCGGGCCGCGAAACCTGTGAAGGAGAATGTGACGTCCGTCGGCGCGGCGCAGTTCATTCCTAGGAGTTGGCACATTTTACTTGGGGCGGGGGGCGGAAGCAGGGTAACCAACCGGGTGAACCCCGGTACAATATGACTTCTAGCATATCACCGAGCCTCGAGCGGTAAAAAGCGGATTCCGCCGGCCGAAGGCCTTGTGTTGCGGTTTGCCGTCAGTCGGCCCGCGCACGCGCGTTCCGGCCCCGCAGAAGGCCAGCCCGTTCCTCACGACGCCTCCTATGACTGCCTCGAACGCTTCCTCTCCGGCGACGCTCACGCTCGCCCGTCCCGACGACCTGCACCTGCACCTGCGCGACGGCGACATGCTGGCCGCGGTGCTGCCGCACACCGCGCGCCAGTTCGGCCGCGCGATCGTCATGCCGAACCTGAAGCCGCCCGTCACGACCACCGCGCACGCGCAGGCCTATCGCGAGCGGATCCTGGCCGCGCTGCCGGCCGGGATGACGTTCGAGCCGCTGATGACGCTGTACCTGACCGACAACACGTCGCCCGACGAAATCCGCCGCGCGCGCGACAGCAGCTTCGTGCACGGCGTGAAGCTGTATCCGGCCGGCGCGACGACGAACTCCGACCACGGCGTCAGCGATCTCGCGAAGTGTGCGAAGACGCTCGAGGTCATGCAGGAAACCGGCATGCCGCTGCTCGTGCACGGCGAGGTGACCGATCCGGCGATCGACATGTTCGATCGCGAGAAGGTGTTCATCGATCGCGTGATGACGCCGCTGCGCCGCGATTTCCCCGGCCTGAAGGTCGTGTTCGAGCACATCACGACGAAGGACGCGGCCGACTACGTGCGCGACGCCGACGCGGCGCCGGGCCTGCTCGGCGCGACGCTCACCCCGCAGCACCTGCTGTACAGCCGCAACGCGCTGTTCGTCGGCGGGATTCGCCCGCATTACTACTGCCTGCCGGTGCTGAAGCGCGAAACGCACCGCGTCGCGCTCGTCGAGGCCGCGACGTCGGGCAACCCGCGCTTCTTCCTCGGTACCGACAGTGCGCCGCACGCGCGCGGCGCGAAGGAAACCGCGTGCGGCTGCGCGGGCTGCTACACGGCGCTGCACGCGCTCGAGCTGTATGCGGAGGCGTTTGACCAGGCCGGCGCGCTCGACAAGCTGGAAAATTTCGCGAGCCGCTTCGGCGCCGATTTCTACGGGCTGCCGCACAGCACCGAGACGATCACGCTGCGTCGCGAGACCTGGGAGCTGCCGCGCGAGGTCTTCGCGGGCGATACGCCGGTCGTGCCGCTGCGCGCCGGCGAAACGATCGGCTGGAAGTTCGCGTGAGCTGCGCGCCGCCGCGCGGGGCCGGCCAGGCGGCCGGCGGCGCGGCGGCGGAGTTTGCGCGGATCGACTGGTCCGCGCCGTGGCTTGCGCCTTACGCGGCGCCCGGCCGTATGCTGCAGGCGGCCGCGCTCGCGGGCGAGGCCGCGCTGCTCGATGCATTGAACGGCGCGATGCACGACGGCGCGCGCGTCAGCGGCCGCGGCAGGCCGCTGCGCTTCGTGCCGCAGGCCGAGCTGCCGCCCGGCGTCGCATACGAAACCCATATCGCCGGCACGGGCGGCGTCCCGACCCGCCACAATCTTCACGACTTCTTCAATGCGCTCGTCTGGTTCGCGTATCCGCGCACCAAGGCCGCGTTGAACGCACGCCAGGCCGCGGCGATCGACGCCGCGGGCGGCGTCGGGCCCGTGCGCGGCACGCTGCGCGATGCGCTCACGCTGTTCGACGAGAACGCCGCGCTGTTCGTGACGGCCGAGCGCACGCTCGCCGACGCGCTGCGCGGCTTCAACTGGCCGCAGCTGCTGGTGGCGGCGCGCGACGCGTGGGGCACGCGCTGCGAGGCGCGGCTCGTCGGCCATGCGCTGCTCGAGAAGCTCGTCGCGCCTTACAAGTCCTGCACCGCGCACACGTGGATCGTCGAAGTGAGTGACGACTATTTTGCGTGGCCCGACGCGCGGCGTGCCGCGCATGTCGACGCGCGGATCGCCGGCGAGCTCGCGACCCGCGACCTGACGAGCCGCGATTTCGCACCGCTGCCGGTGCTTGGCGTGCCGGGCTGGTGCGATGCGAATGCCGCACCCGGGTTCTATGACGATCCGGCGGTTTTCCGCAGCGGCCGCCGCTCGCGTGCTGCCGGCGGCGGCGCACAGTGCTAGAATGCGCGTCGCAAAGCAGGCCAGGCAGTCGCGGCCTCGTCGCCTTCGGGCAGGCGGGGGCGAGGAAAGTCCGGACTCCACAGGGCAGGGTGATGGCTAACGGCCATCCGTGGCGACACGCGGAACAGGGCAACAGAAAGCAAACCGCCGATGGCCCGGCGCAAGCCGGGATCAGGTAAGGGTGAAACGGTGCGGTAAGAGCGCACCGCGGCGACGGCGACGTTCGCCGGCACGGTAACCTCCACCCGGAGCAATTCCAAGTAGGCAGGCGCGCATTTTCGGATGCAGGACGGGGCCCCCGTCTCGTCTGCGGGTAGGAAGCTTGAGCGCGTCAGCAATGGCGCGCCTAGAGGAATGGCTGCCACGCGCTGCGTGCTTCGGCATGCGGCGTGCACAGAATCCGGCTTATCGGCCTGCTTTGCCGCTCGAATGCGAAAGGGCCGGCGCTCCATCGGGAGCGCCGGCCCTTTTTTTCATCCATGGCTGCCGCGGGGTCAGTCCGCGACGATGTCGAACGAATGCGTGAGTTCGGCCGTCTTCGCGATCATGATCGACGCCGAGCAGTACTTGTCGTGCGACAGGTTGATCGCGCGCTCGACCGTGGCCGGGTTCAGGTTGTGGCCCGTGACGGTGAAGTGGAAGTGGACCTTGGTGAACACCTTCGGATCTTCGCTCGCGCGTTCGGCCTTCAGCGTGACCGAGCAGCCGGTGACTTCCTGGCGGCTCTTCTTCAGGATCAGCACGACGTCGTACGCGGTGCAGCCGCCGGTGCCGACCAGCACCATTTCCATCGGGCGCGGCGCGAGGTTATGGCCGCCGCCTTCCGGCGCGCCGTCCATCGCGACGAGGTGCCCGCTTCCGGTCTGCGCGGAAAACGCCATGCCGTCCTGACCCATCCAGCTTACTTTGCATTCCATGCTTGCACTCCAGCGTTGCCTGATTCGGATTCGATCCGGCATTGTAGCCCGCTGCGCAACGGTCGGCTGATGCGCTGCACGACGCGAAACGCCGTGCCGGCGTGAGCGGCGCCCGGCGGGGCGCCGAACGCCGATTTTCCCTGCCGTCTTTAGGGGTTTTACTCTAGACGCTGCGGGTTCCTGGTCGTGGTCTGGTTGATCAGGTTATTGATTTTAAAGAAGAAATGCGTTCGGTCTCGAGAGAGGCATCTTATTCCGTATTATGGTGCGAGATTTCGCAATGCAAATTTTCTTGTGAAGCCGGCGACGCATTCGTATAATGAGCCTCATTGGTTGTCGCGCTGCGGCAACCTCCGCATGTCTCCTCCACCCTCCTCCTAAGGTGGATTAAGCCCGAACCAGCCGTTCGGGCTTTTTTTCGTCCCGTGCAAACATTGGCGTGCAGTTTGCGCGCGCCGACACCCATCGTTGACACCGGTTACGTGGGCTGCCGTGCGGCCGGCCGCGACGCCGCGCCAGGCAGCGTGTCCGCGGCTCGGGCGGCAGGGGCCGGCGCGCTTGCGGCCGATGCATGGCCGTGGCCGCGCGCGCAGAAGTGGCGCACGCGTTCGCGTACCGCGCGCAGGCGGGCGATGCGATCTTCGGCATGGGTGCCGCGGGCGTCGGCGATGCGGGCGTCGAGTGCGTCGAGCTTGGCCTCGCAGCCGGTCCGGGCGGCGCCGGCGGGCGCGGCGGCGGCCAGCAATGCGGCCGCGAGAAAGGGCGTAAGTCGTTGTTTCATCATGCTTGTTTGTTGTTTTTCCGTTGTCGGCCGGTCTGGCGCGGCAAGGTCAGGTGCCGCGCGTCGATGGGTGCCTCCCCGGGCGCTCGGTTCGCCTGGCGTGTTGGGGCACGACCGGATTCTGGCCCATTTCGGGCGCCGCCGGCACGGGACGTGGATTCTCTTTGACCGCGCCGCGGCATTTCCTTTATAATTCAGGGCTTTTCCGCATTCATGCCCACGGAAAAAGAACAGGGAGAGCCTGCACCGCGCCACGAAGCGCACACAGACAAGCAGGAAGAACACATCGGGCAAAGCATTTTTTTTGGATCGATCATGAAGACGTTTTCCGCAAAAGCCCATGAGGTGACGCGCGAATGGTACGTGATTGACGCGACGGATAAGGTTCTCGGCCGTGTTGCCAGCGAAGTGGCACGCCGTCTGCGCGGCAAGCACAAGCCTGAGTTCACCCCGCACGTCGACACTGGTGATTTCATCATCATCATCAACGCGAGCAAGTTGAAGGTCACGGGCAACAAGACGCTGGACAAGAAGTACTACCGTCACTCGGGTTACCCGGGCGGCATCTATGAAACGACGTTCGGCAAGATGCAGGAACGCTTCCCGGGCCGTGCGCTCGAGAAAGCGGTCAAGGGCATGCTGCCGAAGGGCCCGCTCGGCTACGCGATGATCAAGAAGCTGAAGGTCTACGCTGAAGCCACGCATCCGCATTCGGCGCAACAGCCGAAGGCGCTCGAGATCTAAGGGGAGCCCACATGATCGGTAACTGGAACTACGGTACGGGCCGCCGCAAGAGCGCTGTCGCACGTGTCTTCATCAAGGCTGGCAAGGGCGATATCATCGTCAACGGCAAGCCCATCGCTGACTACTTCTCGCGCGAAACGTCGCTGATGATCGTGCGTCAACCGCTGGAACTCACGAACCACGGCCAGACGTTCGACATCAAGGTCAACGTCAATGGCGGCGGCGAAACGGGTCAGGCAGGTGCAGTGCGCCACGGCATCACCCGTGCACTGATCGACTACGATGCGACGCTGAAGCCGTCGCTGTCGAACGCAGGCTTCGTCACGCGCGATGCACGTGAAGTCGAGCGTAAGAAGGTTGGTCTGCGCAAGGCACGTCGCGCAAAGCAGTTCTCGAAGCGTTAATTCCGCTTCATGGCCGCGCCGCTTCCGGGCGGCGTCCGCCGGAAAAACCGCCAGCTTTCGCGCTGGCGGTTTTTTTTATGCCCGCGCGGCGGCCACCCGCGTGCGGGACCCCGCGTTGAAATCAACAAGAACCTATTGATTTCATGGACATCAGCACGATCTTCTGATCGGCCCTACAATAGCGGCTAAAGCTTTTTGGAGAGTTCGCATGAACGCTGTTACCGAATCCGCAGCAACGACCACCGATATGCCGCTGCCGTTCGTCTTCACCGACGCCGCGGCCGACAAGGTCAAGCAACTGATCGACGAAGAGGGCAACCCCGAACTGAAGCTGCGCGTGTTCGTGCAGGGCGGCGGCTGCTCGGGCTTCCAGTATGGCTTCACGTTCGACGAGGAAGTCAACGAGGACGACACCGTGATGAACAAGAACGGCGTCCAGCTCCTGATCGACTCGATGAGCTACCAGTACCTGGTCGGCGCCGAGATCGACTACAAGGACGACCTCAACGGCGCCCAGTTCGTGATCAAGAACCCGAACGCCACGACCACCTGCGGGTGCGGCTCGTCGTTCTCGGTCTGAGCGCACGACGGATCCTGTCCGTTTCGCCGGAATGAAAAACGGGGCTTCATGCCCCGTTTTTCATGTCCGTACGCGGTGTGTGCCGCGCGGACCGTGCATTGCGTATCTAGCGCGGATAGAGCGCGCCGAGCACGCGCTCACCCGCGGCACCGGTCACGCTCGCGAGATTGCCGGGCTGGCGCGCGGCGAAGCGATACGCGAGCCACGCGAACGCGAGCGCCTCGACCTGCTGCGGCGGCACGCCGAGCGCGGCGGTCGTATTGACCGTCGCCGGCACGCCGGCCTCGCGCAACGCATCCGCGAGCGCGGCGAGCAGCACCGGGTTGCGGGCGCCGCCGCCGCAGACGAACACGGCCTTGCAGCCGGCCGCGTGCCGTGCGATCTCGCGGGCAATCGAGACGGCGGTGAGCGCCGTCAGCGTCGCCTGCACGTCTTCCGGCGCGACCTGCGCGAATCCGGCGAGCTTGGTGTCGAGCCACGCGGGATTGAACAGGTCGCGGCCGGTGCTCTTCGGCGGCGGTGCGGCGAAGTAGGGCTCGTCGAGCAGCGCGTCGAGCAGTGACGCGTGCACGGTGCCGCGCGCGGCGAACTTGCCGCCGTCGTCGTACGGCTTGCCGAGGTGGCGCGTCGCCCATGCGTCGAGCAACGCGTTCGCGGGCCCGCAGTCGAAGCCGCGCACGTCGCCACCCTCGCCGGGCAGGATCGTGATGTTGCTGATGCCGCCGAGGTTGCAGACGATTCGCGTCTCGCCCGGCGCGCCGAACACCGTCGCATGGAACGCCGGCGCGAGCGGCGCGCCGTGGCCGCCCGATGCGACGTCGCGGCTGCGGAAATCGGCGATCACGTCGATATGGGCAAGCTCCGCGAGCAGCGCCGGATTGTTGAGCTGGCGCGTGTAGCCGCGCTCGGGACGGTGCCGGACCGTCTGGCCGTGCACGCCGATCGCGCGGATCTCGTCGCGCGACAGCCCGGCCGTGCGCTGCAGCTCGTGACAGCACACCGCGTAGCGTGCGACGAGCGCGTTCGCCGCGACCGATTCGCGGTCGATCTCGTCGTCGCCAGGCTGCTGCAGCGCGAACAGCGCGTCGCGCAGCGATTGCGCGAAGCCGACGAATGCCTCCGCGAGCACGACCGGCGCGCGGCCCGTCTCGAAACGCACGGCGACGCCGTCGACGCCGTCCATGCTGGTTCCCGACATCAGCCCGAAGTAGATGCCGTCGGCCGGATGGGCGGGTTGCGGATGTCGTTGCGGCACGTTGGGTTCTCCTGGATCGAGCGGCGCGGGCCGGTGCCACGCGCCTTGCGCCCGATTATCCGCGCAACCTGACGCGTCGTTAAGCGATGCACGCGCAAGTTATGGGAAAATCCCTGTCTTTGCGACATTCTTCCTGGCACCGATGAGCACCGAACCCAGTTCCAAGCCTGTTTTCCCGATCACCGACGAAGTCCGCCATGCGCTCGCCGTCACGAAGCGCGGCGTCGACGAATTGCTGATCGAGGAAGAGTTCGCGCAGAAGCTCGCGCGCAGCGCGGCCACCGGCACGCCGCTGCGCATCAAGCTCGGCCTCGACCCGACGGCGCCCGACATCCACATCGGCCATACGGTCGTGCTGAACAAGATGCGTCAGCTGCAGGACCTCGGTCACACCGTGATCTTCCTGATCGGCGATTTCACGTCGCTGATCGGCGATCCGTCGGGCCGCAACGCGACGCGTCCGCCGCTCACGCGCGAACAGATCGAATCGAACGCGAAGACCTACTTCGAACAGGCCGCGCTCGTGCTCGACCGCGAAAAAACCGAGATCCGCTACAACAGCGAATGGTCGATGCCGCTCGGCGCGGACGGGATGATCAAGCTTGCGTCGCGCTACACGGTCGCGCGGATCCTCGAGCGCGAGGACTTCACGAAGCGCTTCCAGGGCGGCGTGCCGATCTCGATCCACGAATTCCTGTACCCGCTGATGCAGGGCTACGACTCGGTCGCGCTGAACGCCGACCTCGAGCTCGGCGGCACCGACCAGAAGTTCAACCTGCTGGTCGGCCGCGAACTGCAGAAGCAGTACGGCCAGGAACAGCAGTGCATCCTGACGATGCCGCTGCTCGAAGGGCTCGACGGCGTCGAGAAGATGTCGAAGTCGAAGGGCAACTACGTCGGCATCAGCGAGAAGCCGACCGACATGTTCGGCAAGCTGATGAGCATCTCGGACACGCTGATGTGGCGTTACTTCGAACTGCTGTCGTTCCGCAGCCTCGACGAGATCGCCGGCTTCAAGCGCGACGCCGAAGGCGGCCGCAATCCGCGCGACTTCAAGGTGCTGCTCGCGCAGGAAATCGTCGCGCGCTTCCACTCGCAGGCCGACGCCGAGCGTGCGCTCGAGGACTTCAACCACCGCGCGAAGGGCGGCGTGCCGGACGACATCCCGTCGGTCACGCTCGCGGGCGCGCCGCTCGCGATCGGCCAGTTGCTGAAGCAGGCCGGCCTCGTGCCGTCGACGAGCGAGGCGCTGCGCAACATCGAGCAGGGCGGCGTGAAGATCGACGGCGCGGCCGTGTCCGACAAGGGCCTGAAGGTCGAAGCCGGCGAGTTCGTCGTCCAGGTCGGCAAGCGCCGCTTCGCGCGCGTCACGTTGACCGCATGATCGCGCTGATCCAGCGCGTGAAGCGCGCCGACGTGCGCGTCGGCGAGCGCACGACGGGCGAGATCGGCGCAGGCCTGCTCGCGCTCGTCTGCGCGGAGCGCGGCGACACCGAGGCCGCGGCCGACAAGCTGCTCGCGAAGCTGCTCGGCTATCGCGTGTTCAGCGACGCGGCCGGCAAGATGAACCTGCCGGTGTCGAACATCGATGGCGCGGGCGCTACCGGCGGCCTGCTGCTCGTGTCGCAGTTCACGCTCGCGGCCGATACCAACAGCGGGCTGCGGCCGAGCTTCACGCCGGCCGCGCCGCCCGACGAAGGCGCGCGCCTGTTCGACTATTTCGTCGCGGCCGCGCGCGAGCGCCATCCGGTCGTCGAGACGGGCGAGTTCGGCGCCGACATGCAGGTGTCGCTCGTCAACGACGGCCCCGTGACGTTCTGGCTGCAAGTGCGGCCCTGATTCTTTCCCGGAGACGCGCCGCGATGGCCACCACGCAGATCCTGTTCATTCGCCATGGCGAGACGGCCTGGAACCGCATCAAGCGCATCCAGGGCCATATCGACATTCCGCTGGCCGACACGGGGCTCGCGCAGGCGCAGCGGCTGGCCGTCCGGCTTGCGCGGGAAGCGCGTGACGGGCAGCGGATCGACGCGATCTATTCGAGCGACCTGATGCGCGCGCAGCAGACCGCGCAACCCTTTGCCGATGCGCTCGGGTTGCCGCTGCAGTTGCGCGAAGGGCTGCGCGAACGCGCGTACGGCGTGTTCCAGGGGCATGACAGCACCGAGATCGAGACGCTGTTTCCGGATGCCTACGCCGCGTGGCAGACCCGCGACCCGGGCTTCGCGCCTGACGGCGGCGAGTCGCAGCGCGAGTTTTATCATCGCGTGCTGCATGCGCTCGAGCCGATCGTCGCCGCGCATCCCGGCGGCCGGATCGCGTGTGTCGCGCACGGTGGCGTGCTCGACTGCGTGTACCGCTTTGCAAACGGTCTCGACCTGTCTGCACCGCGCAGCTATCAGCTGCTCAACACGAGCATCAACGTCGTCGATTACGTCGACGGCCGCGCGCAGGTCGTGCATTGGGCCGACGTGTCGCATCTGGACGCCGCGAGCGACGACGACGGGTATCGCAAGGTGCTCTGACCGATCGTACCGGCCCCGCCCGGCGTGACCGGCCGGGGGCCGCCTTCCCCGTCAGGCTTGCCGCGGCAGTGCGTGGCGCGTCTTGTCGTCGAGCGCGTACGCGATCTTGCCGGGCTCGTCGGCCGTGATCGGCTGACGCAGCTTGTCGAATTCCCCCTTGCTGTACTTCTTCCCGCCGTTGATCGCATCCACGCGCCCGAGATCGGCGCCCGTCTTGCCGTCGATCACCGGGTTCGTGGACGCGACTGGCAGTCAATCGAAATGATCCGAGGTGCTGTCAAGAGGGCGGGTTGCCGTCGGGCGGTGTCGCGGTTGCGCGGCGGCGTGCGCGTTTCGACGCGCCGTTCACGAGCGCCCAGCGCAGCACGGGGGCGACTGCCCGGACACCGGGCCGGACCACCGCGCGTCGCAGCGGTGCGAACGTCGACACACCGAGCATGCGCTGCGCCCAGGGCGGCAGCAGGTCGATCCCCGCATGCATGATCAGCGACGCGGCCGGCCGCAGCGCGGGCGTCGCGACCGGCACATTCAGCAGGATGTCCATGACGTCGAAGGTGTGCGGCCCGGCTTCGAGTTCGGGCTGCATGCGCGCGAAATAGGCCGCTACCTCGGCACGTGAACGAGGCACATCCCGGGCACCGAGCAGCTCGGCGATCAATGCCGTTTCAGCGTAATAGCCGTCCTGCAACTCGCCCGACAGCGACGGATTCACATAGCGCAAATGCGCGGCGAGGAAGCTCGATACTTCGGCGACGTGCACCCAGGTCAGCAACGCCGGATCGTCGGCTCGATACGGCCGGCCGTCGGGCGCGGTACCCGATATGCGCGCGTGGATCGCTTTCACGCGCTCGATCAGCGCGAGTGCGTCGGCGCGGCTGCCGAACGTCGTGCCCGTGATGAACGTGGCGGTGCGCCGCAAGCGGCCGAGGATGTCGGTGCGAAACGACGAGTGATCCCAGACGCCCGCGAGCGCGAGCGGATGAAGCGCCTGCAGCAGCAGCGCGGCGATGCCGCCCGTCATCATCGACGTGAAATCGGCATGCACGCGCCAGCAGATGGCGTTGGGGCCGAACAGTCCCGGATCTCCGGGCGGCGACGAAAGATCGATCGACGGACCGCCGCCGCCTGCCGTCAGGTGCGTGATGCCGGCCACGAGCCGCTTGCGGATCGGCTCGGCCCAGCGCGGGCCCGGTGCGGGGGCGGCGGGATGCGGGCTGGGCGGCGTGGTCATGGCTGGCTTGGCGCGGGCGGCGCGCTACTTCCCGTCGGGGGTGTCCCACATCCCGCGTTCGGCGTTGCCGGCATTGGGCGCCGAGAGCCCGAAGTGGCGGTACGTGAGCAGCGTCGCGACGCGCCCGCGCGGCGTGCGTTGCAGGAAGCCCTGCTGGATCAGGTACGGTTCGAGCACGTCCTCGATCGTGTCGCGTTCCTCGCCGATCGCCGCCGCGAGGTTGTCGATGCCGACCGGGCCGCCGTCGAACTTGTGCAGGATCGCCTCGAGCAGCTTGCGGTCCATCAGGTCGAAGCCGACCGGGTCGACGTCGAGCATCGCGAGCGCGGCGTCGGCGACGGCCGCGGTGATCTGGCCGTCGGCCTTCACTTCCGCATAGTCGCGCACGCGGCGCAGCAGCCGGTTCGCGATCCGCGGCGTGCCGCGCGAGCGCTTCGCGATCTCCAGCGCGCCGTTCGGATCGATCTGCGCGTTCAGCAGCGACGCCGAGCGCCGCACGATGCGCGACAGCTGGTCGGCATCGTAGAACTCGAGGCGCGCGACGATCCCGAAGCGATCGCGCAGCGGGTTGGTCAGCATCCCCGCGCGCGTGGTCGCGCCGACCAGCGTGAACGGCTGCAGGTCGAGCTTCACGCTGCGCGCGGCCGGCCCCTCGCCGATCATGATGTCGATCTGGTAATCCTCGAGCGCCGGATACAGGATTTCCTCGACGACCGGCGACAGCCGGTGGATCTCGTCGATGAACAGCACGTCGTTCGCTTCGAGGTTGGTCAGCAGCGCGGCGAGGTCGCCCGCGCGCTCGAGCACGGGGCCCGACGTCTGGCGCAGGTTTACGCCCATCTCGCGCGCGATGATGTGCGCGAGGGTGGTCTTGCCGAGGCCCGGCGGCCCGAACAGCAGCACGTGGTCGAGCGGCTCGGAGCGGCGCTTCGCGGCCTCGATGAAGATCTCGAGCTGGCCGCGCACCTTTTCCTGGCCGACGTAGTCGTCGAGGTGGCGCGGCCGCAGCGCGCGTTCGAACACCTCCTCGTGCGACGAGGCGGGCGTGGCGGCGATGATCCGCTCGGCGGCGAGTTTGTCGGTTTCAATCATGCGGCCATTGTACCGCGCACCGTCACGCGGCCGAACTGGCCGAACGGCCGACTGGCGCGCGCCGCGCGGTGGCGCAACACTGGCTCCGACAGCCGGTTCGGGCGCCTGCCCGGGCCGCCGTTACACCTTCGACAGCGCCTTGAGCGCGAGCTTGATGCCTTCGGACACGCCGGTGCCGGCCGGCACGTTCTTGATCGCGGCGAGGCCTTCCTTTTCGGAATAGCCGAGCGCGAGCAGCGCGTTGAGGATGTCGGTCGCGTGGTCGGACGGCGACGCGGCGCCGGCGAGCGCACCGAGATCGGCGCCGAGCTTGCCCTTCAGCTCGAGCAGCAGGCGCTCGGCGGTCTTCTTGCCGATGCCGGGCAGGCGCGTGAGGCGCGCGGCGTCCTGCATCGTCACCGCCTGCGCGAGCTCCTGCACGCTCATGCCGGACAGCACGGCGAGCGCCATGCGCGCGCCGATGCCGGTGATCTTCAGCAGTTCGCGGAAGGTCGTGCGCTCCTGCGGCGTCAGGAAGCCGTACAGCAGGTGCGCATCTTCTCGCACGATCTGCTGCGTGAGCAGCACGACGCGCTCGCCCGTTTGCGGCAGGTTGTAGAAGGTGCTCATCGGCACGTCGATTTCGTAGCCGACGCCGTTGCAGTCGACGAGCAGGTGAGGCGGGTTCTTTTCGAGCAGGATGCCGGCGATGCGACCGATCATGGATGGCGGGATGCGAGGAAGAAAGCGCGAGTGTAGCGCAGGTGCGGCGCGATGCCGATGGCTTGGCCGTCAGGTCGGGGCGATGCGCCGCGCGTGCGCGACGCGGGTCGAGCAGGCGGGCAGGGCGGTGGCAGGTGCAATGCGCGCGACGCGAGCGGCTGCGCGCCGCGCCGGGCGGTTGCGTGCCGTCGTATCAACCGACGAGCCGCCCACGCCGCACACGCAGCCCCTTCTTCGCGAGCGCCGGCGCGAGGCCGCTGATCGTGCCGAGCGTGTTGCCGCTGTGCGCATGGCAGATCGCCATCCCGAGCGCGTCGGCTGCGTCGCTGCCGGGCTGGCCGGTGAGATTGAGCAGCCGCGTGACCATCTCCTGCATCTGCGACTTGGTTGCGCGGCCGTAACCGACGACGGCCTGCTTCAGTTGCAGCGCGGTGTATTCGGCGACCGGCAGGCCGCCGGAGACGAGCCCGCAGATCGCGGCGCCGCGCGCTTGGCCGAGCAGCAGCGTCGATTGCGGGTTCACGTTGACGAACACCTGTTCGATCGCGGCCTGGTCGGGCGCGTGTTCGCGCACGAGCGTCGACACGCCCTGGAAGATCGTGCCGAGCCGGGTGGCGAGGTCGGCCGTCGGCGTGCGGATCACGCCGCTTGCGACATAGGCGAGCCGGTGGCCGCTGACGTCGATGATGCCGAAGCCGGTGACGCGCAGGCCAGGGTCGATGCCGAGAATTCGCATGAGTGAGGAGAAAAACCTGATGCAGCGATACTACAACGAATGGTGCGCGGCGCCGGCCGCGCGGTCGCGTGCGCCGGCGCCGCGCAACAAAAAACCCGGCGGGTGCGATGCCGCCGGGTTTGCGTGCGGCGGCCGTGCGGGCCGCATGCGATCAGTGACGGAAGTGACGCACGCCCGTCAGGATCATCGCGATGCCGTGCTCGTCGGCTGCCGCGATCACTTCGTCGTCGCGCATCGAGCCGCCCGGCTGGATCACGCAGGTCGCGCCTGCCGCGACAACGACGTCGAGACCGTCGCGGAACGGGAAGAACGCATCCGACGCGACGGCCGAGCCGGCCAGCGTGAGGCCGGCGTTCTGCGCCTTGATGCTGGCGATGCGCGCGGAATCGACGCGGCTCATCTGGCCTGCGCCGACGCCGAGCGTCATGCCGTTGCCGCAGAACACGATCGCGTTCGACTTCACGTACTTCGCGACGCGCCATGCGAACAGCAGGTCGTCCATTTCCTTCGCGGTCGGCTGGCGTTTCGTGACGACGCGCAGTTCGCTCGGCTGCACGTTCTTCGAATCGAGCGACTGCACGAGCAGGCCGCCGCCCACGCGCTTCAGGTCGAATGCGTTATGGCCGTCGCCCAGCGCGATCTCGAGCAGACGCACGTTCTGCTTCGCGGCGAACACCTGCTTCGCGGCGTCCGTGAACGACGGCGCGATCAGCACTTCGACGAACTGCTTCGCCACCGCCTGCGCGGCCGTCTCGTCGACTTCGCGGTTGAACGCGATGATGCCGCCGAACGCCGACGTCGGGTCGGTCTGGAATGCCTTCGCGTACGCGTCGGCCGAGTCGTTGCCGACCGCGACGCCGCACGGGTTCGCATGCTTGATGATCACGCAGGCCGGCGCGTCGAACGTCTTCACGCATTCCCACGCCGCGTCCGAATCCGCGATGTTGTTGTACGACAGTTCCTTGCCCTGCAGCTGGCGGTAGTTCGCCAGTGCGCCGGCCGGTGCCGCGAGGTCGCGGTAGAACGCGGCGCTCTGGTGCGGGTTCTCGCCGTAGCGCAGGTCCTGCACCTTGTCGAACGCCATGTTCAGCGTCGCCGGGTACGCGCTGCGCGACGCGTGCTGCAGCTCGTCGGTCAGGCTCGTCAGGTAGTTCGTGATCGCACCGTCGTATTGGGCGGTGTGCGCGAACACCTTCGTCGCGAGGCGGAAGTTGGTCGCGTAGCCGATCGCGTTGCCGTTCGCCTTCATTTCGTCGAGCACGACCGCGTAGTCGGCCGGATCGACGACGACCGTCACGTCGCGGTGGTTCTTCGCGGCCGAGCGCAGCATCGTCGGGCCGCCGATGTCGATGTTCTCGATCGCGTCGGCGAGCGTGCAGTCGTCCTTCGCGATCGTCGCGACGAACGGATACAGGTTCACGACCAGCAGGTCGATCGTCGGGATGCCGTGCTGCTCCAGCGCCTGCATGTGCTCGGGCAGGTCGCGGCGGGCGAGGATGCCGCCGTGCACTTTCGGGTGGAGCGTCTTCACGCGCCCATCGAGCATTTCCGGAAAGCCCGTGTAATCGGCCACTTCGGTAACGGGCAGGCCCGCATCGGCCAGGAGTTTCGCGGTGCCGCCGGTCGACAGCAGCTTGACGCCGAGGTCGGACAGCGACTTCGCGAAGTCGACGATGCCGGTCTTGTCGGAAACGGAAATGAGCGCTTGCTTGATCATGATGGAACCACCAATAGCCAGGGAAACGGGGACGGGACGGCCGCCTACAGCAGGCCGTGCTGCTGCAGCTTCTTGCGCAGCGTATTGCGATTGATGCCGAGGTACTCCGCGGCGAGCGACTGGTTGCCGCCGGCCTGTACGAGCACGACCTCGAGCATCGGCTTTTCGACGCAGGACATCACCATTTCATAGACGTCGTGCGGATTGGAGCCGTCTAGATCCCGGAAATACACGTCCAGGCTCTCGCGGACACATTGTTCGATGTTGTGCTTGCTCATGCTGCTAACTGGTTATGGTCGTCCGACTCGCCCTGGCCGTTTTCCTCTTCGTCATCGACGTAGACGAGGTGGTCCGACAGCGCCTTTTGCGCCTCGAAGAATGCATTGACGGCGGCGAGCTGCTCGCGGGTGGAATCAAGCGTGTTCATCCGGTGCCGGAACCCGTTGGCACCGGAAAGGCCGCGAGTGTACCAGCCGATGTGCTTGCGCGCAGTACGGACGCCCGTGAATTCACCGTAGAACGCGTAATGGTCTTCCAGGTGTTCGTTCATCACGTGCTGGATCTCGTCGATCCGCGGCGGGGGCAGCAGCTCGCCGGTTTGCAGGAAATGATCGATTTCGCGGAACAGCCACGGCCGGCCTTGCGCGGCGCGACCGATCATCAGCGCATCGGCGCCGGTTGCGTCGAGCACGGCCTTCGCTTTCGCCGGCGACGTGATGTCGCCGTTCGCGACGACCGGGATGCGCACGGCCGCCTTCACGGCCGCGATGGTGTCGTATTCGGCATCGCCGCGGTACAGGTCGGCGCGCGTGCGGCCGTGCACGGTCAGCATCGAGACGCCGGCCGCCTCGGCGAGGCGCGCGACCGTGATCGCGTTCTTGTGCTCGCGGTCCCAGCCGGTGCGGATCTTCAGCGTGACGGGCACCGCATCCGGCCCCGTGCCGACCGCCGCGACGACGGCCTCGACGATCCGCTGCACGAGCGGCTCGTTCTGCAACAGCGCGGAGCCGGCGGCGACGTTGCAGACCTTCTTCGCCGGGCAGCCCATGTTGATGTCGATGATCTGCGCGCCGTTGTCGACGTTGTAGCGGGCCGCTTCGGCCATCATCGCCGGATCGGCGCCGGCGATCTGCACCGCGATCGGCTCGACTTCGCCTGCGTGGTTCGCCCGTCGCATCGTCTTCGCGCTTTTCCACAGCTGCGCGTTGGACGCGACCATCTCGGACACGGCGTATCCGGCCCCCAGCCGCTTGCACAGCTGGCGGAACGGACGATCCGTCACCCCGGCCATCGGGGCGACGAACAGATTGTTACGCAAAACGTGAGAGCCGATAACGGGCATTGCAATGGCACCACCCGCGAGCGCCGGGCGTCGCGGGCAAAAAAGGGCGGTGGGAAAACGCGCATTTTACCGTATTCCCATGCCCCGCCGATTTGACCCGGTTTGCGCGGCCCGACGGCGCGCAATGCGCGGCGCGCCGCGCGTCAGTTGCGCTGGCCGAACATCATCTGGCGCGCGATCGCCTTCTTGAGCGGCGGCACGAATTCGAGTGCGGTGAGCGCCGCGCCGCGCAGCAGCGGAAGCGGGCCGGTGTCGACCGTGAACAGGCGCGCGAGCGTGTCGGTCGCGCCGATCGTGAAGCGCCGGTCGAGCGCGCGCCGCGCGTTGAAGGTCGCGAGCGCGGTTGCTTCGAAGCCCTGCGTGGACAGCGTGTCGACGAGCGTATGCGCATCGCGCAGCCCGAGGTTGAGCCCCTGGCCGGCGACCGGGTGCAGCGTTTGCGCGGCGTTGCCGACGATCGCGATGCGTCCGCTGACGAGCGTCTGCGCCGCGTTCAGGCCGAGCGGGAACGATGCGCGTCCCGCGATCGCGACGAACTGACCCATGCGCTCGCCGAATGCCGCGCCGAGTTCGCGCAGGAACGCGTCGTCGGGCAGGGCGGCGCGGCGGGCCGCCTCGTCGGGCGTGCAGCACCACACGAGCGAATACTCGGCCTGGCGCGGGCCGCCGAGCGGCAGCAGCGCGAGTGGGCCTTGGTGCGTGAAGCGTTCCCACGCGACGTTCGGGCGCGGCGCCGAGACCGTGACCGTGCCGACGATCGCGGTCTGACCGTAGTCGCGGCGATGGTTGCCGGTATCGGCCTGCTGCTCGTGGAACAGCCCGCCTTCCGCGTTGATGACGATGCGCGCGCGCAGCGTGCGCTCGCCTTGCGGGCCGTCGAGCGTCAGCGTGACGCCGTCGGCGTCCTGTTGCGGCGCGCGGGCGGTGGTCGACGTGAGCCAGTCGACGCGCGTGCCGCGCACCGCCTGCGCGAGCGCCTGCACGATCGAGCCGTAGCGCACCACGTAGCCGAGCGCGGCGAGGTCGTGCTCGTCGCGGTCGATCAGCGTGCGGCCGAAATGGCCGCGCTGCGACACGTGGATGTGTTCGATCGGCGTCGCGTCGCCGGGCCACGCGAGCGTGTCGAGCAGCACGCGGCTGCCGTGCGACACGGCGATCGCGCGCGGATCGTTCGCGCTCGCGGCCGGCTCGCGCGCGTCGATCAGCGCGATCGACGCGTGCTGCGTCGCGCTGCGCCGTGCGAGCCAGCCGGCGAGCGCGAGCCCGACGGGGCCCGCGCCGACGATGGCGAGGTCGTAGTCCGGCGTGGCCGGGGAGGAAGCGGTCGTCATCAGTGTTCGTGAAACGGAGTAACGGTCAACGGCGGGTCAACGGCGCGCCCGCCGACGCGCGATGGCAGCCTGCGGCACGCTCAGGCGCCGTGCGGCGCGCTCGCGCGCATCAGTGCCTCGATCTCGGCGGCCGCCACCGGCACGTCGCGCGTGATCAGCTCGCAACCGTGCTCGCGCACGATCGCGTCGTCCTCGATGCGGATGCCGATGTTCCAGTATTCGGACGGCACGTCGTCGGCGGCCCGCACGTACAGGCCCGGCTCGACGGTGAGCGTCATGCCGGGTTTCAGCGTGCGCCACGGCAGCGCGCCGTTGGCGTCGCGCTCGGCGAGCCGCTCGCGGTAGTCGCCGCAATCGTGCACGTCCATGCCGAGCCAGTGGCCGGTGCGGTGCATGTAGAAGCGTGCGTACGCGCGCTCGGCGATCACGTCGTCGACGCTCGAGAAGCGCGTTTTCGGGATGATGCCGGCATCGAGCAGCCCCTGCGCCAGCACACGCACGGCCGCGTCGTGCGGCGCCTCGAACGGCACGCCCGCGCGCGTCGCGTCGATCGCGGCCTGCTGCGCGGCGAGCACGATGTCGTACAGCGTGCGCTGCGCGGGCGAGAAGCGCCCGTTGGCCGGGAACGTGCGCGTGATGTCCGACGCGTAGCCGTCGAGTTCGCACGCCGCATCGATCAGGATCAGGTCGCCGTCCCGCGCGGCCGCGTTGCCGGCCGGGTAGTGCAACACGCATGCGTTCGCGCCGGCCGCGACGATCGAGCCGTACGCGGGCGCCTGCGCGCCATGCTTGCGGAACGTGTACAGCAGCTCGGCCTCGAGTTCGTATTCGCGGATTCCCGGGCGGCACACCTGCATCGCGCGGCGATGGGCGAGCGCGGAGATGTGCGCGGCGCGCATCATGATCGCGAGCTCGTGTTCGTCCTTCACGAGCCGCATGTCGTCGAGCAGCGGCGTGAGGTCGAGCAGCGCGTCCGGCGCGGCGACGCCCGCGCGCGCCTGCGCGCGCACCGCATCGATCCAGCCGGCGAGCTGGCGGTCGAATTCGGCCGATGCGCCGAACCGGTAGTGCACGGTGCCCGCATCGGCGAGCAGCCGCGGCATTTCGGTGTCGATCACGTCGACTGCGTAGGCCGCGTCGAAGCCGAACGCATCGCGCGCGGCCTCGGGCCCGTAATGGAAACCTTCCCAGATCTCGCGGTCGGCATTCTTCGCGCGGCAGAACAGGACCGATTCCGGCGCGCCGTGCGAGCCGGCCGCGCTCAGCACGAGCACGGCATCCGGCTCGGTGAAGCCCGTCAGGTAATGGAAATAGCTGTCGTGCCGGTACGGGAAGGCCGTATCGCGGTTGCGCAGCATTTCCGGCGCGGTGGGGACGATGGCGACGCCGCCGCCCGCGGCACGCAGTGCGGCAAGCACGCGTTCGCGGCGCTGGCGGTAGACGTCGACGGCGATGGCGGTATCGAGGGGCGCATTCATCGTGCGATTGTAGCGCCGCCGGACGCGGCGCGTGAAAGCCGCGGCCGCAAGCAGCGCCGGACGGGGCTCGGCGACGGCTGTTGCAAACCATCCACAGGCCGGACGGGCGATTTCCTACCCGGCCGCGCCGGCCGGTTATGATCGGCGACAACTTATACTCTCGGCGGTTCCCTTAAAAAGGCAGATGATGAAATTAATCGGTTCGCTCAGCAGCCCGTACGTCCGAAAGGCGCGGATCGTGCTTGCTGAAAAGAAGATCGACTACAAGCTGGAGCTCGAGAACGTGTGGGCGCCGGAGACGGACATTCATGCATCGAATCCGCTCGGCAAGGTCCCGTGTCTCGTGATGGAGGATGGGGCCGCGGTGTTCGATTCCCGCGTGATCTGCGAATACGTCGATACGCTGTCGCCGGTCGGCAAGCTGATTCCGCCGTCGGGGCGCGAGCGCGTCGAGGTGCGTTGCTGGGAAGCGCTGGGCGACGGCGTGCTCGACGCGGCCGTGGCGATCCGTCTCGAACACACGTTGCGTGAAGAAGCACAGCGCAGCGCGAGCTGGATCGCGCGCCAGCAGCGCAAGATCGACGACGCCCTCGTCGCGATGTCGCAGGGCCTCGGCGGCAAGACGTGGTGCGTCGGTAATCATTACACGCTCGCCGACATCGCGCTCGGCTGCGCGCTCGGCTACCTCGACTTCCGGATGCCCGAACTCGACTGGCGCGACCGCCATCCGAACCTCGACAAGCATTTCGTGAAGCTGTCGCAGCGGCAGACGTTCGCCGACACGCTGCCGCAAGTCTGACCGGCTGCCGGCCGCGGATCGTGCAAACAAACGAAAAGCGCCCCGCGAGGCGCTTTTCTTTTTGGCGGATCGCCCGGGCGACGGGCGGTCGCGCGTATCACGCGTTACTCGATCGACGTGTAAACGGTCTCGCCGAGCACGAACGAATCGCTGCGCGCGATCGGCCACCACTTGTCGTACAGCGTATAGCCGCAGGTCTGGCCGTCGAGCAGCGCGCCGGGCTTCAGGTACTTCAGCAGCTGCGACATCAGCCGTACCTCGTGCGGCGCGACGCGCTGCACGATGTGATGCGCGCGCAGCTCGGACGGATGGCCGAGGCCGGCCGCCTGCACGAGTTCCTGCAGCGCATGCAGCGTATTGCGGTGGAAGTTGTACACGCGCTCGGCCTTGTCCGGCACGACGAGGGCGCGCTGGCGCACCGGATCCTGGGTGGCGACGCCGGTCGGGCAGCGGTCGGTGTGGCAGTGCTGCGCCTGGATGCAGCCGACCGCGAACATGAAGCCGCGCGCCGAGTTCGCCCAGTCCGCGCCGATCGCGAGCGTGCGCGCGATGTCGAACGCGGTGATGATCTTGCCGCTCGCGCCGAGCTTCACGCGGTCGCGCACGCCGATCCCGACGAGCGTGTTGTGGACCAGCAGCAGCCCTTCCTGCAGCGGCACGCCGACATGGTCGGTGAATTCGAGCGGCGCCGCGCCGGTGCCGCCTTCCGCGCCGTCGACGACGATGAAGTCGGGCACGATGCCCGTCTCGGTCATCGCCTTCGCGATCCCGAAGAATTCCCACGGATGGCCGATGCACAGCTTGAAGCCGGTCGGCTTGCCGCCCGACAGCGTGCGCAGCCGCTCGACGAATTCGAGCAGCCCGCGCGGCGTCGAGAATTCCGAGTGCGTCGCGGGCGAGATGCAGTCCTTGCCCATCGGCACGCCGCGCGTCTCGGCGATCTCCGGCGTGATCTTCGCGGCCGGCAGCACGCCGCCGTGGCCGGGCTTCGCGCCTTGCGACAGCTTGACCTCGATCATCTTGACCTGCGGATCGGCGGCCTGCTTCGCGAACTTGTCCGGGTTGAACGTGCCGTCCTCGTTGCGGCAGCCGAAGTAGCCGGACGCGATTTCCCAGATGATGTCACCGCCGTTCTCGCGGTGATATTTCGACAGCGAGCCTTCGCCCGTGTCGTGCGCGAACCCGCCTTTCTTCGCGCCGAGGTTCAGCGAGCGGATCGCGTTCGCGGACAGCGAGCCGAAGCTCATCGCCGAGATGTTGAAGATCGAGATGTCGTATGGTTGCGCGCGGTTCGCGCCGACCCGGATGCGGAAGTCGTGGTTCGGCAGCTTCGTCGGCGCGAGCGAGTGGCTGATCCATTCGTGCGCGACGGCCTTCACGTTCAGTTCGGTGCCGTACGGGCGGTTGTCGGCGACGTTCTTCGCGCGCTGGTAGACGAGGCTGCGCTGGGCGCGCGAGAACGGCTTCTCGTCGGTGTCGTCCTCGACGAAATACTGGCGGATCTCGGGGCGGATGAATTCGAACAGGAAGCGGAAATGGCCCCAGAGCGGGTAGTTGCGCAGGATCGCGTGGCGGTCTTGCTTCAGGTCGTACAGGCCGAGTGCGACGAGGGCGACGGGGAGGATGATCCACAGCCAGGGAAGCACGTGGATCGACGCGAGTGCGGCCGCCGCAACGAGCAGCAGGACGGCACACCACATCGCGAGGTAGCGTCGTGAAAGCATGGGGGCTCCGTAAGCATCTTGAAATGCCGCCATGCGTACGCTGCGAGGGCGGCGCGCCGCGGCCGCGGCGGAATCGTGTTCCGCCGGGCGCGGCGTGCCGCAAGTCTAAACCGAATGGATGTCAGCGTGCTTCGGCGAGCGCGCCCGCGTGGGCTGCCGCCGGTACCGGCGCCGTCTGGCCGGGCTGGCCGGTGGCCGCGAACTCGATGATGCCGCCGCCGAGGCAGATCTCGCCCTCGTACAGCACGGCCGACTGGCCGGGCGTGACCGCCCATTGCGCGTCGTCGAACGTGAGCGAGAAGCGTCCTTCGTCGGCCTGGCCGAGCGCGGCCCGGCCGAACGAGCATGCGGCATCGGCCTGCCGGTAGCGCGTCTTCGCGCCGCACGAGAAGCCGTCGGCCGGCGGCTCGCCCGCGACCCAGCTCACGTTGCCGGCGACGAGCTCGCGCGACAGCAGCCACGGATGGTCGTGGCCCTGCACGACGTACAGCGTGTTCGACGCGATGTCCTTCGCGGCGACGAACCACGGCTCGCCGCTGCCGTCCTTGCTGCCGCCGAGGCCGATGCCCTTGCGCTGGCCGAAGGTGTAGAACGCGAGGCCGATGTGCTCGCCGACCACCTTGCCGTCCGGCGTCTTCATCGGGCCCGGCTTCGTCGGAAGATAGCGGTTCAGGAAGTCGCGGAACGGCCGTTCGCCGATGAAGCAGATGCCGGTCGAGTCCTTCTTCTTCGCGTTCGGCAGGCCGATCTGCGCGGCGATCTCGCGCACCTTCGTCTTCGGAATCTCGCCGAGCGGGAACATCGTCTTCGACAGCTGCGCCTGGTTCAGCCGGTGCAGGAAGTACGACTGGTCTTTCGTATGATCGAATGCCTTCAGCAGTTCGAAGCGACCGTCGCGCTCGCGTACGCGCGCGTAGTGGCCGGTCGCGATCATTTCCGCGTCGAGCGACATCGCGTGATCGAGGAACGCCTTGAACTTGATCTCGGCGTTGCACAGCACGTCCGGGTTCGGCGTGCGGCCGGCCGAGTATTCGCGCAGGAATTCGGCGAACACGCGGTCCTTGTATTCGGCCGCGAAGTTCACGGCTTCCACGTCGATGCCGATCAGGTCGGCGACCGACACGACGTCGATCCAGTCCTGGCGCGTCGAGCAGTATTCGCCGTCGTCGTCGTCTTCCCAGTTCTTCATGAACAGGCCGACCACGTCGTACCCCTGTTCCTTCAGCAGCCACGCGGTCACCGACGAATCGACGCCGCCCGACATGCCCACTACTACACGGCGCTTGCTCATTTGTTTACCGCCTGACGGTCGAATGCGTCCGGACGCGGCGCGACCGAATGCGTATGCACGAAATCGAGCGGAATCCGCCGCCCGGCGAGATAGTCGTCGACGCAGCGCATCACCGCCGGCGAGCGGTGGCGTTCGCTGCACGCGCGCAGTTCGTCGGCGCTCATCCACAGCGCGCGGACGATGCCGTCGTCGAGCGTGTGGCCCGGCAGCGGCTCACCGGCCGTGCCGCAGAACGTGAAGCGCAGGTAGGTCGCGCCGGCGGTGCCGGGGCGGTCGTAGTGCGCGAGATAGACGCCGACGAGCGCGTCGGGGACGAACGGATGCGCGGTTTCCTCGAGCGTCTCGCGGATCACGGCGTCGGCGAGCGTCTCGCCGGCTTCGAGATGGCCGGCTGGCTGGTTGATGCGCAGGCCCGTCGAGGTTTCTTCCTCGATCACGAGAAAGCGGCCGGCGCGCTCGACGAGCGCCGCGACGGTCACATGCGGGGTCCAGATTTCGGGTTTCATGGTTCGGCATTTTACCGGTTGCGCCCGGACGCTGCCGGCCGCATCGTCAGACGAATCCGACCCTGGTCATTTCATGGGCACGGCGGTGACGGGCGCCCCATTCGCCGCGACACGTATCGGGTATCGGCGGTGCGGCCTGCCTCGATCGGCGAGCGGCCCCGGCGGCAGGGCCGAACCGGTAGCGGTTCAATCATGCCCCGTTTTTTCACGGCGCGACGATCGTCGCGACGCAGGCGGCGATCGTGTCCCGCACGCGCACGATCGCCGGATCGCGCTGCGTGCTCGTGCGCCAGCCGATCTCCACCGGGTAGCGCGGCAGCTCGACCGGGCACGCGAGCGCGCGCAGCGACGTCGATTGCGCGATCGCGCGTGCGGCGTGCGCGGGGATCGTTGCCACCGCGTCGGAACCGGCGAGCAGGTACGGCAGCGCCGCGAAGTGCGTGGTCGAGGCCGCGACGCGCCGTTTGTGGCCGAGTGCGGCCAGCGCCTCGTCGACGATCCCGATCACGCCGCCCGACGACACGAGCAGGTGATCGCGCTGCAGGAAATCGGCGAGCGCGAGCGTGCGCGGCGAGCGCGCGCGGCCGGCCGGATCGACCAGGCACGCGTAGCCGCCCGTCGCGACCGCGCGCCGGCTGAGGCCGTTGGCCGAAAACCCGCCCGACGCGATCGCGAGATCGACGCCGTGCCGCAGCAGTGCGTCGCCGGCGATGCCGCTGTGCGTTTGCCGGAAGATCAGCCGGATGCCCGCGGCTTCCCGCGCGACCGCGTCGATCAGCGCGCGGCCGAGTGCGATCTCGAAGTCGTCCGACAGCCCGATCGAGATCGTGCGGCCGACGCGCTCGCCGCTATCGGCCGCGATCGCGAGGCTTTCGCGGCAGCGGTCGAGCGCATCGGACAGGATCGGCTTCAGTTCGTCCGCGCGCGGCGTCGGTGCGAGCCCGCGGCCGGTGCGCACGAACAGCGGATCGGCATAGATCACGCGCAGCCGGGCGAGCGCCGCGCTGACGGCCGACTGCGTGAGGCCGAGCCGCAGCGCCGCGCGGCTCGCGCCGCCTTCCTCGTACAGCGCCTCGAACACTTTCAGCAGGTTCAGGTCGAGTCCGGCGATATCATCTGAATTCATGTCAGTTATCGTTGTATCGATTTGATCGATGAAATGATATCGACAAAGATGGCGTCACCCCACTCACTGGAGACGTCTTCATGTCCACCTCAGTCATCGCCGCGCTGCAGATCGGCGCATCGCCCGCCGGCACGCGCGCCACGCTCGACACGATCCTCGGCTACGAAACCGCGATCCGCGACAGCGGCGCGTCGCTCGTCGTGCTGCCCGAGGCCGTGCTCGGCGGCTACCCGAAAGGCGAGATCTTCGGCACGCGGCTCGGCTACCGGTTGCCCGAGGGCCGCGACGCGTACGCGCGCTATGCCGCGCAGGCGATCGACGTGCCGGGGCCCGAAACCGACGAACTGGCCGCGCTGTCGCAGTGCACGGGCGCGAGCCTCGTGGTCGGCGTGATCGAGCGCGGCGGCAGCACGCTGTACTGCACGGCGCTGTTCTTCGATCCGCGCGACGGGCTCGTCGCGAAGCACCGCAAGCTGATGCCGACCGGCACCGAGCGGCTGATCTGGGGGCAGGGCGACGGCTCGACGCTGCCGGTGGTCGACACGGCCGCGGGCCGCGCAGGCGCCGCGATCTGCTGGGAGAACCACATGCCGCTGCTGCGCTGCGCGATGTACGCGAAAGGCGTGCAGATCTGGTGCGCGCCGACCGTCGACGAGCGCGACCTGTGGCAAAGCTCGATGCGGCACATCGCGCACGAGGGACGCTGCTTCGTCGTGAGCGCGTGCCAGGTGCAGCCGTCGCCGCGTGCGCTCGGCATCGACGTGCCGGGGTGGGATCCCGAGCGGCCGCTGATCCGCGGCGGCAGCGTGATCGTCGGGCCGCTCGGCGACCTGCTGACGGAGCCGCTGATCGGCGAGGCCGGGCTCGTGACCGCGCGCATCGATACCGATGAGCTCGTGCGTGCGCGTTACGACTTCGACGTCGTGGGGCACTATGCGCGCGCCGACGTGTTTTCGCTGCACGTCGACGAGCGGCCGAAGCGGTCAGTGGTGTTCGGGGAGTGACGGGCGTTATCGGCGCGCGGACGCCCCGGCGCACGAATGGCGGCGGGGCGGGGGCGGGCTTGCCGCCTGCTGCCGCCATTGCCGACGTGCCCGCGCATGCCGAAGCGGTGAAGCTGTCGCTCGGCGCCGCGCGCGTCAGCGCATCGGCGCTTCCGCGATTCGCATGTAGTCGGCGATCCGCCGGCCTTCCATGTCCGGAAACTGCTCGTGCACGGTGATGTCGCCCATTCGCGCGATGTCGAAGGTGCGGAAGTCGTCGCGCAGCTCGCACCACGCGCCGATCGTCCAGCGTCCGCCCCAGTAGACGAGCCCGAGCGGCCACACGCGGCGCTGCGTGTGCGCGCCGAGCCGGTCGCGGTAGTCGAAGCTGACGATGTGGTGCGTGTCGACCGCCTGGTGGATCGCGTCGACCTTCGCGCAGAACGTTTCGTCGATGTGGAACGACGGCGCGAACACCGGCAGGCGGTCGAGCGCGGTGCGCTTGTCGGCCGGCATCGCCGACGCGATCTTCGCGAGTGCCGACCGCGCACCGCCCGCGAAGCGCGCGCCGCCCCAGGTCTCGAGCATCCTCGCGCCGACCGCGAGCGCCGCGAGTTCCTCGGCCGTGAACGTGAGCGGCGGCAGGCTCGCGTTGCGGTTCAGCCGGTAGCCGATGCCGGCTTCGCCTTCGATCGGCACCCCTGACAGTTGCAGGTCGCGCACGTCGCGATAGACCGTGCGCGGCGACACCGACAGCCAGTCGGCGAGCTGCTGCGCGGTCGTGAGACGCCGCCCGCGCAGCAGCTCGGCGATCTGGAACAGGCGGTCGGCACGGCGCGTCATGGCTGCACCTCGACTCCAGCGGCTAGGGGGACTTCGCGATGATAGCCCCGCGCCGGCCGGATCGTGGACGCGCTCAGTGGCATTTCGGTGCGTGCAGGCCGACGCGGTTGCCTTCGGTATCGATCAGGTAGCCGATGTAGCCGTAGTTGTTCGGCAGCTCGACGACCGAGCCCTGCACGACGCCGCCCGCGCGTTTCGCGCGCTCGAGCGCCGCGACGACCGACTCGCCGGCGTTCAGGTACACGAGCACGCCGTTCGCGCTCGGCTTCATCTGCTGCGGATCGAACACGATGCTGCCGCCCGTGCTCGACGCTTCGTGATCGAACACGGCCATCGGCACGCCGCCGATGACTTCGCGCTGCAGCGTCGTTTGCAGCACGGTTTCGTAGAAACGGATCGCCCGGTCGAAATCGAGGGACGGGATGTCGAACCACGCGATCGCGCGTTCCAGCGTTGCGGTTGCGGTTGCAGTTGCGGACGTCATGACGAGCTCCTTGTCTTGTTCGGGTTCTTGATGGAAACCAGCCTTGCATTGCGCCGGGATTGCAGTGTGACGGGGGGCTGCTGACAGCGTGCTGTCAGTAGTCACGGCGGGGCTGACAAAAGGCAGCTTCGCCGGCGCAAGAGCCGTGCGAAACCTCAGCGGCGTGACAGTGGCGGAGCGGCACGCGTGGCGCCACCCGCATGGGTGCGGCGGAAAGAAAAATGCCCGGCCGATTGGCCGGGCATCGTCTGGGTGTCAGCAGGCGGCCGCAGCGGCCGCTTCGCGCGTCAGGCGTCGCCTTCCGGCGCGGCCGGGCGTGCCTTCACGCTGCCGGCGATCAGGTCGAAGCGGAACAGCCGGCATTCGAGCGCGCCGTTGAACAGCGGCGTCTTCGCCGATTCGCGCAGCCGCAGCTGGCCCGGCAGCGACCGGTCCGACGTCAGCAGGAACGCCTGCCAGCCGGTGAAGCGCTGCTTGAGCGCATCGCCGAGCGCGTTGAAGAACTCGCTGTCCGGCGCGTCGGTGTGCGTGCGGCGGAACGCGTCGTCGTTGCCGCGGTTGCGGCCCGTCTCGCGCACCTCGCCGCGCGCGCTGCGGCCGCGCACCTCGATCCGCTCGCCGTACGGCGGGTTCGCGAGGATGATGCCCGGGCCGTCGCACGGCGGCGCCATCCCGCGCGCGTCGACCTGCTTGAGCCATACCGACGGCACGCCCGCGCGTTCGAGGTTCGCGCGCGCCTTCTCGAGCATGTCGCCCGAGATGTCGCTGCCGTACACGCCGAGCGCATCGCGCTTGCCGCGCGCCGCGCGCTTCGCGTCGAGCGCCGCGACCTTCAGGCCCTGCCAGGCGGTGATGTCGTACTGCTTGAGCTTTTCGAAGCCGAAGCGGCGCTCGACGCCCGGTGCGACGCCGAGCGCGATCTGTGCGGCTTCCGCGAGGAACGTGCCGCTGCCGCACATCGGATCGTACAGCGGCGTGCCGGGCGTCCAGCCCGTCAGGCGCAGGATGCCGGCCGCGAGGTTCTCGCGCAGCGGCGCCGCGCCCTTGTCGAGACGCCAGCCGCGCTTGAACAGCGGCTCGCCCGACGTATCGAGGTACAGCGTGCACTCGGTGGCCGTCAGGAACGCGAACACGCGCACGTCCGGCGCCCCGGTGTCGATGCTCGGCCGCGAGCCGGTCTTGTCGCGCATCCGGTCGCAGATCGCGTCCTTCACGCGCAGCGTCGCGAATTCGAGGCTCTTCAGCGGCGACTTGATCGCGGTGATGTCGACGCGCAGCGTCTGCGTCGACGCGAACCAGCGTTCCCACGGCTGCTCGAGCGCGAGCGCGTAGACGTCCTGTTCGTTGCGGTACGGGCGGTGCGCGATCTTCAGCAGGATCCGGCTCGCGATCCGCGAATGGAGGTTCGCGGCCATGCCGGCGGCCCAGCCGCCGCGGAAATGCACGCCGCCCGGCACCTGCGCGCCCGGGGTGAACGGCGCGCCGTCCAGATGGCGGCCGGCGATTTCGGCCAGCTCGGCGGCAAGCGCCGCTTCGAGGCCGCGCGGGCAGGGAGCGAAGAATTCGTACAGGGTGGGCGAGGACATAAGGCGGGTGAGGACGTGCAAAAGTCCACCATTGTACGCGGCGCGGGCGGCCGGAGCCGGCGTTGGGTCCGATTTGGGACGCCGCCGAGGGCGCACCGGCCGTGACGGCGCGCCGCCAGGGCCCGCGCGGCGGCGCCCGCCCGGGCGGCGCGCCGCCGTCAGACGGTCAGTGCGAGCCCGGCTGGCCGGCCCGCGCGGCCGTTCCACCGGCCGGCCAGAACAGCGCGGACGGCTTCGACAGCACCGTGCGGACGATCGCGCCGACCAGCGCGCGCACCTTGGCGCGGCGCAGGCTGCGCGAGCGCACGGCCATCGTGAACGCGAGCGCGAAGCTCACGAGCACGTTGAGGACCGCCATGCTCAGCACGCCGGCGCAGGCCCACCACAGCTCTGGCGTGCCCAGCGCATCCTTGCCGAGCACGCCGAGCGCGATTCCGATCGAGCCGGCCGACAGCGTCACGTGCCGCACTTCGAACGGGAACAGGAACACGGTGACGATCGCCGGGATCAGGCCGAGCATCAGGCCGAGACCGACGTTGGCGACCACGCCCGCGACGTTCGACCGGCAGAAGTGCGCGAGCTTTGCGGCGCCCGACGCACCGAGCGTGATCCGCAGCCGGCGGTTGTACGCGAGCGCGTCGCCGACCCGGTGCAGCACGAACCAGTTGTCGGCCCAGCCCGCGAGCAGGCTCGACGCCCACAGCAGCACGCCCGTGAGCGCCGCGTAGAGCGGCGTCGGGCCCAGCAGCGAGAACGAATGCAGCGTCGCGTGCGCCTTGTCCGGCGAGATCAGGTTCGCGTGCAGCAGGTTGCCCGCGAACAGCTGCACGAGCAGGCACACGGGCAGCACGACGAGCACGTTGCCGGAGATCGCCGCGGCCTGCGTGCGGATCAGCGCGATCACCGACGCGACGAACGCCTTCACGCCTTCCTCGTGACCGGTGTCGTCGAGCTCGCGCGCGAGCGTCGGCGCGGTCATCGCGGGTTGCTTGGTCGCGAGCGTGAAGTGCAGGAAGTGCATCAGCATGAAGCTCGCCGCGTAGTTGACGCCCGCGAGCAGCCCTTCGAGCATCGACTGCAGGTGCGCGCCCGTGATCGCGAACTTCACGCACACGGTCGCGACGGTGACGAGGCCGCCGCCCGCGGCCATCCGCAGCATCTTCAGGTACTCGGCGCGGCCGCGCGAGATGTAGTGCTCGCCGGTGTCCGCGTTGGTCTCGACGAGCTTGCGCGCGAACAGCGAGAAGTTGCTGCGCACGAGGTGCGTGACGCTCTGGCTGTTCTGGTTCGCGTCGACGAGCTCGGCCGTCAGGCGCGCCATCCCGCGCAGGTCGTCGCGTGCCATCCACGCGTTGAGCAGCGTTTCCGCGCGCAGGATGCGCATGCGCATCCGTTCGACCTGGAACACGATGTCGACCGACACGCCATTGCGGTACAGGTGTGCGAACACGTCATCGACCGCGATCCGGCATTCGTCGAGCAGCACGCGCAGGTAGTTCACCTCGTGCAGCAGCTTGCTCGCGTCGCCGCCGTCCTCGGCGGCCGCGTGCGCGGTCTCGACCGCGAGCATCGCGCGCGTGAGGCGGTAGAACGGCTGCGCTTCGAGCGGCTTGCGCGCGTCGTCGTCGGACAGGCGGCTGCGCACCGTCTGCGACAGGCCGGTCGAGCTGATCTGGCAGGTCAGGTTGTGCAGCGCGGCCAGCAGGTCGCGCGAGAACGAGCCGGGCTCGTGGCGTTCTTCGTCGGTGACGTCGAACGAGATCAGCTCGGCGAGGCGGGCGAGCAGGTCGTCGGGCAGCGCATCGATCCATTGCGCGTCTTCCGGTGCCGGGAACATCAGCGTGAACAGCGCCGTCAGCTCGCGGCGGTTCGGCGCGGGCGGAATCAGCGACGAGTCGATCCGCTCGAACAGCGCGCCGAAGAAGCCGGAGTGCACCGGCATGCCGGCGTCGCACAGCAGCGAGATGCCGTCGCATTCGCGCAGGATCCCGCGCAGGATGCGCGCCGCGTGCGATTTCCACGCGGGATTGCGATCGAGCACGTGGAACAGGTAGCGCAGCCGCGCGTGCGCCGGGTACACGCGCGTGTCGGCATCACGCTCGGCCGGCGCATCCTGCGTGGCCTGCATCGCGCCGTTGCGGCGCAGCCAGTGCGCGAGCTCGATCAGCCATTCGCTGCGCTCGGCGTACGACGCTTGCGCGTCGGCATGCGCGAGCAGCGCATCGAGCTGGTGGCTCGCATTGCGCGACGCGCGCCACTTCTTGATCAGGGTCGTCAGGGAACGAAACATAAACGGATTGGCGAAAGCCCTGGACGGGCGGGTTCGGGATGCCGGCCGGGAACACGGCGCGGCGCCGGGGAGAACGGTGAGGCGGGTCGCGTTGCCGGACGATGCGCGGCGACCCGCGATGCGGCTGCCCCGATGCGGTGCACGCGGATTGCGTGCGAGCCCCGGGAGATGCGGAGATCGCGCCGGACGCGAACGGATCGTCGCCGGCTGGCGCGCACGACAGGGGAGCCGGCCGGAAAGTGCGTAGGATCGTCAATCGGGCGCGAAAACGCAAGCCGACCGCACTGCGTGGTGCCGGTTCCGGCGGATTTTGACAAACAGTGCAAAGCTGCCGTCCGGCCGATGGGTGACGTGCAGCATCGGCCTTGTCGGCGATGGCGGCCGGTTCGCGGGCGCGGCGGCGCGCGCCCGCGGATCGCTGCCGATGAGCACTACCGGGCGACGCGTGCCGAATGCAGTCGCATGCGCGAATGCACCGGACACCGGCGCGCGCGCCGCACGCTTACGCGCCGGACTTGCCGGTCGCGCCGGCGTCGCCGCCTGGCGTCGGATTGGCCGGGCAGGGCACGACGGGCGCGGCGGCCGCCGCCTTGCCGGATGCGGTCGTGGATGGGGCCGACGCAGCCGTCGCCCCGCGCCGCGCGGCCAGCGCGCGCACGCCGGACGCAGCCTGCGACGCAATCACGTCGAGCGCGCGCCGGTGGCCGGCGACGAGCGCGTCGTAGCCGTCGGCGACCGGTTCGGCGACGCTCGTGCGGCACGTCATCACCGCCTGCGTGCCGAGCGCGCGCACGCTCCACACCGCATCGATCGCCGCACGCTTGCCGGGCCACGACTCGAAGCGCTGCACGTTCACGCTGATCCGATAGACGGGCACGCCGGCCGGGTACGCGGAATTCGCGACATCGATCGTGCCGAGCTGCGCGGCGAGATCGTCGGACAGCGCGCGGCGAATCTCGTCGGCGGGCGGCGCGGCCCAGCGTTCCTGTTCGAGCACGTCGACCTGCGCGGCGTTCTTCTGCACGACGAGCTGGTTCTTCGCGACCTGTTCGGGCACGCCGACCGACGGCACTTCGATCAGGAACGCCGGGTTGGCGGGCGCGGTGCGCACGGGCGCCGCGGCGTCGGCCGGGCTCAGCGTATAGAACCGCGCGGGCGGCGAGCTGCACGCGGCGAGCGCGAGCGCGGCGAAGGCCGCCGCCGCGCCGCTCGCGAAACCGTTCACGCGTGTCGTCATGGTTTGTCTCCTGGCTTGCCCTTGAGCAGCGATTCGGGATGGCGCTCCAGATAGTCGGCGAGCGCGTTCAGCGATTGCAGCGTGCGCGTGAGCTCCTTCAGCGCGCCGCGCACGTCGGACTGCAGCGGCGAATCCTGCTGCAGCGTCGCCTCGGCGGTCGAGAAGGTCTGCTTCGCGGCCGACAGCGTGTCGCGCGCTTCCGGCGCGACCTGCGTGTCGAGCTGCTTGAACAGCTTGTCGGCGTTCGCGAGTGCGCTGTTCAGGTTCGCGCCGATCTGGTCGAACGGCACCTTGTCGAGTTTCTTCGCGATGTCGGCGACCTGCAGCTGCAGCTCGTCGAGCGTGTTCGGCACGGTCGGCAGCTCGAGCGGCTGGCGTGCCGCGTCGATCGTCACGGCCGGCGCCTTCGGGAAGAAGTCGAGCGCGACGTACAGCTGGCTCGTCAGCAGGTTGCCGGTGCGCAGCTGGCCGCGCAGCCCGTGCCTGACGAGGCGCTCGACGATCTCGCGGCGGGCCGGTTCGCCCTTGCTCTCGATCGTTTCGCGGAAGCGCGGGCCGAGCCGCTCCGGATACACGTTCATCGTCACCGGCATCAGGAAGTTCTTGGTCTTCGGATCGAAGTCGATGCCGATGTTCGTCACTTCGCCAAGCACGATGCCGCGGAAGTCGACCGGTGCGCCGACGGCGAGCCCGCGCAGCGACTGGTTGAAGTTCATCACGACCTGCAGCGGCTGGCCGTCCGGGTCGCGCATCGCGTCGGCCTCGTCGGAGCCGAGACGGAAGGTCGTGTTGTTCGGCGCGGTCGCGCCGCTGTCCTGGTTCGGCGGCGTCTGGAATGCGATGCCGCCGAGGATCACTGTCGCGAGCGACTGCGTGTTCAGCTTCAGGCCGCTCGAATCGAGCCGCAGGTCGACGCCGCTCGCCTGCCACCAGCGCGAGTTCACGCCGACGTACTGGTCGTACGGCGCATTGACGAACACGTTGAACGTGACGCCCGTGCCGTCCTTGTCGAGCGAGAAGCCGACCACCTGGCCGACCTGCACGCGGCGGTAGTAGATCGGCGAGCCGATGTCGACCGAGCCGAGCGAATCGCCGCGCAGCACGTACTGCGTGCCTTTCTGGTCGCCGGTCACGGCCGGCGGGGTTTCGAGGCCCGTGAAGTCGCTCTGCGAGTCCTGCCCGTGGCCGGCGTCGACGCCGATGTACGCGCCCGACAGCAGCGTGCCGAGCCCCGACACGCCGGTCGCGCCGATGCGCGGACGCACGATCCAGAAGCGCGAGCCCTTGACCGCGAAGTCCTCGGCTTCCTTCTTCAGCTGCACCTGGACGAGCACGCGCGACAGGTCCTTCGACAGCTTGATCGTCTTGACCATGCCGATCTCGACGTCCTTGTACTTGACCTGCGTCTTGCCCGGCTCGAGGCCTTCCGCGCTGTGGAAGCTGATCGAGATTTCCGGGCCGCGCTCGCGCACGGACTTGATCACGAGGCCGATGCCGATCAGCGCGGCGATCAGCGGCACGAGCCAGACGAGCGACGGCAGCCAGCCGCTTTTCGTCGAGATCGCCGGATCGGGCGGCCGGGACGCGTCGTGCTGCGGGCCTTGCGGACTATTCATGGTGTTTCCCTGAGGTTTCGACTGGATCCCAGATCAGGCGGGGATCGAACTGCATCGACGCGAGCATCGTCAGGATCACGACCGAGCCGAACGCGAGCGCGCCGGGGCCGGCCGTGATGACGGCGAGCGAACGGAAATGGACGAGCGCGACGGTGAGCGTCACGACGAAGATGTCGAGCATCGACCAGCGGCCGATCCGCTCGACGATCCGGAACAGGCGCGTGCGCTGCAGCGGCCGCCACGCGGCGCGCCGCTGCGCGCTGCTGACGAGGATCGTCAGCACGCCGAGCTTGAGCATCGGCACGAGGACGCTGGCGACGAACACGACGACCGCGAGCGGCCAGTCGCCGGATGTCCAGAAATAGATGACGCCGCTCATGATCGTGTCTTCCTGCGAGCCGACGATCGATGACGTGTGCAAGATCGGCAGCAGGTTCGCCGGAATATAGAGGATCGCGGCCGCGATCAGCAGCGCCCACGTGCGCATGATGCTGTTCGGCGTGCGGAAGTGAAGCGTGCTGCCGCAGCGCGCGCAATGCGCGTGCGGATGGTCGATCGTCTGCACGAGCCCGCATGCGTGACAGCTGGCGTAGCCCTCGCGGGCGGCGGTCGGCATCGTCATCGGCGGGGGGCTTCCGGCAGCGGCGCGGTGTTGTCGGGCCGCGCGGGCGGACGCCCGGCGCGCAGGTCGTCGGCCATGTCCCACAGCGTGCGCGGATCGAACATCAGCACGACGGCGGTCATCAGCGTCAGTGCGCCGAACGCGAACAGCGCCGCGTCGGGAACGACTCTTGCGAGACTCACCATCTTCACGATCGTGACGAGGATGCCAAGCATGAACACCTCGATCATCCCCCACGGCCGCACGAACTGGATCGTGCGCAGCACCAGGTTGAGGCCCGGCGGCACGACGCCCCGGCGGATCGGCAGCAGCACATAAAGCAGCGCGGCCATCTCGACGAGCGGGAAGAGCACGGTCGAACAGAACACCATCACGCCGACGACCTCCATGTCCTGATGCCACAGCGCGTCGATCGCGCCGATCAGCGTCGTCTGCACGCGGGTGCCGTTCAGGTCCATCTCGAGGATCGGGAATGCCTGCGCGATGACGAACGTGACGAGCGCCGCGACCGCAAGCGCGCTGATTCGCTCGATCTGCGTGGTGCTGTCGCGATAAAGCAGCGCATCGCACCGCGGGCAGCGCGCGATTTCGCGGCGCGCGAGATGCGGTTTATGCAACAGTGCGTCGCATTCGTGGCAGGCAATCAGGTCGTGTCGTTGCATGGGAAAAGCGGTTGTGCGACGGGCGGGGGACGCGTCGGCGGGGCCGGAACCCGCGCCAATCTTACCAAAACGGCTTTTTCGACGTGTCAACGGTCGGTTATCGGGTGACCGGTCGGTAACATGGCGTCAACATGGCAGCCGGCTGACGCGCCTGTCCTCAGAGTCCGCGCGCGACAAAAGGTTGCGGTAGCATGGCGCCCTTGACAAGCGTCGGTCGAAGTTGCCGACGCAGCTGTTCGCTCAACTGAGGATCCAAGATGGCATCGAATTCGCTGCCGGCCACGCCGGTACGTTATACGCAGACCGCGATCGCGCTGCACTGGCTGATCGCGCTGCTGATCGTCTGCGGCTTCGCGCTCGGCTGGGTGATGACCGACATCCCCGGCTTCACGCCGACCAAGCTGAAGTACTTCTCATGGCACAAGTGGATCGGCGTGACGGCGTTCGTGCTGGCCGTCGTGCGCGTGCTGTGGCGGGCGACTCACGCGTCGCCGGCACTGCCCGGCAATACGCCGGCATGGCAGCGCGCGGCGTCGCACGGCGTGCACATGCTGCTGTACGTGCTGATGCTCGTGATTCCGGTGACCGGCTATCTGTACAGCTCGGCGTCGAACATCCCGGTCGTCTATCTCGGCATCGTGCCGCTGCCGCGCCTGATCGATCCCGATCCGGTGCTGAAGGAAACCTTCAAGACGCTGCACGTGACTTTGAATTACATTCTGCTTGCACTCGTCGCCATGCACGTGCTCGCGGCGCTCAAGCACCAGTTGTTGGACCGCGACGGCCTGCTGTCGCGGATGCTTCCCTCCGCCAAATGAAGGATCCCATGAACGTGTCTTTCTCCCGCTCCATGCTGACCGCGTTCGCCGCGGTGTCACTTGTCGCGTCGGCCGCGGCGCATGCCGACGTCGATCTCGCGAAGAGCAAGGTGTCCGCCGTGTCGAAGCAGATGAACGTGCCGACCGAAGGCGCATTCAAGAAGTTCTCCGCGCAGGTGAAGTTCGACCCGGCGAAGGCCGCGCAGGGCAGCGCGCAAATGTCGATCGACATCGCGAGCTTCGACCTCGGCGACAAGATGTACAACGAGCAGGTCACCGGCAAGGACTGGTTCGACGCGAAGGCATATCCGCAGGCGAGCTTCGCGTCGTCGGCGATCGCGCCGGCCGGCGGCAACAAGTACAACGTGACCGGCAAGCTGACGATCAAGGGCAAGTCCGAGACCGTCACGGTGCCCGTCACGGTCACGCAGAACGGCGCGACGCAGACTTTCGACGGCGTGCTGCCGATCAAGCGCTCGGCGTTCAACGTCGGCACCGGCGAGTGGAAGGACACGTCGATCGTCGCCGACGAAGTGCAGATCAAGTTCCATCTCGTCGCCGCGAAGTAAGCGGCGGGCTGTCGCATCACCCGAATGCCGCGCGAGTGCGCGGCGCTGTTCCAAGGAGAAAGCGTTTGAAAAAGCATCTGATCATCGCCGCGGGCGCGCTGGCCGCTTCGCTGTCGTTCTCGGCATTCGCCGACAGCGCGACGTACCAGTTCGACCCGAGCCACACGTACCCGAGCTTCGAGGCCGACCACTTCGGCGGCCTGTCGGTCTGGCGCGGCAAGTTCGACAAGTCGAGCGGCACCGTGACGCTCGACCGCGCGGCGAAGACCGGTACGGTCGACGTGACGACCGACGTCGCGTCGATCCACACGGGCAGCGCGAAGCTCGACGAGCACCTGCAGACGGCCGAGTTCTTCGACGCGGCCAAGTTCCCGCAGGCGAATTACAAGGGCACCATCAAGTTCGACGGCGACAAGCCGGTGTCGGTGGTCGGCAACCTGACGATGCATGGCATCACGAAGCCGGTCACGCTGAAGATCGACTCGCTCAAGTGCATGCCGCATCCGATGCTCAAGCGTGAAGTGTGCGGCGTCGATGCGGTCGGCGAATTCAGCCGCGACGATTTCGGCCTCGACTACGGCAAGCAGTACGGCTTCAAGATGAAGACGAAGCTGCTGATCACGGCCGAAGCCGTCAAGCAGCAGTAACGCGCCCGGCCGGGCCGGTCGCCGCGTGTCCGCCGCCGCGCTCCCGTTCTCCGGGGGCGCGGCGGTTTTTTTTGCGCGCCTATAATCGTCGGCACAGCTCGCGGCGCGAGAACGGACGCGTCGGACAGAACGTATAACGACAAGGAGATCGCCGATGCACGCCGTCACGCAGTCCAGCTCCATTGCCACGTCGCCGCGCGTGTGGCGCGCGGTGGTCGCCGCGTCGATCGGCAACGCGCTCGAGTGGTTCGACCTCGTGGTCTACGGCTTCTTCGCGGTGACGATCTCGAAGCTGTTCTTTCCGGCCGGCAACGACACCGTGTCGCTGCTGCTCACGCTCGGCACGTTCGGCGTGTCGTTCTTCATGCGCCCGCTCGGCGCGATCGTGCTCGGCGCGTACGCCGACCGCGCGGGCCGCAAGGCCGCGCTCACGTTGTCGATCCTGCTGATGATGGCCGGCACGCTGGTCATCGCGGTGCTGCCGACGTACCAGACGATCGGCGTCGCGGCACCGCTGATCCTCGTCGCCGCCCGGCTGATGCAGGGCTTCTCGGCCGGCGGCGAATTCGGCAGCGCGACCGCGTTCCTGGCCGAGCACGTGCCGGGTCGGCGCGGCTTCTTCGCGAGCTGGCAGGTCGCGAGCCAGGGCCTCACGACGCTGCTCGCGGCCGGCTTCGGCACCGTGCTGAACGCGCAGCTCACGGCCGGCCAGATGGCCGCGTGGGGCTGGCGCATCCCGTTCTTCTTCGGGCTGCTGCTCGGGCCCGTCGCGTACTACATCCGCTCGAAGGTCGACGAGACGCCCGAATTCCTCGCGGCCGAAAGCACCGCGAGCCCGTTGCGCGACACGTTCGCGTCGCACAAGGCGCGGCTCGTCGCCGCGATGGGCGTGGTGGTGCTCGGCACCGTCGCGACCTATCTCGTGCTGTTCATGCCGACCTACGGCGTGAAGCAGCTCGGCCTCGCGCCGTCCGCCGCGTTCGCGGCGATCCTCGTCGTCGGCGTGATACAGATGGCGTTCGCGCCGCTCGTCGGCCACTGGTCGGATCGCTACGGCCGCGTGCGCGTGATGCTCGCGCCGGCGGTCGGTATTCTCGTGCTGATCTATCCGGCGTTCGCGTACCTGGTCGCGCATCCGGGCTTCGGCACGCTGATCGCGCTGCAGGTGCTGCTCGCGGTCCTGATGACCGGCTATTTCGCGGCGCTGCCGGGCCTGCTGTCCGAAGTGTTTCCGGTGCAGACGCGCACGACCGGGATGTCGCTCGCGTATAACGTCGCGGTGACGATCTTCGGCGGCTTCGGGCCGTTCATCATCGCGTGGCTGATCCGCGCGACCGGGATGAAGACCTCGCCGAGCTTCTACCTGATGTTCGCGGCCGTGCTGAGCCTCGCGGCGCTGGTCGTGTTGCGCCGGCGGTTCGGGTTCCGGTGATCGGGCGCGCGGCGGCGCGTCAGTCGTCGCCGCGCGCGCATACCGGCGGCGCCGGCATCAGTCGCGCGGGCGCGTTGATGGTCTGCACGGGCCGGCCGGCGAGCGCATTGAGCGCCTGCCGGAGCTGCCAGTCGGCAGCCGTGCCGAATTCGCGCTGCGGCAGCGCCGCGCTCTTCGCCGTATCGACTTTGGCCCGCACGCGCTGCTCGCGCAGTGTCTGCCGCGCCTTGCGTACCGGCGCGAACGGATCGGGCGCCTGCCGGTCCGCATATGGCGCGCGGGCGAGATCGACTTCGCGGTACCACAGCAGCACGCCGTCGACGTCCGAGTCGCGGCGCGGCGGCACGAGCCAGTCAGGCACGACGCCGTAGCCGTCCATCGGGCAGCCGTTCGGCCGCAGGTTGCGCGCGAACGTGAAATTCAGGCGCGTGCCGTCGATCAGGTCGACGCCGGTCTGCGCGAGCCCCTTCCCGTAGGTCGGCATCCCGAGCAGCCGCGCGCGGCCGAGATCCTTCAGGGCCGCCGCGGTCGCTTCGGCGGCCGACGCGCTCTGTCCGTCCACGAGCACGACGAGCGGCACGGTGCGCCACCAGTCGTCGGCCTGCAGCGGCGCGAGCGGATCCTGGCCGTGCATGACCGGCAGTTCGTAGTCGGGCCAGCTGGTCGTGAAGCGGCGGCGCTTCGTGCCGTCGCGCTCGAGCGTCACCATCGCGGTGCGGTCGCGCCCGGCGAACAGCGCGGTGATGCCGATCGCCGCATTGAGCGCGCCGCCGCCGTTGATGCGCAGGTCGAGGATCACGCCTGTCACCGGCGGCCCCGCGCGGCGCGCGGCCTGCACCGCGTCGATGGTGTTGCCGACCGCCGGCTCCGGGAAGCTCGACAGCCGCGTGTACAGGATGTCGCCGGCGAGCCGCCTGGCGGTCGCCGGGTGCGGCCTGACGATCGCGCGGACCGGCGCAAAGGTGAGCGTTGCATGGTTCGGGCCGCGCCGGACCGTGAGCTTCAGCGGCACGCCCGCGTCGCCCTGCGCGAGTTTCACGACCTCGCTGCTGTCGAGGCCGACGACGCTCGTGTCGTTCATCGCGACGACGAGATCGTCGGGCCGCACGCCGGCCTGCTCGGCGGGCGCGTCGGGGATCACGTCGATGATGTGCAGCCCGTCGGGCCGCGTCTCGAACACGATGCCGATGCCCGGCGTGCCGTCGCGCGCGCGGCGCTCGTCGTCGAGCTGCTGCTGGCGCTCCTTCGCGTTGAAGAAGCGCGCGTACGGCAGCGTCCTGATCCCGTCGTGCACGGTGGCGTCGAGCAATGCGCCGAGGTCGACGTCGGTCAGGTGCTGCCTCTTCAGCACTTCGACCGCGGCCTTCAGTTCGCAGAGCTGCGGTTCCCAGTCGGGCGGGCAGGGCGAGGGTTGCGATGCGGCGGCAGGCGGGGAGGCGGGCGGGGAGGCGGTCGGCGCGGACGCGGATTGCGCGCGGGCGGCCGATGCGCATGCAACGAACGCAGCCGCGGCGGCTGCACCGGTACTCCAGGCGACGATGCGACGAACGACACGCGTGGCAGGCATCATGAGGACCGCGGCTTCGACGAGTGGCGGGCGGGATGGTGACGCGATTGTAGCCGACGGCCCGCGCCATCGCGCCCGGGGGAAGAGGGGAGCGGCTCGCGCATGAAAAAAGGCCGGTCCGCGAGGGACCGGCCTTCCGGGATCAGCCGAAACGGCGCGGCGCTTAAACCTGCGCGCCCGCGTTCGGATCGTCCGGGTCGTGCGCGGTCTTCTTGTCCTTGATCAGGTCTTCGCGCTTGATGCCGAGCCACATCGCGAGCGAGCCCGCGACGAACACCGACGAGTAGATGCCGAACATGATGCCGACCGTCAGCGCGAGCGCGAAGTAGTGCAGCGTCGGGCCGCCGAAGAAGAACATCGACAGCACCATCATTTCCGTCGACGTGTGCGTGATGATCGTGCGCGACATCGTGGTCGTGATCGCATGGTTGATCACTTCCTGCACGCTCATCCTGCGTTCGCGGCGGAACGTCTCGCGGATCCGGTCGAAGATGACGACCGACTCGTTGACCGAGTAGCCGAGCACCGCGAGGATCGCCGCGAGCACCGCCAGCGAGAACTCCCACTGGAAGAACGCGAAGAAGCCGAGAATGATCACGACGTCGTGCAGGTTGGCGATGATGCCGGCGACTGCATATTTCCACTCGAAGCGGAACGACAGGTAGATCACGATGCCGATCACGACGCACGCGAGCGCGAGCAGGCCGTCGGTCGCGAGTTCCCGGCCGACCTGCGGGCCGACGAACTCGACGCGTTGCAGCGACACGTCGGGGCTCTGCGCCTTCAGCGCGCCCATCACCTGGTCGCTCTGCTGCGCGGACGTCAGGCCTTCCTTCAACTGCAGGCGGATCAGCACGTTGCGCGACGTGCCGAAGTTCTGCACCTGCGCGTCGGCGTAGCCGAGCTTGCCGAGCGTCGCGCGCACGGGTTCGAGTTCCGCGGCCTGCTGGTACTGCACCTCGATCACCGTCCCGCCGGTGAATTCGACGGACAGGTGCAGCCCGCGGTGGAACAGGAAGAACACGGCGGCGAGGAACGTGACCAGCGAGATCACGTTGAACACCAGCGCGTGCCGCATGAACGGAATGTCTTTACGGATGCGGAAAAATTCCATGATCTTCTCCGGGGCCTTATTGGGTCGAGCCCGGTTTCTTCGGCGACACGCCTTGCTGCGCGCGGTTGCGCAGCTGCGGCTTGCCGGTGCGCGGCGCGTTGCCCTTCGCGGGCGCGGCGAGCTTCGCGGCGCGCGCGGTGTCGGTCGATTCGTCCACATCGGCGAACGATGCGCCGGCCGCGGCGCCTTCCGGCTTCCACACCTGGCCGATCGCGAGCGACTTCAGCTTCTTGCGGCCGCCGTACCAGAGGTTGACGATCCCGCGCGAGAAGAACACCGCGGAGAACATCGACGTCAGGATACCGAGGCAGTGCACGATCGCGAACGCGCGAACCGGGCCCGAGCCGAACGCGAGCAGCGCGAGGCCGGCAATCAGCGTCGTGACGTTCGAGTCGAGAATCGTCGCCCACGCATGCGCGTAACCGGACTGGATCGCGAGCTGCGGCGGCTGGCCCGCGCGCAGTTCTTCACGCACGCGCTCGTTGATCAGCACGTTCGAGTCGATCGCCATGCCGAGCGCGAGCGCGATTGCCGCGATACCCGGCAGCGTCAGCGTCGCCTGCATCAGCGACAGCACGGCGACGAGCAGCAGCAGGTTCACCGACAGGCCGATCACCGAGACCACGCCGAACAGCATGTAGTACGCGATCATGAACACGGCGATCGCGCAGAAGCCCCAGATCACCGAGTGGACGCCCATCTTGATGTTGTCGGCGCCGAGGCTCGGGCCGATCGTGCGTTCCTCGATGATGTCCATCGGCGCGGCGAGCGAACCGGCGCGCAGCAGCAGCGCGAGGTCGGCCGCGGCCTGCGGCGTCGGCTGGCCCGTGATCTGGAAGCGGTCGCCGAGTTCGGACTGGATCGTCGCGACCGTCAGCACTTCGCCCTTGCCCTTCTCGAACAGCACCATCGCCATCGGCTTGCCGATGTTCTCGCGCGACACCGCGCGCACCGAGCGGCCGCCCGCCGAATCGAGGCGGATGTTGACCGACGGACGCTGGTGTTCGTCGAAGCCGGCCGACGCATCGATGATGCGGTCGCCGGTGAAGATCACGTCCTTCTTCAGCAGCACGGGCGCCTGGTTGCCCTGCGTGAACAGCTCCTCGCCCGGCGGCACCGGGTCGTTCGGGTTCGGGTGCGTGTTGATCGGATCGGCGAGGCGCGCCTCGAGCGTCGCGGTGCGGCCGATGATGTCCTTCGCCTTCGCGGTGTCCTGCACGCCAGGCAGTTCGACGACGATGCGGTCGCTGCCCTGCTGCTGCAGGATCGGCTCGGACACGCCGAGTTCGTTCACGCGGTTGTGGAGGGTGGTCAGGTTCTGCTTGAGCGCGGCGTCCTCGACGGCCTTCTGCACGGCCGGCGTGAACGTGCCGACGACCTGCGTGCCGCCGCCGCCGGGCTGGGTCGCCCATTGCAGTTCGGTGACCGACGCGGCGAGCACCTTGCGGGCGTCTTCGGCCGTCTGCGCGTCGCTGAAGTTGACGACGACGGACTGGTCGACGCGGCTCACGCCGCCGTCGCGGATGTTCTTGTCACGCAGCAGCGTGCGTGCGTCGGTCGCGTCGGAGTCGAGCTTCTTCGTGAGCGCGCCCGTCATGTCGACCTGGAGCAGGAAGTGGACACCGCCGCGCAGGTCGAGGCCGAGATACATCGGCAGTGCGTGCAGCGCGGTCAGCCAGCGCGGCGACGCGCTCTGCAGGTTCAGTGCGACGACGAACTGCGGATCGTTCGGATCGGCGTTCAGCGACTTCTGCAGCAGGTCCTTGACGCGCAGCTGCGTATCGGTGTCCTTCAGGCGCACGCGGATGTTCGCGTTGGACGCCGTGTTCTCGAAGGTGACGTCGTCCGGCTTGATCTGCGCGGACGCGAGCGCGGATTCGACCTGGGTCAGCGTGGTCGAGTCGAGCTTGACCGTGGCCTTGCCGCTCGACACCTGCACCGCCGGCGCTTCGCCGAAGAAGTTGGGCAATGTGTACAGAAGGCCGATGGCGAGCGCCACGACCATCACGACATATTTCCAGAGTGGGTAACGATTCATGAGGGGGCCGAACGGGTGGTTGGCGTGAAAGCGTCGCGTCCGGCGCCGCGGCGGCCCGCTCTCTCAGGCGGGCACGGCGCGGGGAGCCGGACGCTCGGTGAAAGCCTTACAGCGACTTGATCGTGCCCTTCGGCAGAATGGTCGTGACGGCAGCCTTCTGCACGGTGATTTCGGTGCCTTCGGCGATTTCGATGCCGATGTAGCCTTCGGTGACCTTCGTCACCTTGCCGACGAGGCCGCCGCTCGTGACGACTTCGTCGCCCTTCGCCATGGCCGCGAGCATGTTGCGGTGTTCCTTCTGGCGCTTCATCTGCGGACGAATCATGATGAAGTAGAGCACCGCGAACATCAGGATGAGCGGCAGGAAGCTCATCAGGCTCGATTCGGCGCCACCGGCACCTTGCGCGAAGGCATTGGAAATGAACGGCACGTTGGTCTCTCCGTAGGGGAAGATCGAAAAATAAGCCGGTTATTCTACCACCGGCCCCATGCGCAAACGGCGCAGCAAATGCGCTTGCGGATCAAGCCGTTAAGCGCGAAACGACACCATTGCGACTCGTTTGGAAAGGCAATTGTAATGTTTGGCGGTCGTGACCGGCACCCGGAACGCATTATTTAGTACACGTCCTGTGTGACGGGCCGCGGTGCGGGCCGCCGGCCCGTCAGTCGACCCCTCTCGCGCGATCCTCCGCGAAGCGCTGGCGGAACGCGTCGAACGTATGGGTCTCGATCGCGTCGCGAATCTCGCTCATCAGCTGCAGGTAGTAGTGCAGGTTGTGGATCGTGTTGAGCTGCGCACCGAGGATTTCGCCGACGCGGTGCAGGTGATGCAGATAGCCGCGCGAGAAGTTCCGGCACGTGTAGCAGGCGCAGCTCGCGTCGAGCGGCTTCAGCGCATTCTTGTGCGTCGCGTTGCGGATCTTCACGTCGCCGAAGCGCGTGAAGAGCCAGCCGTTGCGCGCGTTGCGGGTCGGCATCACGCAGTCGAACATGTCGATGCCGTTCGCGACGCCCTCGACCAGGTCCTCCGGCGTGCCGACGCCCATCAGGTAGTGCGGCTTGTTGGCCGGCAGCTTCGGGCCGACGTGCTGCAGCACCCGCATCATGTCTTCCTTCGGCTCGCCGACCGACAGCCCGCCGATCGCGAGGCCGTGGAAGCCGAGCGCCGACAGGCCCGCGAGCGATTCGTCGCGCAGGTCCTCGAACATCCCGCCCTGGACGATCCCGAAGAGGGCATTCGGGTTGCCGAGCCGGTCGAACTCGTCGAGCGAGCGCTTCGCCCAGCGCAGCGACATGCGCATCGACTCGGCCGCTTCCTTGTGCGTGGTCGGCACGCCGTTGGTCGCGTACGGCGTGCATTCGTCGAACTGCATCACGATGTCGGAGTTCAGCACCTTCTGGATCTGCATCGACACTTCCGGCGACAGGAACAGCTTGTCGCCGTTGATCGGCGAGGCGAACGTCACGCCGTCCTCGGTGATCTTGCGCAGGTCGCCGAGCGAGAACACCTGGAAGCCGCCCGAGTCGGTCAGGATCGGCTTGTTCCAGCCCATGAAGCCGTGCAGGCCGCCGTGCGCGTCGATCGTGTCGAGGCCCGGGCGCAGCCACAGGTGGAACGTGTTGCCGAGGATGATCTGGGCCTTGATCTCGTGCAGCTCGCGCGGCTGGATCGCCTTCACGGTGCCGTAAGTGCCGACCGGCATGAAGATCGGCGTCTCGACCACGCCATGGTTGAGCTTCACGCGGCCGCGGCGTGCATGGCCGTCGGTCGTCAGCAGTTCGAATTCGAGCCCGTTGGCGGGGCGGTCCTGCACTTGGGCGTGCGTATCGTGGGATGAACCTTCGGTCATCGCGTCATGCTCCTTGCCACCGGAAAACAGTCCGGCGCATGTTGAAAAGCGCCGCCGGGGTGCCGGCGACGGAAAAAACGAGTGCGCGTCATCGTCGCGCGCGGTGCGGCCGGGCGGAGCCCGTCCCCGATCGGCGCCGCGGCGGCCGTACGCGATGCCGCGCATGGCCGCGCTTACGCGCGCGGCGCCTCCGGCGTGTCGCGCCGCGTGAGCAGCATCGCGTCGCCGTAGCTGAAGAAGCGGTAGCGTTCGTCGATCGCGTGCCGGTACGCGGCGCGGATCGTCTCGACGCCCGCGAACGCGGACACCAGCATCAGCAGCGTCGACTTCGGCAGGTGGAAGTTCGTGACGAGCCGGTCGACGACCCGGAAGCGGTAGCCGGGCGTGATGAAGATGTCGGTCTCGGCCTGCGCCGCCGCGAGCGGGCGGCCCGCTTCGTCGGCGCTGCGCGCCGCGGCTTCGAGCGCGCGCATCGACGTCGTGCCGACCGCGATCACGTTGCCGCCGCGCGCGCGGGTCGCGGCGATCCGGTCGACGAGCGACTGCGGCAGGTCGTACCACTCGCTGTGCATCCGGTGCTCGGCGATGTTCTCGACGCGCACCGGCTGGAACGTGCCGGCGCCCACGTGCAGCGTCAGCGTCGCGCGCTCGACGCCCATCGCGTCGAGCCTGTCGAGCAGCGGCTGGTCGAAATGGAGCCCGGCCGTCGGCGCGGCGACCGCGCCCGGGTTGCTCGCGTAGACGGTCTGGTAGCGCGTCTCGTCGGTCGCGTCGGCGTCGTGCTCGATGTACGGCGGCAGCGGCAGGCGGCCGTGCTGCTCGATCAGCGTGAGGCACGGCGCCGGGAAGTGCAGCGTGAAGAACGGCTCGACGCGCTCGCCGACCGTCACGTCGAACGCGTCGGCGAGGCGCAGCGTCGTGCCGGCGCCCGGCGACTTGCTCGCGCGGATCTGCGCGAGCGCCGTGTGCGTGCCGGTCACGCGCTCGATCAGCACCTCGATCTTGCCGCCGCTGGCCTTCTGGCCGAAGAACCGCGCCTTCAGCACCTTGGTATCGTTGAACACGAGCAGGTCGCCGGGCGCGATGCACGACGGCAGCTCGGCGAAGCGGCGGTCGACGAGGCGCGCGGGCTCGACGGTGCCATCGACCTCGAGCAGGCGGCTCGCGGTGCGGTCGGGCAGCGCGGTTTGCGCAATCAGCTCGGGCGGCAGATTGAAATCGAAATCGGAAAGCGTGAACATGCGGGCTGGTTCGAAACGGCCGGCGGGCGCCGCCGACAGGGCGGAAACGCATGAATGGGGCGCGCGAGCCGCTATGATGGCGGGATGCGCGGCCTGGCCGGCGTCGTTCGTTCGGACGACGTGAAAGCCGCTATTGTACTTGCCTTGCGAAGCACCCAGACGATCCGATGCCTGTGTCACCACGCCGTTCCGCCGCCGCCGTTGCCGATTCCGCCGATCCGTTCGACGCGGACGATGCCGCGTTACCCGCGCGAAGCGCGGGAGAGCGCGGTTCCGTGGAGCGCGCCGCGCCGCGTCGCGCGGGCCCGAAGCGCGGCGCGGACGGGCGGCTCGCGCAGCCGGCCGCCGCCGCACCCGACCTCGAAACGGGCGCGGGCGGCGACGAAGCGGGCGCGGCAGGGGCGTCGGGTGCAGCCGGCGCAAAGCGCAAGAAGAAGCCGGCCGCCGACAAACCCGTGAAGACCGTCGACAAGCTCGCGAAGCTCGGCCTCACGCGCTCGATCGACCTCGTGCTGCACCTGCCGATGCGCTACGAGGACGAAACCACGCTCACGCCGATCGGCGAACTGCTGCCGGGCGGCATCGCGCAGACCGAAGGCGTCGTGTTCGACAACGAGGTCGCGTACCGGCCGCGGCGCCAGCTCGTCGTGAAGATCCAGGACGACGACGGCGAGCAGCTCGTGCTGCGCTTTCTCAATTTCTACGGCTCGCAGGTCAAGCAGATGGCCGTCGGCCAGCGGCTGCGCGTGCGCGGCGACGTGCGCGGCGGCTTCTTCGGGATGGAGATGGTGCATCCGGCGGTGCGCGTCGTCGAAGCCGATGCGCCGCTGCCGCAGGTGCTCACGCCCGTCTATCCGAGCACGGCCGGCGTGTCGCAGGCCTATCTGCGCAAGGCGATCGAGAACGCGGTCGAGCGCACGCCGCTGCCCGAGCTGCTGCCGCCCGAGATCCAGCGTGACTACCTGAAGCCGCTCGACGTGCCGTCGCTCGAGCAGGCGGTGCGCATCCTGCACCACCCGCGCGTCGATTCCGACGAAGCCGCGCTGATGGACGGCTCGCATCCGGCGTGGACGCGCATCAAGTTCGAGGAACTGCTCGCGCAGCAGCTGTCGCTCAAGCGCGCGCACGAGGAGCGCCGCACGCGCGCGGCGCCCGCCATGCCGCGCCGCGCCGCCGCCGATGCCGACGCGCTGACGACGCGCCTCTACGCAGCGCTGCCGTTCACGCTGACCGGCGCGCAGTCGCGCGTCGTCGACGAGATCGCGCACGACCTCACGCTCGCGCACCCGATGCAGCGGCTGCTGCAGGGCGACGTCGGCAGCGGCAAGACGGTCGTCGCGGCGCTGGCCGCGGTGCAGGCGATCGACGCCGGCTACCAGGCCGCGCTGATGGCGCCGACCGAGATTCTTGCGGAACAGCACGCGCGCAAGCTGCGCGCGTGGCTCGAGCCGCTCGGCGTCACGGTGGCGTGGCTGGCGGGCAGCCTGAAGGCGAAGGAGAAGCGCACGGCGATCGAGGCCGCGGCGCTCGGCACCGCGCAGCTCGTGATCGGCACGCACGCGATCATCCAGGACACCGTCGAATTCGCGCGGCTCGGCCTCGTGATCGTCGACGAGCAGCACCGCTTCGGCGTCGAGCAGCGTCTCGCGCTGCGCGCGAAGGCCGCGAACGCGGCCAACGGCGCGCGCGATTTCCAGCCGCACCAGCTGATGATGTCGGCCACGCCGATTCCGCGCACGCTCGCGATGACCTATTACGCGGATCTCGAGGTGTCGACGATCGACGAGCTGCCGCCGGGCCGCACGCCGGTGCTGACGCGCCTCGTCGGCGACGCGCGGCGCGAGGAGGTGATCGCCCGCGTGCGCGAGGCCGCGCTGACCGGCCGCCAGGTGTACTGGGTGTGTCCGCTGATCGAGGAGAGCGAGACGCTGCAGCTGCAGACGGCCGTCGAGACCTACGAGACGCTGGCCGCCGCCCTGCCCGAGCTGAAGGTCGGGCTCGTGCACGGGCGGCTGGCGCCGGCCGACAAGGCGGCCGTGATGGAAGCCTTCACGCGCAACGACGTGCAGCTGCTCGTCGCGACGACCGTGATCGAGGTCGGCGTCGACGTGCCGAACGCGTCGCTGATGGTGATCGAGCACGCGGAACGTTTCGGCCTCGCGCAGCTGCACCAGCTGCGCGGCCGCGTCGGGCGCGGCACCGCGGCGTCGGTGTGCGTGCTGCTGTACACGGGCCCGCTGTCGCTCACCGGCCGCGAGCGGCTGAAGACGATGCGCGAGACAACCGACGGCTTCGAGATCGCGCGGCGCGACCTCGAGATCCGCGGCCCCGGCGAATTCCTCGGCGCGCGCCAGTCCGGCGCGGCGATGCTGCGCTTCGCGAACCTCGAGACGGACGGCTGGCTGATCGATCCGGCCCGCGACGCGGCGGCGCGACTGATCGCCGCGTATCCCGAGGTGGTCACGCAGCATCTCGCGCGCTGGCTCGGCGCACGGGAGCAGTATCTGAAGGCTTGATTCGCGCCTTCGGGGTCGGATTTAAAACCGCCATTCAGCGCGTAATCAGCGTATCGCGATGCAGAGAAACTTGGCGAACCGGTGCCAACGGGTGTATAAATTAAACCTATCGCATGCATATCCCTGATTGACCCACAATGACCCTGACTGAACTGAAGTACATCGTCGCGGTCGCGCGCGAGCGGCATTTCGGTCGCGCGGCCGAAGCATGCTTCGTGAGCCAGCCGACGCTGTCGGTGGCGATCAAGAAGCTGGAAGACGAGCTCAACGTGCAGATTTTCGAGCGCGGCGCGAGCGAAGTGAGCGTGACGCCGATCGGCGACCAGATCGTCACGCAGGCGCAGCGCGTGCTCGAGCAGACCTTCGCGATCAAGGAGATCGCGAAGCAGGGCAAGGACCCGCTCGTCGGCCCGTTCCGTCTCGGTGTGATCTACACGATCGGGCCGTACCTGCTGCCGACGCTCGTCAAGCAGATGATCCAGCGCGTGCCGCAGATGCCGCTGATGCTGCAGGAGAATTACACGCTGAAGCTGCTCGAACTGCTGAAGCAGGGCGAGATCGACGCCGCGATCATGGCGCTGCCGTTCCCCGAAACCGGCCTGATGGTGCGGCCGCTGTACGACGAGCCGTTCGTCGTCGCGCTGCCGGCAGGACACCCGTGGGAGAAGCGCGACGAGATCGACGCCGAGGATCTGAAGCAGGAAACCATGCTGCTGCTCGGCAACGGCCACTGCTTCCGCGATCACGTGCTGGGCGTGTGCCCGGAGCTGATGCGCTTCTCGCAGACGGCCGACGGCATCCAGAAGACCTTCGAGGGCTCGTCGCTCGAGACGATTCGCCACATGGTCGCGAGCGGCGTCGGCATCACGGTGCTGCCGCGGATGTCGGTCGCCGAGATCGGCCCGCGTGCGAACGGCCCCGACGCCGAGCTGCTGTCGTACGTGCCGTTCAACGAGCCGGTGCCGGATCGCCGCGTCGTGCTGGTGTGGCGCAAGAGCTTCACGCGGATGCCCGCGATCGATGCGATCAGCGAGGCGATCGCTGCGTGCGATCTCCCGGGCGTCGCGAAGCTCGACATGCCGGCGACGATGAACTGAGCGCACCGCGGCATGCATGCGTGACGGCACGATGAACGGGGCCTTGCGGCCCCGTTTATTTTTTCCTATCGCATAGATGAAATTTATCAAATTCAAATATTAGATAGATTGACCTAGAATTGTCCTCATGGATCGGCGTGCGGATCGAACGCACGATCCGCACGCTGAATGCAAGCGTCAAAGGAGGATGTCATGATGCGGTCGGTATTGCAGCATGCGCAGCGGAACATCCCGCCGCGCAACGAGGTCGTAAATCGTGCCAGGGCGGCGGCCCGCAGCCTGCGCCCGATTGCGTTCGCGTACCTGGCGGACCGTGTATACGGTGGATGAGTGCCGCCGCACGCCGGTCCGGTGTTCCGCACCCGACACCCCGCGGCACGACAGAACCACCCCGTTCCGTTTTATTCCCCGCAAGGCTCCACGAACCGCGTCCGGCAAGTGGGGGCCTACGAGCAAGTAAAGGAGAAAAAGCATGTCGACCGAATCGAAATGTCCGTTCAACCATACGGCGGCCGGCGGCCCGTCGAACAAGGACTGGTGGCCGAACCAGCTGAACCTCGACATCCTGCACCGGCACTCGGCGCTGTCCGATCCGATGGACAAGGATTTCGACTACGCGCAAGCGTTCAAGAAGCTCGACCTCGCGGCGGTGAAGCGCGACCTGCAGGCGCTGATGACGACGTCGCAGGACTGGTGGCCGGCCGACTTCGGCCACTATGGCGGCCTGTTCATCCGGATGGCCTGGCACAGCGCCGGCACGTACCGGACCGCCGACGGCCGCGGCGGCGCGGGCGGCGGGCAGCAGCGCTTCGCACCGCTGAACAGCTGGCCGGACAACGCGAACCTCGACAAGGCGCGCCGGCTGCTGTGGCCGATCAAGCAGAAGTACGGCCGCAACATCTCGTGGGCCGACCTGCTGATCCTGACCGGCAACGTCGCGCTCGAATCGATGGGCTTCAAGACCTTCGGTTACGGGGGCGGCCGTGTCGACACATGGGAACCGGACGACGTCTACTGGGGTTCGGAAAAGATCTGGCTGGAACTGAGCGGCGGCCCGAACAGCCGTTACTCGGGCGACCGTGATCTCGAGAACCCGCTCGCGGCCGTGCAGATGGGCCTCATCTACGTGAACCCGGAAGGCCCGGACGGCAACCCCGACCCGGTCGCGGCGGCACGCGACATCCGCGAGACGTTTGCGCGGATGGCGATGAACGACGAAGAGACGGTCGCGCTGATCGCCGGCGGCCACACGTTCGGCAAGACGCACGGCGCGGGCCCTGCATCGGACGTCGGTGCCGAGCCGGAAGCGGCGGGCATCGAGCAGCAGGGTCTCGGCTGGAAGAGCGCGTACGCATCGGGCAAGGGCCGCGATGCGATCACGAGCGGCCTCGAGGTCACGTGGACGTCGACGCCGACGAAGTGGAGCAACGACTTCTTCAAGCACCTGTTCAGCTACGAATGGGAACTGACGAAGAGCCCGGCCGGCGCGCACCAGTGGGTCGCGAAGGGCGCCGACGAAGTGATTCCGGATGCGTTCGATGCGTCGAAGAAGCATCGCCCGACGATGCTGACGACCGACCTGTCGCTGCGTTTCGATCCGGCCTACGAGAAGATCTCGCGCCGCTTCTACGAGAACCCGGCCGAGTTCGCCGACGCGTTCGCGCGCGCCTGGTTCAAGCTCACGCACCGCGACATGGGGCCGCGTGCGCGCTATCTCGGCCCGGAAGTGCCGGCCGAGCAACTGCTGTGGCAGGACCCGATCCCGGCCGTCGACCACACGCTGATCGATGACGCGGACGTCGCGGCGCTGAAGGCGATGGTGCTCGCGTCGGGCCTGTCGGTTGCGCAGCTCGTGTCGACCGCATGGGCGTCGGCCTCGACGTTCCGCGGTTCGGACAAGCGCGGCGGCGCGAACGGTGCGCGCATCCGCCTGGCGCCGCAGAAGGACTGGGACGTGAACCAGCCGGCCGCACTCGCGAAGGTGCTCGAGACGCTCGAAGGCGTGCAGAAGGCGTTCAACGCCGCGCAGACGGGCGGCAAGAAGGTGTCGCTCGCCGACCTGATCGTGCTGGCCGGTGCGGCCGGCGTCGAGCAGGCCGCGAAGGACGCGGGCGTGACGGTGACGGTGCCGTTCGCACCGGGTCGGATGGACGCGTCGCAGGAGCAGACCGACGGCGAGGCGATGGCCGTGCTCGAGCCGGTTGCGGACGGTTTCCGCAACTACCTGAAGCACGCGTACCAGACGCCGGCCGAAGCGCTGCTGGTCGACAAGGCCCAGCTGCTGACGTTGACGGCGCCGGAGATGACCGTGCTGGTCGGCGGCCTGCGCGTGCTCGGCGCGAACGTCGGCGACTCGAAGCACGGTGTGTTCACCGATCGCACGGGCACGCTGTCGAACGACTTCTTCGCCAACCTGCTCGACATGGGCACGGAGTGGAAGGCGGTGTCGGACGCGAACGACGTGTTCGAAGGGCGTGATCGTGCGACGGGCCAGGTCAAGTGGACCGGCACGCGCGTCGACCTGATCTTCGGTTCGCACTCGCAGCTGCGTGCACTGGCCGAGGTGTATGGCAGCGCGGATGCGAACGAGAAGTTCGTGCGCGATTTCGTCGCGGCCTGGAACAAGGTGATGAACCTCGACCGCTTCGACCTCGCGTGAATGTCGTGATGCGTTAGCGCAGTCACGTTGCAACGTGAAACGGCCGGTCGCACGACCGGCCGTTTTTTCTTCCGGTTCAAGGTCTTGTCGAAGGAGTGACGACCATGACGCACATGATGCTGACCATGCGCGCCGCGTTCGCGGCGCATCGTCGGTTTCGCGATCGTCATCGGCGGTGCGGCCGAGCTGGCCGCGCAGGCGCTGCACGCGCTCGCGCCGATCGTCTCGGGTGCCGGCGGCTGAGCGCAGGGATTGGCCTGCCGCGCTAGACTGGCGAGTCGCGAACGGATGCCGCGCGACGCGGCATGCGGATTGCTCGACGCACTTCGCCGGTTCAACGTTTCGAATGAGGAGTCCCGAAGATGGCCAAGAAAGGCAACGCCACGCAGATCAACATCGGCATCAGCGACAAGGACCGCAGGAAGATCGCGGACGGCCTGTCGCGCCTGCTTGCCGATACGTTTTCGCTGTATCTGAAGACCCACAACTTCCACTGGAACGTCACGGGGCCGATGTTCAATACGCTGCACCTGATGTTCGAGGAGCAGTACAACGAACTGTGGCTCGCGGTCGACTCGGTCGCCGAGCGCATTCGCACGCTCGGTGTCGTCGCGCCGGGCACGTTCGCGGATTTCGCGAAGCTGTCGTCGGTGCCGGAAGCGAACGGCGTGCCGGCAGCCGAAGAGATGATCCGCCAGCTCGTCGAAGGGCACGAAACCGTCGTGCGCACCGCGCGCGATATCTTCCCGATCGCCGACGCGGCGAGCGACGAGCCGACCGCCGACCTCTTGACGCAGCGCCTGCAGACGCATGAAAAGACCGCGTGGATGCTGCGGTCGCTCCTCGCGTAAGTCGGTGCGGCCGGTCCCGCGCCATGCGGCCGGCACGAGCGGGTGTCCGACCTCGGACCGGGGCCGGGTACCACCTGCCAGGCATCTGTCCCTTGATTGACGCGCGGGATTGCCCGGCCGCCTGCAGCGGGCCCGGGCGGGCCGCGCGCGCAGCGGCACCCGGTCGCGGGCCGTCCCGACATGACGCGGACGGCCGCTCGGCTCTAAAATGCCGGGGTTATCTTCCCGGTGCTTCGCCATGCTTGCCCGCTTTCCCCTGTATCTGCGGCTCGTCCGGATGGACAAGCCGATCGGCAGCCTGCTGCTGCTCTGGCCGACGCTCAACGCACTGTGGATCGCGTCGGACGGCCATCCGCGCTGGCCGCTGCTCGTGATCTTCGTGCTCGGCACGCTGCTGATGCGCTCGGCCGGCTGCGCGATGAACGACTATGCCGACCGCGATTTCGATCGCCACGTGAAGCGCACGGCCGACCGGCCGCTGACGTCGGGCAAGATCCGCGCATGGGAAGCCGTCGCGATCGCGGTGGTGCTGGCGTTCATCTCGTTCCTGCTGATCCTGCCGCTCAATACGCTGACGAAAGAGCTGTCGGTCGTCGCGCTGTTCGTCGCCGGCTCGTATCCGTTCATGAAGCGTTTCTTCGCGATTCCGCAGGCGTATCTCGGCATCGCGTTCGGCTTCGGCATCCCGATGGCGTTCGCGGCCGTGCAGGACACGGTGCCGATGCTCGCGTGGGTGATGCTGGTTGCGAACATCTTCTGGTCGGTCGCGTACGACACCGAATACGCGATGGTCGACCGCGACGACGACATCAAGATCGGCATTCGCACGTCCGCGCTCACGTTCGGCCGCTTCGACGTCGCGGCCGTCATGCTGTGCTATGCGGTGACGCTCGGCATCTACGTGTGGATCGGCGTGACGCTCGGCTTCGGCCTCGCATACTGGGCCGGCTGGGCCGCGGCGGTCGGCTGCGCGCTGTATCACTACACGCTGATCAAGGGCCGCGAGCGGATGCCGTGCTTCGCGGCGTTCCGGCACAACAACTGGCTCGGCGGCGTGCTGTTCGCGGGGATCGCCGCGCACTACCTGCTGGCGGGTCCGGCGGGCAACTGAAACGGCTGCGCGCCCCCGGCGCGCGATGCCAACAAAAAAGCGGCCGAGGCCGCTTTTTTGTTGCCGGTGCCGTAAGCACGGCGAAGGTCGCTGCCCTTACGCGCGGCCGAGCTCGTCGCCCATTTCCTTCGCACGCGCCTCGGCTGCGAGCGCGCCGCGCACGATCGCTTCCTTCACGCCCTGCGCGTCGAACGACGCGAGCGCGGCGGCCGTCGTGCCGCCCTTCGACGTCACGCGCTCGCGCAGCACGCTTGCCGGCTCGCCCGATTGCGCGGCGAGCTGCGCGGCGCCCGCGAACGTCGCGACCGCGAGCGCGCGGCCCTGTTCGTCGTTCATGCCGAGGCGGCGCGCGGCTTCCTGCAGCGCTTCGATGAAATAGAACACGTAGGCCGGACCGCTGCCCGAGATCGCCGTGACCGCGTCGAGCTGCGCTTCGTCGTCGAACCACACGATCTCGCCGACCGCGCCGAGCACGTTCGATGCAAGCTCGCGACCGGCCGCGTCGACGCCCGGCAGCGCGGCGAGACCCGTCACGCCCATGCCGACGAGCGCGGGCGTGTTCGGCATCGTGCGCACGACACGCGCGTAGTCGCCGAGCCAGCGGGCGAGGTCGGTGCCGCGGATGCCGGCCGCGATGCTGATCACGAGCTGCGATTTCAGATGCGGCGCGAGCGCCTGCGCGACGTCCTTCAGCACCTGCGGCTTCACCGCGAGCACGATCGCGTCGTAGTCCGCGAGCGTCGCGTCGACGGCCGCGCCGGTGCGGATGCCGAATTGCTGCGCGGCGCGCGCGCGGGCGTCCTCGTTGACGTCGATGGCATACAGGCCGTCAGCCGCGACGCCGCGCTTGATCAGGCCGCCGATCAGGGCCGCGGCCATGTTGCCGCCGCCGATGAATGCGATTTTCATGATGTCCGATTGAGCAGGTGAGTGAACGGAAAGGCGGAAAAGGGCGGCGCTCAGTGCGAATAGTCGCGTGCGCCGAAGATTGCGGTGCCGACGCGCACGATCGTCGCGCCTTCGAGCACCGCGGCTTCGAGATCGGCGGACATGCCCATCGACAACGTGTCGAGCGGCAGGCCTTCCGCACGCAGCGTATCGAACAGCGCACGCAGCGCACGATGCGGCGCGCGTTGCGCGTCGGTATCGCCGGCCGGTTCGGGAATCGCCATCAGGCCGCGCAGGCGCAGCATCGGCAGCGCGGCGACCGCGCGCGCGACCTCGGCCACGTCGGCCGGCGCGACGCCGCTCTTCGACGCCTCGCCGCTGATGTTCACCTGCACGCACACGTTGAGCGGCGGCAGGTGCGCGGGGCGCTGTTCGGCGAGGCGCTGCGCGATCTTCAGCCGGTCGACCGAATGGACCCAGTCGAACCGCTCGGCGACCGGGCGCGTCTTGTTCGATTGCAGCGGCCCGATGAAATGCCATTCGAGCCCGGCGCGCAGATCCGCGAGCGCGTCGATCTTGTCGATCGATTCCTGCACGTAGTTTTCGCCGAACGCGCGTTGTCCGGCCGCATGGGCGGCGCGCACGTCGTCGGCGGGAAACGTCTTCGACACGGCGAGCAGCGTGACGGTGGCGGGATCGCGGCCGGCCGCGCGGGCGGCGTCGGCGATGCGGCGGTGAACGGAGTCGAGACGGGCGGCGAAATCGGACATGACGGGCACGGAAGCAGGCACGGGAAGCGAATGCGGCGGCGAATACCGCGGCGGATGCGGCACGGCACGCGCCGCATCGATTCGCTCATTATACGGACGGGATGCCGTGCGCGACCGGCCGGGCCGGCGCCGCGCTAGCCGTACAGCAGATGCTCGACGAGCTGGATCCAGTGCACGACCGGAATCTGCGTGCCGCTTTGCAGATGCGCGATGCAGCCCACGTTGCCGGACACGATCATTTGCGGCTCGAGTGCCTGCAGCTTCAGCAGCTTCTGCTTGCGCAGCCGGTACGACAGCGACGGCTGCGTCAGCGAATAGGTACCGGCCGACCCGCAGCACAGATGGCTGTCGGCCGGCAGCCGCACCTCGATGCCGAGCGTCTCGAGCAGGCGCTCGACCTTGCCGCGCGACTGCTGGCCGTGCTGCAGCGTGCACGGCGGGTGGTACGCGACCGTATGGATCGCGCGGCGCCGCGCGAGCGTCGCGATCTCGGCCTCGAACGCGAGCAGCACGTCGGAGATGTCGCGCGTGAGCGCGACGATGCGCCGCGCCTTCTCCGCATAGGCCGGATCGTCGCGCAGCAGGTGCGCATATTCGAGCACCGTCGCGCCGCAGCCCGATGCGTTCATCACGATCGCTTCGGCGCCTTGCTCGACATACGGCCACCATGCATCGATGTTGCGGCGTGCGTCGGCGAGCGCTTCGTCGTGATAGTTCAGGTGCAGGCGGATCGCGCCGCAGCAGCCCGCGTCGGGTGCGACGATCGTTTCGACGCCGAGCGCGTCGAGCACGCGCGCGGTCGCGATGTTGATGTTCGGCAGCATCGACGGCTGCACGCAGCCGCCGAGCATCAGCATCTTGCGCGGATGCGTGCGCTGTGGCCATTCGAGCAGCCTCGTGCGCGGCGGCACCTTGTCGCGCAGCCGCTTCGGCAAGAGCGGCCGCACGTGCTGGCCGAGCCGCATGAGCGGCGAGAACAGCGCCGCGTTCGGCACGACGCTCGCGAGCAGGCGGCGCACGAGCCGCTGCTGCACGGGGCGCTGCACTTGCGCCTCGACGTGCTTGCGGCCGATTTCGACGAGCCGGCCGTACTGGACGCCCGACGGGCAGGTCGTCTCGCAGCTGCGGCAGGTGAGGCAGCGGTCGAGGTGCTGCTGCGTGCTGCGCGTGACCGGCGCGCCTTCGACCATCTGCTTGATCAGGTAGATACGCCCGCGCGGGCCGTCGAGTTCGTCGCCGAGCAGCTGGTAGGTCGGGCACGTCGCGGTGCAGAAGCCGCAATGCACGCACTTGCGCAGGATCGCGTCGGCCTCGTCGCCGTCGGGCGTGTTGCGGATGAAATCGGCGAGGTTCGTTTGCATCGAGCCCTCAGAGATCGGGGTAGAGCCGGCCGCGGTTGAAGATGCGCGCGGGATCGAACGCAGCCTTCAGCCCGCGGTGAATTTTCATCAGCGGCGCGGGCAGCGGCGTGAACACGCCCGCGCTGCGGTCGTAGGACTCGCCCGCGCGGAACAGCGTCGCATGGCCGCCGGCCTGCTTCGCGCTCATGCGTACCGTCTGCGCATCGGCGTCGGTGATCCACCAGCGCTGCGCGCCGCCCCATTCCATCAGCTGGGTGCCGGGCAGGTGCATCGGTTCGGTGATCGACGGCAGCGCGAGGCGCCACAGCGCATAGCCGGGCGGGATCCCGTTGAAGAACGGGTCGGTGTGCTCGCGCACGCCGGCCCAGAAGCGTTCGGCCTCGACCGCGTCGACGACTTCGCCGCCGAGCAGCGTCTTCGCCGATTTCACGGCGGCCTCGGCCCCCGACAGCCGCAGCACCAGCGTACCGTTGCGCCAGGCGCTCGCGCTGACGGGCAGCGGATGGCCGCCCCATTCGTTGAGCTTGCGCACCGCGTCGGTCGCGGTCATCTCGAACTTCAGCGTGACTTCGGCGACCGGCACGGGCAGCACCTTGATCGACAGGTCGAGCATCAGCCCGAGCGTGCCGAGCGCGCCGGCCATCAGCCGCGACACGTCGTAGCCGGCCACGTTCTTCACGACCTGCCCGCCGAAGCGCAACACTTCGCCGCGGCCGTTCATCAGCGTGACGCCCAGCACGAAATCGCGCGGCGCGCCGCAGGCCGCGCGGCGCGGGCCCGCGAGGCCGGCCGCGATGCAGCCGCCGACGGTGGCCGCGCGGCCGAAGTGCGGCGGCTCGAACGGCAGCATCTGGCCGCACTCGTCGAGGACGGTTTCAAGCTGCGCGAGCGGCGTGCCCGCGCGGACCGTGACGACGAGTTCGGCCGGGTCGTACGACACGATGCCCTGAAACGCGCGCGTGTCGAGTATTTCGCCGTCCAGCGCCTGGCCGTACCAGTCCTTGGTGCCGCCGCCGCGAATCCGCAGCGGCTGACCGTCGGCACTGGCGGCGCGAATGCGCTCGGCCCATCCGGCGACGATGTCGTCCTCTTCCATGTTCTGTTGCTGCCTCGTCTTGTTGTCCGGTCGATTGTACCGGGGTGGCGCGAATCCACATCGCGACTATCCCTAAGCCCCGTATCACGAAGGCATGCAGGCACCGCCGCGCGCACGGCCGACGCGCGGGCAGGGCGATACGTCGCGGCCCGCGCAACCGCGCGGCGCTCAGAAGCGCGGCAGGTCGGGGTGCGGCAGCAGCCCGCCGCGCACGTGCTGGCGACCGTACTCCGCGCAGCGCGCGCGGGTCGGGATGCCCTTGTCGGGATTGAGCAGCCCGGCCGGATCGAACGCGCGCTTGACCGCGAAGAACGCATCGCGCTCCTGCGGCGAGAACTGTACGCACATCGAGTTGAGCTTTTCGATGCCGACGCCGTGCTCGCCCGTCACGCTGCCGCCGAATTCCACGCAGCATTCGAGGATTTCCGCGCCGAACTGCTCGGCGCGGTGCAGCTCGTCCGGATCGTTCGCGTTGTAGAGGATCAGCGGATGCATGTTGCCGTCGCCGGCATGGAACACGTTGATGCAGCGCAGCCCGTAGCGCGTCTCGAGCTGCTCGATGCGCGCGAGCAGCGGGCCGATCGCGCGGCGCGGCACGGTGCCGTCCATGCAGTAATAGTCGGCGGAAATGCGCCCGGCGGCCGGGAACGCGTTCTTGCGGCCCGACCAGAAGCGCAGCCGCTCGCTTTCGTTGCGCGACACCTGGATGCGCGTCGCGCCGTGCTCGCGCAGCACCGCCGTCATGCGGACGATCTCCTCCGCGACTTCTTCCGGCGTGCCGTCCGATTCGCACAGCAGGATCGCCTTCGCGTCGAGGTCGTAGCCCGCGTGCGTGAACGCCTCGACGGCCTGCGTGGCCGGCTTGTCCATCATCTCGAGCCCGGCCGGGATGATGCCCGACGCGATGATCGCGGCGACCGCCTCGCCGCCCTTCACGACATCGTCGAAGCTCGCCATCACGAGCTGCGCGGTCTGCGGTTTCGGGATCAGCTTCACCGTGACCTCGGTGACGATCGCGAACATCCCTTCGCTGCCGATCATCACCGCGAGCAGGTCGAGGCCCGGCGTATCGAGGCCGAGCGAACCGAATTCGACGATCTCGCCGTCGATCGTGACCGCGCGCACGCGCATCACGTTGTGCACGGTCAGCCCGTATTTCAGGCAGTGGACGCCGCCGGAATTTTCCGCGACGTTGCCGCCGATCGTGCAGGCGATCTGCGACGAAGGATCGGGCGCGTAGTACAGCCCGTACGGTGAGGCGGCTTCCGAAATCGCGAGGTTGCGCACGCCGGGCTGCACGGTGGCCGTGCGCGCGTACGGATCGACCTCGACGATGCGCGTGAAGCGCGCGAGCGACAGCACGACGCCGTTCGCGACCGGCAGCGCGCCGCCGGACAGGCTCGTGCCCGCGCCGCGCGGCACGATCGGCACTTCCATGCGGCGGCAGATCTGCACGATGCGCTGCACCTGCGATTCGGTTTCGGGCAGCGCGACCGCGAGCGGCAGCCGGCGGTACGCGGACAGGCCGTCACACTCGTACGGCGCGGTGTCTTCGTCACGGAACAGCAGGCAATGCGTCGGCAGCACGGCCATCAGCGCCTGCACGACTTCGCGCTGGCGCTGCGCGCGAGTCGCGCTCGACAGTTCGACGGAAGCGTTCATGGGGTCTCCTGCGGGCGGCGCAGCGGCGCGCCGGCGTGTCAGCACGTGAAGATCTTGCCGGGATTCATCAGGTTGCGCGGATCGAGCGCGAGCTTGATCGCGCGCATCGCGTCGATGGCATGCTCGCCGTGCTCCTTCGGCAGGAAGCGCATCTTGTGCAGCCCGACGCCGTGCTCGCCCGTGCAGGTGCCGCCGAGGCGCAGCGCGCGTTCGACGATCCGGTCGTTGATGCGCTCGGCTTCGTCGAGTTCCTCGGGCTTGTCGGGATCGATCAGGATCGCGACGTGGAAATTGCCGTCGCCGACGTGGCCGACGATCGGGCAGGGCAGCGACGATGCGCGCAGGTCGGTTTCGGTCTCCTCGACGCACGCGGCGAGTTGCGAGATCGGCACGCACACGTCGGTCGTCACCGCGCGGCAGCCGGGTTTCAGCTGCAGCATCGCGAAGTACGCGTTGTGGCGCGCGGCCCAGAGCCGCGTGCGGTCCTCGGGGCGGGTCGCCCATTCGAAGCCCTGGCCGTGATTCTGGCCCGCGAGCGCCTGCACGAGCTCGGCCTGTTCCTTCACGCCGGCTTCGGTGCCGTGGAATTCGAAGAACAGTGTCGGCGCTTCGGCGAGCGTCAGGTTCGAGTGGCGGTTGATCGAGCGCACCGCGAGCGCGTCGACGAATTCGACGCGCGCGATCGGCACGCCGATCTGGATCGTCTCGATCACGGTGCGCACCGCGTCGCCCATCGACGGGAACGTGCAGATCGCGGCCGACACGGCTTCGGGCAGCGGATGCAGGCGCAGCGTGATCTCGGTGATCACGCCGAGCGTGCCTTCGGAACCGACGAACAGGCGCGTGAGGTCGTAGCCGGCCGACGACTTGCGCGCGCGCGAGCCCGTCTTCACGACGCGGCCGTCGGCGAGCACGGCGGTCAGGCCGAGCACGTTCTCGCGCATCGTCCCGTAGCGCACGGCGTTGGTGCCCGATGCGCGGGTCGCGGTCATGCCGCCGATGCTGGCGTCGGCGCCCGGATCGATCGGGAAGAACAGGCCGGTGTCGCGCAGCGCCTCGTTGAGCGCCTTGCGCGTGATGCCCGGTTCGACCGTGACGGTCAGGTCTTCGGCGTTGATCGACAGCACGCGGTTCATTTCCGACAGGTCGAGCGATACGCCGCCGCGCACGGCGAGCAAGTGGCCTTCGAGCGACGAGCCGGCGCCGTACGGGATCAGCGGCACGCTGTAGAGCGCGCACAGCGACACGACTTCGCGGACTTCATCGGCGCTGTGCGCGAACACGACGGCGTCGGGCAGTTGCGGATCGAACGGCGATTCGTCGCGGCCGTGATGGGCGCGGACGGCGTCGGCGGTCGACACGCGCGCGCCGAAGGCGGCGCGCAGCGCGTCGAGCATCGCGGGCGGGAGGGGGCGGCGCGTGGCGGCTGGCGGGGCAGCGTGATTCACGAATGTCTCCTGACGACTGCTTGTCAAAGTTTCGGTTCATTCTACGCTGCAACGTCCGCTGCGGCCCCCGCCGCGGGCTGCGATAATTGCGTTGCAACGCAACCGGGCCGCGTCGCGGCCGCGCACGAGAGGACATTCGCATGGGCAACCGCTTGAGCAAGATCGCCACGCGCACGGGCGACGACGGCACCACCGGCCTCGGCGACGGGCGGCGCGTCGGCAAGGACGATGTACGGATCGCCGCGATCGGCGACGTCGACGAATTGAACTCGACCCTCGGCGTGCTGCTTGCCGAGCCGCTGCCGGACGACATTCGCACCGCGCTCGTCACGATCCAGCACGACCTGTTCGATCTCGGCGGCGAGCTGTGCATTCCGGGCCACGCGGTGCTCGACGACACGCACCTCGCGCGCCTCGACCGGTGGCTCGCCGACTACAACGCGACGCTGCCGCCGCTGAAGGAGTTCATCCTGCCGGCCGGCTCGCGCGCGGCGTCGCTTGCGCATGTCTGCCGGACGGTGTGCCGCCGCGCCGAGCGCTCGATCGTCGCGCTCGGGCGCACCGACACGCTCAATGATGCGCCGCGGCGGTACGTGAACCGGCTGTCGGACCTGCTGTTCGTGCTGGCGCGCGTGCTGAACCGCGCGGGTGGCGGCTCGGACGTGCTGTGGGAGCGCGGGCGCGTCCGCTGACGCCCGGTGTCGTTTTTCCGCGCTGCGACAATTTGCCCGAGGGGCGTCGATTTTTAAAGATGTATCGTATGTGCATGTTTAACGGAGAACGAACATGACCCACATCACCGCTGATCAGATGGCTCGCGTGAAGGCCACTGCCCCTGTCCTCGCCGTGCATGGCGCGACGATCACGAAGCATTTCTACCAGCGCATGTTCGCGCGGCATCCGGAATTGAAGAACCTGTTCAACCAGACGCACCAGAAGACCGGCAGCCAGCCGGAAACGCTCGCGAAGGCGGTCTATGCGTATGCGGCGAACATCGACAACCTCGGCGCGCTCGGCGGTGCGGTGTCGCACATCGCGCACAAGCACGCGAGCCTGAACATCCGCCCGGAGCATTACCCGATCGTCGGCGAGAACCTGCTCGCGTCGATCGTCGAGGTGCTCGGCGACGCGGTCGATGCGGAGACGCTCGAGGCATGGCGCGTCGCGTACGGCCAGCTCGCGCAGATCCTGATCGGCGCCGAGGCCGACCTGTACGCGGGCGCCGCGTGGAGCGGCTTCCGTCCGTTCAAGGTCGCCCGCAAGGTGCGTGAAAGCGACGAGATCACGTCGTTCTACTTGACGCCCGCCGACGGCGGCGAGGCGCCGACCTTCGAGCCGGGCCAGTACATCACGGTGAAGCGCTTCGTGGGCGATCTCGGCGTCGACCAGCCGCGCCAGTACAGCCTGTCCGACGCGCCGCACGGCAAGTGGCTGCGCATCTCGGTGAAGCGCGAGGCCGGCCAGCCGGAAGCGATCCCGGCCGGCAAGGTATCGACGCTGATGCATGACGGCGTGGAGGAGGGCGCGATCGTCGAGGTGACCGCGCCGATGGGCGAATTCTCGCTGAAGCGCGGCGTCGATACGCCGGTCGTGCTGATCTCCGGCGGCGTCGGCCTGACGCCGATGGTGTCGATGGTATCGACGCTGGCCGGCGAGGGCAGCCGGCGTGAGGTGCGGTTCGTCCACGCATGCCGGTCGGGCGCGGTGCATGCGTTCCGCGACTGGCTGAACGATACGGTGCGCGAACACGCCAACTTCAAGCGCACGGTGCTGTACGAACTGGTCGGCCCGAACGACCGTGTCGGCGTCGATCACGACCTCGAGGGGCGCCTGACGCCGGAGCGCGTGAAGCACTATGCGCTGGTGCCGGATGCCGACTACTACATCTGCGGCCCGATCGCGTTCATGAAGGCGCAACGCGATGCATTGGTCGCGCTCGGCGTCGCGCCGGAGCGCATCAATACCGAGATCTTCGGCTCGGGTGCGCTCGAGTGAGAGCCTGACGGCCGGTTTCGGCCAAGGCAATGAGAAAGCCCGGCGCGAGCCGGGTTTTGATTTTGTGGCGGGCAGCGCGTCAGGCGCGCAGCATCAGCGTGGCGTGATAGCGCCACACCTTGGGATCGGCGCTGACGAGCGGCATGCCTTCATGGAGTGCCTGCGCGACCATCACGCGGTCGAACGGATCGGCATGATCCGGAAAATCGGGCAGTGCGGCGACACCTTCGACGTGATCGCTGCTGATCGGCAATTCCGCAAAACCGGCGAGCCGGAATGCCGAACGCGCATCGCGTGGATGGACGGGCAGATTGCCTTTGCGGTATTTGATCGCGATTTCCCAGATGGACGCGGCGCTAACGTACAGCGTGTTTTCAGGATGTTCGATCAATGCGGCCGCGGTCGCCGAAAGTTGAGGCACGCCTTCAGCCGCCCATAGTGCGATGTGCGTATCGAGCAGCAGCTTCACGGTGCGAGTCCCTCTTTCGAGCTCGCGTCGAAGTCGGCGGCGATCGATTCATCGCCGGCATTGAATGCCTCGACGGTTGTCGGGATGTTCAGCCCGGCAAGCAACTGACGGGCTGCACCGATCCGTTTTGGCGCAGCATAAGGAACGATCCGGGCAACCGGATGACCATTGCGGGCGATCACGACTTCGGATTCGCGCCCCAGTTCAAGCGCTTCGACAAGGCTTGAGAGCCGCGACTTGGCATCGTGCATGTTGACGGTCGGCATGGTCACCCTCCTTGGTTAGCTAGATAATGTTAGCTAGTCTAGCAGAGCGAAACGACGACCGCAGGCTGGCCGCATGACCAATCCGCCGCCAGGCGGGGTCATGCGGTTCAGCCTGTTTGCGCCCGTCAGTTGCCGCTGCCGCGCGCGACGCGGCGTGCCTTCACCGATTCCGCGAGGCCTTCGAGCACCTTCACGCTGTCGTCCCACGCGATGCACGCGTCGGTGATGCTCTGGCCGTAGGTCAGCGGGCAGCCTTCCTTCAGGTCCTGACGCCCCTCGACGAGGTGCGACTCGATCATCACGCCGACGATGCGCTCGTCGCCGGCCGCGACCTGGCGGCCGATGTCCGCGCACACGGGGATCTGGTTCTCGTGCTTCTTCGAGCTGTTCGCGTGGCTCGCGTCGATCATCAGGCGCGCGGCGAGGCCGGCCTTGCCGATGTCCGCGCACGCGGCGTTCACGCTGTCCGCGTCGTAGTTCGGCGTCTTGCCGCCGCGCAGGATCACGTGGCAGTCTTCATTGCCGGCCGTCGACACGATCGCCGAGTGGCCGCCCTTGGTCACCGACAGGAAATGGTGTGGCTGCGACGCGGCCTTGATCGCGTCGACCGCGATCTTCACGTTGCCGTCGGTGCCGTTCTTGAAGCCGACCGGGCACGACAGCCCCGACGCCAGCTCGCGGTGCACCTGCGACTCGGTCGTGCGCGCGCCGATCGCGCCCCACGAGATCAGGTCGGCGATGTACTGCGGGCTGATCATGTCGAGGTATTCGGTCGCGGCCGGCAGCCCCATCTCGTTGATCTGCAGCAGCAGTTCGCGTGCGGTGCGCAGCCCTTCGTTGATCTTGAAGCTGTTGTCCAGGTGCGGATCGTTGATGAGCCCCTTCCAGCCGACCGTCGTGCGCGGCTTCTCGAAGTACACGCGCATCACGATTTCCAGTTCGCCCGCGAAGCGCTCGCGCTCCTTCACGAGCCGCCCCGCATACTCGATCGCCGCCTTCGTATCGTGGATCGAGCACGGCCCGATCACGACGATCAGCCGGTCGTCCATCCCGTGCAGGATGCGGTGCATCGACTGGCGCGAGTTGTAGATCAGCTCGGACGCGGCCTCGGAGCACGCGAATTCGCGGATCAGGTGGGCGGGCGGCGTCAGTTCCTTGAGTTCGCGAATGCGGACGTCGTCGGTATTGTGCGGGGGCATGCTGTTTCTCCTTGTTTCCGGGCGCCGTTCGGTCAGTGGGCGTGCGGCAGATTCATCAATTCAGCTGATTCAGTGGTTTCGGTCGGGGCCGCGGGGCCCGCTGCGCAGCGACCGGGTGGCGAAGGGCGAAAAAAAACCGCCGGGTTCGCCGGCGGTTTTTTCGGGAATTTCGGTTGCGCTTCACGCGCCATCAACCCTCTCGATCCGCCAGCGGTCTGAGATGCCAAAAAAAGTAAAAATAAAACTTGGCGGACATGACGGAGATTCGGTTCGTCAAAAAAGTTGATTCGGAATTTATACCGCGTCGCCGGTCGGCTGGCAACCGGGGATGCTCAAAAATGCGGACAATCCGCGCGTATTCGTCAAAATGCGCGGATTGTCTGCGCCGCGATGCGGTTATGCCGTACCGCCGACCGTCATCTTGTCGATCCGCAGGGTCGGCTGGCCGACGCCGACCGGCACGCTCTGGCCTTCCTTGCCGCATACGCCGACGCCCGAGTCGAGCGACATGTCGTTGCCGATCATGCTCACGTACTTCAGCGATTCCGGGCCGCTGCCGATCAGCGTCGCGCCCTTCACCGGGTAGGTGACCTTGCCGTTCTCGATCATGTACGCCTCGGACGCCGAGAACACGAACTTGCCGTTCGTGATGTCGACCTGGCCGCCGCCGAAGTTCACCGCGTACAGGCCGTTCTTCACCGACGCGATGATTTCCTGCGGATCCTTGTCGCCGTTCAGCATGTACGTGTTGGTCATGCGCGGCATCGGCAGCGCCGCATACGACTCGCGCCGCGCGTTGCCGGTGACGGGCATCTTCATCAGGCGCGCGTTCAGCGTGTCCTGGATGTAGCCCTTCAGGATGCCGTCCTCGATCAGCGTCGTGCACTGCGTCGGGTTGCCTTCGTCGTCGATGTTCAGCGAGCCGCGGCGGTTCGGCAGCGTGCCGTCGTCGACCACCGTCACACCCTTGGCGGCAACCTGCTCGCCGATCCGGCCGGCGAATGCCGACGAACCCTTGCGGTTGAAGTCGCCCTCGAGACCGTGGCCGATCGCCTCGTGCAGCAGCACGCCCGGCCAGCCCGGCCCGAGCACGACCGTCATCGCGCCGGCCGGCGCGGGGCGCGCGTCGAGGTTCACGAGCGCCGCGTGCACGGCGTCGTCGACGTAGCGCGACAGCACGTCATCGGTGAAGTAGCCGTAGTCGAAGCGGCCGCCGCCGCCGCCGGAGCCGATCTCGCGGCGGCCGTTCTGTTCGGCGATCACCGTGACCGACACGCGCACGAGCGGGCGGATGTCGGCCGCGAGCGCGCCGTCGCTGCGCGCGACCAGCACGACGTCGTATTCGCCGGCGAGGCCCGCCATCACCTGCGTGACGCGCGGATCCCGGCCGCGCGCCATCTGCTCGATGCGCTCGAGCAGCTTGACCTTGGCGGTCGCGTCGAGCGATGCGAGCGGATCGGACGGCAGGTACAGGTCGCGGCCCGAGATGCCCTTCAGCGACGTCGCGGCCTTGATCTTCTGGCGGCCGCCGCCGGCCGCCGCGATCGCCTTGGTGGCCGCGGCCGCCTGCGCGATGGCTTCCGGCGACAGGTCGTCCGAGTAAGCGAACGCGGTGCGGTCGCCCGCGACCGCGCGCACGCCGACGCCCTGGTCGATGCTGAAGCTGCCCGACTTCACGATGCCTTCCTCGAGGCTCCACGCTTCGCTGCGGGTCGCCTGGAAGTACAGGTCCGCGTAGTCGACGCGATGCGTGAAGATGTCGGCGATCGTGCGCGTGAGCAGGCTCTCGTCGAGGCCGTACGGCGTGAGGAGGATGTCCTTCGCCAGCGCAAGATTGCGGATGCCGGGTTCGATGATGTTCATGCGGGTATCGAGGGTTCTCAAAAAGTTGTCGGGTGCGTTCTGGGCAGATGGGTTGGCCGGGCGGCGTTTCAAGCGCCGAGGCGTTTCAGCGGTTCAGGCCAGCACGCGATGCCGCCACGCGGGCAGGCTCTGGCGCACGTCGGCGATGCGCTGCGGATCGAGCGCGCCGGACACGACGCTCGCGCCCTCGTCGCGGACCGCGACGATCTCGCCCCATGGGTCGATCAGCATGCTGTGGCCCCAGGTGCGCCGGCCGTTCTCGTGCTTGCCGCCCTGCGCGGCCGCGAGCACGTAGCACTGGTTCTCGACGGCCCGCGCGCGCAGCAGCATTTCCCAGTGCGCGCGGCCCGTCGTATACGTAAACGCGGACGGCACGACGATCAGCGCGCAGTCGCCCATCCTGCGATACAGCTCCGGAAAGCGCAGATCGTAACAGACCGACAGGCCGACCCGTCCGAACGGCGCGTCGAACGCGACGACCGTATCGCCCGCGCGGATCGTGCGCGCCTCATCGAATGATTCGTCGCCTTTCTCGAAGTTGAACAGGTGGATCTTGTCGTAGCGGGCCGCCTCCTGGCCGTTCGGGTCGAACACGAGCGTCGTGTTCAGCACGCGATCGGGTTCCGGCGCCTTCAGCGGCAGCGTGCCGCCGATCACCCAGATGCCGTGACGGTGCGCGGCCTGCGCGAGAAACCGCTGGATCGGACCGTCGCGGTAAGGTTCGGCGAGTGCGAGCTTGTCGGTGTCGCGGTGGCCCATGAAGCAGAAATACTCGGGCAGCAGCACGAGCTGCGCGCCGTCGCCGGCCGCTTCCGCGATCAGGCGGCCGGCTTCGGCGAGATTGCGCGTGACGTCCGGCGTGCTCACCATTTGCAGCGCGGCGACCCGAAAGGGCGTGGCGGAACGGGTGTGATCGGTCATCGCAGGATCGGTTGCGTCATAAATGGGGTGCGGCCCGGCACCATCGAGCGATCAATGGGTCGCCGCATCGGCCGGACCGTGATTCATCTTACCCTGATCGCCCCGCACCCGCTCGATGTGCGGATGCGCCCACGAGCCCGTGATCGTGTAGTCGAGTGCGAACGCGTGCGACAGCGTCTCCGACAGCGCGTAGTTCGCGGCCAGCACGCCGACGCCGAGCAGCGGATTGATGATGGCCGCTCCGATCGCGGCCGCGCCCGCACTGATCTTCGGCGCGACGTGCGCACGCAGGTCCTGCGTCTCGGTGCCGAGATCGACCGCGCCGCGCACTGTCACGTTCGCCGGCGCCGTCGTCATCGAGAAGTCGTCGGTGCGCGCGATCCCGTTCGAGATCCGGCTGGTGCCCGTGATCCTGTCGAACGGCAGCCCCTTGCCGATCACGTCGCGGAAATTCAGCGTCAGGAAGCGCGCGAGGCTCTGCAGGCTCAGCACGCCGAGCAGTTTCGCGGCGCCCGGATCGACCTTCAGGATCTGGCCGTGCTCCAGATCCAGCGCGACCTGGCCGCCGAACGACGGGAGATCGACCGCGGTCGGGCCGCCGCGCCAGCCGACCTTGCCGGTCACCGTGCCGTGGCCGTCCGCGAGCGTGCGCGGCAGGCCGACGCGGTCGAGCAGCGCGCCCGCGTTGCCGATGTCGAGCTTGAAGTCGAACACGCTGCGGCGCGGCGCGTCGTTTTCGTCGACGCCGCGCGCCAGCGCGCGGCGCGACGTGCGCCAGTTGCCGGTCGCCGTCAGCTTCGCGGCCGGGTTCGCCAGCTCGAGCTTGTCGAGCTGCCACACGGGCGCGCCGTCCTCGTCGATGTTGCGCGCATTGACGACGAGCCGGCCGATGTCGTGATCGCGCGCGACGACCTGGTCGACGATCAGGTCGACCGACGGTATCGGCCGGTCGGTCGGCGTCGGCAGGTTCATCGCGCGGCCGACGAGGTCGTGCTGCGCGCTCTGCGGAATCACGAGCTTCGCGAGCCGCGCGTTCAGCACGCCCGCGCCGTTGTGGCCGCCGCCCGGCGCCCACGACAGGTAGCCCGAGACCTGGTTCGACGCGATGTTCGCCTGCCACAGCTCGTCGACGTGCGACGCGCCGATGATCACGTTCTCCCAGTTGCGCTTGAGCAGCTTCAGCGTGCCGAAGTGGAGCGCGAAGCGCTTCGGCGTGAAGCTCGCGACGTCGATGCGCGGCGCGGCCTGCTCCGGCGCGCGCGGCGTGTCGCGCTGCAGCGTGTGAGCCAGCGCGAGCCACGCGTCGGCGTCCAGTTCGTCGACGTCGACGGCGGCGCTCACGCCGTCCTGCGGCAGGTCGGGCATCCGGTGGATGCCCATCGCGCCGCGTACCGCGCGCAGCGGCTGGCCGCGCGTCGCGTCGAGCAGGTAGGTCGCGGACACGGGGCCGAGCGTCAGGTCGGCGTGTTCGAGGCGCTTGCCGTCCGCCTGCGCGGCCGGCTGCAGCGTGAAGCGGAACGGCATCGGCGTGCCGGCCGGCTTCGCGAACGGCGCCGGGAAGTTCAGTGCGACGCCCGTCAGGTCGGAATGCGCGGCGATTTCCGGCAGGCGGCCCGGCGCGCCGCGCACGGCGAGCCGGTACGGCGCGTCGCCGACCACGTGCTCGAGCAGCGCCGCGGCCGTGCCGCGCAGGTTCAGCCCGCGCGCGGCGTCGAGCGCGAGCTTGCCGTCGACGTTCACCGCGTACGGGCCGTGCGACTGGAAGTTGCCGTTCGCGTGCACCGGGCCGCCGAGGAAGCGCCCTGACAGGTCGTGCAGCGACGCGCCGGCTTCGGTGAAGCGCACGCTGCCGCGCAGCGCCGACAATGGCGGCACGCCGTCGGTCGACAGCGTGTTGCCGCCGAATGCAAGCGCGCCTTCGACGTGCGTATGCGGATGCGGAACGTGCTGCGGAATCGTGATCTTGAGCGCGAGCGCCGCGGGCCCCTGCGCATCGATCCGCTGGCCGATGTGCCCGCTCATCGTGCCGAGCGAGCTGTTGTCCGCGTAGTCGATCAGATCCGCGAGCGGGCCTTGCGCATGGCCGTCGATGACGAGCGGCGACTTCGACGGGTTGCCGAGATCGTCGATCCGGCCGGCGACCTTCGTCAGCGCGACGCGCTTGTAGCGCGCGCGCGCGATGTCGAAGCGCAGCTTGTTCTGCGCGAGCTCGAACACGCCGTCGATTCCGTCGAGCGCCGGCCAGACGCTCGGTGTGCCGTTCGCGAGCTTGCGCGGCGGGTACGGCGTCGGCTCGAAGCGCCCGCCGGTGAACGGCGCGACGATATGGAACACGCCGGCATCCGGCTGGTGTTCGAACGGGAATTTCTCGAGCGGGCCGCGCGCGACGATCGACGCGCCCTTGGTCACCTGGCCGGCCTGTAGCGCATGGCCGAGATAGTCGCGCAGATGCTCGGACATCCCGGTCGGCAGGTAGCGCGGAATGCGCGCCACCGACGCGCGCGCGAAATCCGCGCGCAGGTCGAGCGTGCCGCGGCCGTGGCCGGGGTTCGTGTACGAGCCCGACACCGCGATCTCGGCATCGGGGTTCGTGACGAAGAGGTCGGGCAACGTCACGTCGACGCGCGCGTGCTTCTCGCCCGGCGCCGGCGTGATCACCCATTTCGCGTTGCCGCGCAGCCGGTCGAAGGTCAGGCGCGGCTCGTCGAATTCGCCGGGCACCGTGACCGCCGCGTTGACCGTGTCGAAGTGCGCGCTGCCGCCGGTTTCGTTCGCGTCGATGCGGCCCCACAGGTTCTCGACGCCCGGCCAGCCGGCGCGCGGATGGCCGCGCGGCGACAGGCCCGGCGGTGGCTCCTGCGCGGCGATGCTGATGCCCTGCAGATCGCCGAGAAAGCGGTAGCGGACGATCGGCGCGGAACCCGTGCGCCGTTCTTCGTCGGCGAGATCGGCCCGCGCCGGCTTCGCGCGTTCGACCTCGATGTGATAGTTCGACACCATCCCGCGCGGGTCGAGCTTGATCAGCTCGTTGCGCAGGCGCGCCGGCAGCGGCAGCCCGCGGATGAACTCGCTGAGGATGCCGAGATCGACGCGGTCGCCGACGACGCTCAGCAACTGCCCCTGGTCGGCGGCCGGCACGCGGTAGCGGGCGGTCAGCGTCGACAGCGCGAGCGAGCGGGCGAGCGGCGTGCCGTCCGGCAGCGGCGGCTGGCCGAGCGCCGCGTTGAAGCGCGTCAGGTGCAGCGTGTAGTCGCGGCCGGCGTTCAGCGCCATGTCCCAGCCGAACCCGACCGTCGGCACGTCGAGGCGCGGCTGGGTCGGCCGCACGCGCAGCACGACGTCGGCGCCCTGCAGGTCGCCGCCCGCGGAGCGCAGGTGGCCGTCCTGGAAGGTCGCCCAGATCGCGTTGTCGATCCGGCCCGCGTGGATCGTGAGCGGGATGTCGAGATAGCGGCCGAGCGTCTGCAGGTCGACCGGGCCGGTCGACAGATAGGCGTCGCCGGTCCAGTTCGTCGGCTTGCCGATCGGCGCGAGCGGCTTGTGCCTGAAGCGCGCGCGGAAGTCGAGCGGGCCGAGCAGCAAGGTGCCGTTCGCGGGGGCCTGAAGCGCGGCCTTGTGTTCGCGGCCGTGGTTGAGCACCGCGAGGCGGATGCCCGACAGTGCGAGCTCCGGCGCGTCGTGCTGCGCGTCGCGCCAGCGTAGCGTGCCGTTGCGCAGCACGATCGCTTCCTGCTTCAGCAGCCACGTGCTGAACGTGTCGTTGCCGCCGTGGGTGGTCGCGACGCCGACGCCCGCGACGGTCAGCGAGCCGTCGGCCGCGCGGGCGACGACGAGGTCGGGGTGGTCGACGATCAGGCTCGACAGCGCGGGCGACAGCCGCAGCAGCGACATCCACGACAGCGCGGCCGTCGCGTGCGGGACCGACAGCGCGATCCGGCCGTCACGGCCGCGAATGGTGAGGTTGGTGACTTCGACGCCCGGCTGCATGCCGGACCAGTTCGGAGACAGCTTGCCGATCGAAAGCTGCGCGTGGAGCTTGTCGGACACCGCGCGCTCGATGCGCGGCCGGTATTCGTCGATGCGCGGCAGCAGCACGTAGCGCAGCCCGAGGAATGCGCCGGACGCGATGAAGTAGGTGCCGATCCCGACTGCCAGCGTCACCCTGAACACGCGACGCAAGACCGGGTGATCGTGCTTCGGAGGTCCCGCTTCGGGCGCAGCTACGGCGGATTCCTGACGGTCGGACATGCGGCGGAAGGGCGGCGATATGGTAGTTTTGCAGACTGACGTTGAAATGTATCACAGGGGTTCGTGCCGGCGGCCGTTGCGGCAGCACGGCACGGGCTTTCCGGCGCGCGGTTTCGCGGCGGCGCATCCGCGTCGCGACACCGCGCCGAGTCCAAGGGGCCTGTCGGCAGCGGGGCGCGCACGTGTCGCCCCGCGGCGGCGGGCCTTACCGCCAGGCCCGCTTTTCGATGACCGACGCTTCCACCCTGATCAGCCCGTCCTACTCCCGCTACATCGCCCGCGCGGCCGCCGCGCGTCCTGCGCTGTCCGACCAGATCGCCGCGTGGGCCGCCGCGCCGCTTTCCCGCGCGCGGCTCGACGCGCGCCTGACCGAGCTGCTCGCGCCGCCGGCCGGCACGGCCGCGCCGGGCGACGAGCAGCTGAAGCGCGCGCTGCGGCAGTTGCGTGTCGAGGTGTTCGGCGCGGTCGCGGAGCGCGACCTGCGCGGCCTCGCCGATGTCGCCGAGGTGACGGCCGCGATGACCGATCTCGCCGAAGTGGCCGTGCAGCGCTCGCTCGCGCTGCTGTCGGCCGAGCTCGAGGCGATGTACGGCGAGCCGCGTGGCGCCGACGGCCAGCGCGTCGTGCTCGGCGTGGTCGGGATGGGCAAGCTCGGCGGCCGCGAGCTGAACGTGTCGTCGGACATCGACCTGATCTTCGTCTACGAGGACGACGGCGAGACGGCCGGCGGCACGCGCTCGCCGCTGTCCACCCAGGAGTACTTCACGCGGCTCGGGCGGCGCCTGATCGGCGTGCTGTCCGAGGTCACGGCCGACGGCTATGTGTTTCGCGTCGACATGCGGCTGCGTCCGAACGGCGATTCGGGGCCGCTCGTCTGCAGCCTCGGGATGCTCGAGGAATATTTCTACGTGCAGGGGCGCGAATGGGAGCGCTACGCGTGGATCAAGGGCCGGCTCGTGTCGGAAGGCGACAGCGACGCGGCGCAGCGGCTGGAGGCGCAGCTCGAATCGATCGTCAAGCCGTTCGTGTACCGCCGCTATCTTGACTTCGGCGTGATCGGCGCGATCCGTTCGCTGCACCAGCAGATTCGCCAGGAAGCCGCGCGCCGCGCGTCGATGCGGCCCGACAAGGCCGACGACATCAAGCTCGGGCGCGGCGGGATCCGCGAGATCGAATTCAGCGCGCAGGTGTTCCAGCTGATCCGCGGCGGCCAGGATGCGGAATTCCGCGTGCGGCCCACGCTCGCGGTGCTGCGCCATGCGCAGGCGCGGGGGCTGATCGGCGAGGACGTGCGCGAGCGCCTGACCGGCGCCTATAACTTCCTGCGCACGCTCGAGCACCGGCTCCAGTACCGCGACGACGCGCAGACGCACGCGATGCCGGTCGATCCGGACGAGCGCGCGGCGCTGGCCGCGTCGCTCGGCTTTGCGGACTACGCGGCGCTGATGACGGTGCTCGATGGCTATCGCACCTTCGTCGAGGCGCAGTTCGACCAGATTTTCGCGGACAAGGTGAGCGGTGGCCCCTGTGCGGCGGGCGAGGACACGTCGGCCGGGTGGATCTGGAGCGGGGCGCTCGCCGACGACGGCGAAGACGACACGCTGCTCGCGCGCCTCGATGGCCTGGGCTTCGCCGATCCGGCGACCGTGCTCGCGCGGCTGCGCGCGATCTGGCAGTCGTCGCGCTACGCGGGCCTGCCGGAAAAGAGCCGGCAGCGCTTCGACAGCGTCGCGCAGCGCGCGCTCGAGGCCGCGCCGCGAATCGACGCCGCGCGCCGCGACGACACCATCGTGCGGCTGTTCGACCTGCTCGAGACGGTCAGCCGGCGCGGCGTCTATCTCGCGCTCCTGACCGAGTACCCGGCCGCGCTCGACCGCGTGCTGTCGGTGCTCGGCGCGACGCGCTGGGGCGGCGGCTACCTGATCCGCCATCCGCAGCTGCTTGACGAACTGCTCGACGACGAAGCGATCGCGAGCCCGTTCGACTGGCCCGCATTCAAGGATGCACTGCGTGCGCGCCTGGCGGCAGCCGACGGCCCCGAGCAGCAGATGGACCTGCTGCGGCATGCGCAGCATGCGGAGGTGTTCCGCATCCTGCTGATCGATCTGGCGGGCCAGCTGTCGGTCGAGCACGTGAGCGACCGCCTGTCCGAACTCGCCGACGCGGTGCTCGACGTGACGATCGAAGTGGTCTGGTCGCAGCTCGCGAAGCGCCATCGCGACGTGCCGAAGTTCGCGGTGATCGCGTACGGCAAGCTCGGCGGCAAGGAGCTCGGCTACGCATCGGATCTCGACCTGATCTTCCTGTACGACGACTCCGACGAGCGCTCGGCGGACGTCTACACGACGTTCACGCGACGGCTGATCACGTGGCTCACGACCGCGACCGGCGCGGGCGCGCTGTTCGACATCGACCTGCGGCTGCGGCCGAACGGCGAGGCCGGGCTGCTCGTGACCGATCTCGACGCGTTCCGCCGCTACCAGCTGCGCGAGGGTGATGCGGCGAACACCGCGTGGGTGTGGGAGCACCAGGCGCTGACGCGCGCCCGCTACAGCGCGGGCGACGCGCAGATCGGCGCGGACTTCGAGGCGATCCGCCAGCAGGTGCTGACGACGCCGCGCGACGGGGCGGTGCTCGCGAAGGAAATCGTCGACATGCGCGGCAAGGTGTTCGCGGGCCATCCGAACCAGACCGAGCTGTTCGACCTGAAGCACGATCGCGGCGGGATGGTCGACATCGAGTTCATCGTCCAGTATTGGGTGCTGCTGCATGCGTCGAGCGATGCCGAGCTGATCCGCAACACCGGCAACATCGCGCTGCTGCGCGAGGTCGCGCGGTTCGGGCTGATGGGCGAGGACGAGGCCGAGCGTGTCGGCGCCGCGTACCGCCAGTACCGGAAGCTGCAGCACAAGCTGCGGCTCGACGGGATGGAGAAGGCGCGGGTCGATCCGGGCCTGGTGGCCGACGAGCGGGCGGCCGTGACGGCGCTGTGGGAGCGCGTGTTCGGGGCGGTCGAAACGGGCGTTTGAGTCGAACGTTCGACTCTGCGGGGCAGGGCGGGCGCCGATCGAGCGGCCGCTTTCCGCATCAGGAGACCGGCGCATGCGCCGGTCTTTTCGCATTCGACGAACGGATAGCGGGGTGGGCGCGTCAGGCCGCCAGCATTTCCTTCGCGTGCTTGCGCGTAGTCGCCGTGATCTCGAGCCCGCCGAGCATCCGCGCGACTTCCTCGACCCGGCTCGCCTTGTCGAGCGGGACGACCGACGAGACGGTGCCGCCGCGGTCGTCGGCGCCCTTCGCGACCTGGAAGTGATGATCGCCGCGCGCGGCGACCTGCGGCAGGTGCGTCACGCACAGCACCTGGCGGTCGCGCCCGAGCTGGTGCAGCAGGCGGCCGACCACTTCGGCGACGCCGCCGCCGATCCCCGTGTCGACTTCGTCGAAAATCAGCGTCGGCGTCGGGCTTGCCGCGCTCGCGATCACCGCGAGCGCGAGGCTGATCCGCGCGAGTTCGCCGCCCGACGCGACTTTGGCGAGCGGCCGCAGCGGCACGCCGGGGTGCCCGGCGACCCGGAATTCGACCTGCTCGAGCCCGTGCGGGCCACCGTCGGCGAGCGGCACGAGCGCGACTTCGAAGCTGCCGCCCGCCATCGACAGTTCCTGCATGCCGGCCGTGACGGCCGTGCCGAGCGCCTTCGCGGCCTGCGCGCGCGCTTTCGACAGGTGCCTCGCGTCGGCGAGATAGGCGTCCCATGCCTTCGACTGTGCGGCATCGAGCGCGCCGAGATCGGCAGCCGCGTCGAGCGCGGCCAGTTGCGCGCGGCGTGCCGCATGTTCCTCGTGCAGCGTGCCGGGCGGCAGCCGGAACTTGCGGGCGGTCGAGTGCAGCGCGTCGAGGCGCGTTTCGACCTGCGCGAGCCGGGCCGGGTCGAGATCGAGGCGCTGCGCGTAGTGCGACAGCGAATAGACGGCTTCCTGCAGCTGGATCTCGGCCGGCTCGAGCGACGCGAGCGCATCGCCGAGCCCCGTGTCGTAGTCGGCCAGGCTGCGCAGCTTCGACACGATCGCGCCGAGCTGCGGGAGCATCGCGTCGTCGGCTTCCGACAGCGCGTTGAGCGCGCCCTGCACGCCGGCGATCAGGTTCGCCGAGTGCGACAGCCGCTTGTGCTCGCTGCCGACCTCGTCCCATTCGCCCGGTTGCGGCGCGAGCTTGTCGAGCTCGGCGAGCTGCCAGGCGAGTTTTTCGCGTTCGAGCTGCAGTTCGCGCTCGTGCGCCTTCGCGGCGTCGATCGCCTGCGTCGCGTCGCGCCATACGCGCCACGCGCGGGCGACGTTCGCGGCATCGGCGACGAGGCCTGCGTGCGTGTCGAACAGCTCGCGCTGCGCGTCGGGCCGCATCAGCAACTGGTGCGCGTGCTGGCCGTGGATGTCGACCAGCATCTCGCCGAGCTCGCGCAGCTGCGCGAGCGTCGCACTGGTGCCGTTGATGAACGCGCGCGAGCGGCCGTTCGCGTCGATCACGCGGCGCAGCATCACGGTGTCCTCGGCGTCGAACGCATGTTCGTCGAGCCAGCGCGCGACGCGGTCGTGCGGCGTGAATTCGGCGGTGATGTCGGCGCGGCCGCAGCCCGCGCGCACGACGCTCGCGTCGGCGCGTTCGCCGAGGGCGAGGGCGAGGGCGTCGATCAGGATCGATTTGCCGGCGCCGGTTTCGCCGGAAAAGACGGTAAAGCCGCTGTCGAATTCAAGATCGAGCGCGGCGACGATGACGAAGTCGCGAATCGAGAGGTGGCGGAGCATGGTGTCGGGCGGGGGTGCGTCAGGACGCCTTGTCGTCTTCGTTCGATGCGTGTTCGTTCCAGTGCAGCTTCTTGCGCAGCGTTGCGTAGTAGCTGTAGCCGACCGGGTGCAGGAACGGCACCGTGTGCTTCGAGCGGCGCACCTCGATCGTGTCGTTCAGCTCGAGCGCGGTGAACGACTGCATGTCGAAGTTCACGTTGACGTCGCGGCCGCCGACGATCTGGATCGCGATCTTCGAATCGTCGGGCAGCACGATCGGCCGGTTCGACAGCGCATGCGGCGCGATCGGCACGAGCACGATGCCCTGGAGTTGCGGATGCAGGATCGGGCCGGCCGACGACAGCGCATACGCGGTCGAGCCGGTCGGCGTCGCGACGATCAGGCCATCCGAGCGCTGGTTATACATGTACCGGCCGTCGACCGACGCGCGCAGCTCGACCATCCCGGAAAAGCCGCTGCGGTTCACGACGACGTCGTTGAACGCGAGCGCGTGGTAGATCGGTTCACCGTCGCGCACGATCCGGGCCTCGAGCAGCGAGCGCTCCTCGCGCTCGAACTTGCCCGACAGGATCACTGGAACGCGCGCCTGCATGTCGGCGGCCGCGATGTCCGTGATGAAGCCGAGCCGCCCGTGGTTGATCCCGATCAGCGGCGTCTTGTACGGCGCGAGCTGGCGGCCGATGCCGAGCATCGTGCCGTCGCCGCCGAGCACGACCGCCACGTCCGCGCGCGCCCCGATTTCCGCCGGGGTGAGCGCCGGATAGCCGGAGATGCCGATCTCGCGCGCGGTGTCGGCTTCGAACACGACCTCGAAGCCGAGCTTCGCGATGCAGCCAGCCAGCGTGGCGAGCGGCTCGGCGATGCCGGGCGTGTTGCTCCGGCCGACGAGCGCGACGGTGTTGAACTGATTACCGGTTTTCATGCCGGCATTACACCATAGCTCGTTGACGAAAAGAACCGGCTGTGCGCAGACGGGGCCGGATCGGTCAGCCCGCGCGACTGTGGCCGCGGCCACTCGCCGTGCTCGCGCGGTTGCGCTAAAATTTTCCATCATGCTAGATCCTCGCGCACGAACCCTCCTGAAAACCCTGATCGAACGGTATATCGCCGACGGTCAGCCGGTCGGCTCGCGCACGTTGTCCCGTTACTCCGGGCTCGAGCTGAGCCCGGCAACGATCCGCAACGTGATGTCCGACCTGGAGGAGCTCGGCCTCGTGTCGAGCCCGCACACGTCGGCCGGCCGCGTGCCGACGCCGCGCGGCTACCGCCTGTTCGTCGACACGATGCTGACGGTCGAGGCGCCGATCGACGCCGAAGCCGTGGCGCGCCAGGTACAGAACACGCTGCAGGCCGGCGAGCCGCAGCAGCGGGTCGTGGCGGCCGCCGCGAGCGTGCTGTCGAACCTGTCGCAGTTCGCGGGCGTCGTGCTGACGCCGCGCCGCAGCCACGTGTTCAAGCAGATCGAGTTCATGCGCCTGTCGGACAAGCGCATCCTGCTGATCATCGTCACGCCCGAGGGCGACGTGCAGAACCGGATGCTCGCGACGCCGCGCGACTATTCGCCGTCGCAGCTGACCGAGGCGTCCAACTACATCAATGCGCATTTCGCCGGGCTGTCGTTCGACGAGGTGCGCCGCCGCCTGCGTGACGAGATCGACCAGTTGCGCGGCGACATGACCACGCTGATGCACGCGGCCGTGACGGCCAGCACCGAGGTGCCCGACACCGAGGACACCGTGCTCATTTCCGGCGAGCGCAACCTGCTCGAAGTGGCGGATCTGTCGTCCGACATGGCGCGGCTGCGCAAGCTGTTCGACGTGTTCGACCAAAAGACGGGCCTCCTGCAACTGCTCGACGTGTCGAGCCACGCCCAGGGCGTGCAGATCTTCATCGGCGGCGAATCGACGCTCGTGCCGATCGAGGAGATGAGCGTCGTCACCGCTCCATACGAGGTGAACGGCCAGATCGTCGGCACGCTCGGCGTGATCGGGCCGACCCGCATGGCTTACAACCGCGTGATCCCGATCGTCGACATCACCGCGCGCCTGCTGTCGCTCACGCTGAGCCAGCAGTAACCTGGAGCGACACCGTCCCGCCATCGTGCCGCGGCGCCGCGCGCGCCGCCAGTCGGCCGAACGGCCAGCCGACCCGAGCGAGGCGGCCCGCTATAATTGAGGGCCGTCCGACTGCGTGCCCCGAGCACGTTCCTGCCCATGCGTTTCGATCTTGAGCCGCCTTCGAGCGTCGCGGCTGCCCATCGCATCGGCGTGCTGCTGATCAATCTCGGCACGCCAGACGCCCCGACGCCGCGCGCGGTGCGGCGCTATCTGGCCGAATTCCTGTCGGATCCCCGCGTCGTCGAAATCCCGCAGGTCGTCTGGCAGGTGTTGCTGCGCGCGCTGATCCTGCCGCTGCGCGGCCGCGCGTCCGCGAAGAAATACGCGGCCGTCTGGATGCCCGAGGGCTCGCCGCTGCGCGTATACACCGAGCGCCAGGCCGACGGCGTGCGCCACCTGCTGGCCTCGAACGGCTATCAGGTGACGGTCGACTACGCGATGCGCTACGGCAGCCCGAACATTGCACAGGCGCTCGCGCACTTCAAGCGTGCCGGCGTCGAGCGCGTGCTGCTGATGCCGATGTATCCGCAGTACTCGGCGTCCACCACCGCGACGGCATTCGATGCCGCGTTCGCCGCGCTCGCGCGGATGCGCAACCAGCCGGAAGTGCGCACGGTGCGGCAGTACGCCGACCATCCGGCCTACATTCACGCGCTGGCCGAGCAGGTGCGCCAGTACTGGGCGCAGCACGGCCGGCCCGATTTCGCGGCCGGCGACAAGCTGGTGCTGAGCTTTCACGGCGTGCCGAAACGCACGCTCGACCTGGGCGACCCCTATCATGACCAGTGCCAGCAGACGGGCGCGCTGCTGATGGCCGTGCTCGGGCTGTCGACGCTCGAGTGCCGCGTGACGTTCCAGTCGCGGTTCGGCAAGGCCGAGTGGCTGCAGCCGTACACGGCGCCGACGCTGCGCGAGCTCGGCGAGGCCGGCGTGCGGCGAGCGGACGTGTTCTGTCCCGGTTTTACGGCCGATTGCCTGGAGACGATCGAGGAGATCGGGATGGAGGTGCGCGACGCGTTCATCGCGGGCGGCGGCCAGGCGTTCCACCGGATTCCGTGCCTGAACGGCGCGCCCGCGTGGATCGGCGCGGTGGGCGAGATCGTCGCCGAGAATCTGCAGGGCTGGCCGGTGAAGGCCGCGCAGCCCGAAACGGTGAGTTGAACGCGATGAACTACAGGATTTCGACGGAACCCGGCAGCGAAGCTGCGCATCGACAAATGGCTGTGGGCGGCCCGCTTCTTCAAGACGCGCTCGCTCGCGTCCGACGCGGTCGACAAGGGCCACGTGAAGATCGGCGGCGCGGCGGTCAAGCCGGCGAAGGACGTGCGCGTCGGCGACGAGGTCGAGATTGCGATCGATGGTGTCGTCTGGCACATTGCCGTGCTGGGCATTTGCGACGTGCGCGGGCCCGCGAGCATCGCGCAGACGCTTTACCAGGAAATGGAAGCGGGGCGCGTCGCGCGGCTCGCCGAACTGGAACGGCGCCGCACGTATCGCGAGCCGGCGGCGGAACTGCACGGCCGGCCGACCAAGCGCGACCGGCGCATCATCGACAGATTTTCTGGTGGGAGCTGAACATCTGGTCGAACGTCGCCCGCGCGCTTCCGTATTCGGTCGTGCGGTCGGTGACGGCTCCGGACAGGCAGATGGTGGTGGTGCCGGCAATCAGTACCAGCGCGACCACCGATATGGCAAAGGTCAGTTTCACGGTACTCGCCTCTCGGGACGGGTGAATGCGGCGCCAGGTGGATGTCAGGCGGCGGTCAGCTAGGGTAAACACGCTTTTCCGACGCTTCACTGGAGTGTAGTTCAGCGCCCTGTGCCGGGCTAGTACTTGCCCGGTAAGCGTTGTTACAGGCCGTTTCCGCCGATTTGGCGGCAAATGCGCGCAATCGGGCGGCATGCGGCGCGGTTGTTTCTCGGCATTGGCGAATGCCGGCGAATAACCCTCTTGAAATTGCAGTTTTCGCCCTTATTTGCCCCAACAATGTGCGGTGCCGCCGGATATACGGTCCGGCGGTTGCCGATTTGGCTTCAACCTCTAATCGACTTTCAGCGACATGGAAAACACGCAAGAGAACCCGGCTACCCAATCGGCCGAAGACATCGGCAGCGAGAAGCAGGCGGCGCAAGGCGCCGCTCCCGCCGCCGAAGCAGCCGACGCGGCGCTCGCGGACGCTCAAGCCAAGGTCGCCGAGCTGCAGGAGAGCTTCCTCCGGGCGAAGGCCGAGACCGAGAACGTGCGCCGCCGCGCGCAGGATGACGTCTCGAAGGCGCACAAGTTTGCGATCGAGAGCTTTGCCGAGCACCTGCTGCCCGTGCTGGACAGCCTCGAGGCCGCCGTCGGCGACACGTCCGGCGACATCGCGAAGGTGCGCGAAGGCGTCGAGCTGACGCTGCGCCAGCTGACGAGCGCGCTCGATAAGGGCCGTGTCGTCGCGATCAACCCGGTCGGCGAAAAGTTCGATCCGCACCAGCACCAGGCGATTTCGATGGTGCCCGCCGAGCAGGAGCCGAACACCGTCGTCACCGTGCTGCAAAAGGGCTACATGATCGCCGACCGCGTCCTGCGCCCGGCGCTCGTCACGGTCGCGCAGCCGAAGTAAGGCTGCCGCGATGGTTCCCGCCGGCGTCGATCCGGCCGCGTTCGACACGTTCGACATGCAGGCGCTCGCCGCCGACACGTTCGACGCCGGGATCGCCGGCGCCGGCGATGCACTCGCCGTGGTGTTCTTCTGGGGCGTCGACTGCTTCAACTGCGAGATCGCGAAGAAGGCGCTGCTCGCCCAGCCGGACGCGATCCGCGCGCTGGGCCTGAAGTGGTTCCATTGCAACGTGTACGAACACCATGAGCTGGGGCGCCGCTTCGGCCTGCACGGCGTGCCGACGTGGTTCTTTTTCCACCGCGGCAAGCGGCTCGGCCGCGCGACCGGCTGGCATGGCCTCGCGCAGTTCCAGGCGGCGGTGTCGGCGGCGCGCGCGAAGATCGCGGCGGCGGCCGGCGCGCCGTCGGACGGCAACGGCGGTCCGCACGATCCGGCTACCGGCGGCGATTGAAAAAATTTAATATCCGCATCGCCTGGCGGGTCTTGAAAACGGACCGGCCGGACGCATTTCGGGAACAGAGTTGAATTCTGGCGCGCGAAACCACCCAAAAACGCGGGGTTTCGCGCAGCAAACAAGCATTTCTGGAGATTAGGAAAAAATGGGAAAGATCATTGGTATTGACCTCGGCACCACGAACTCGTGCGTCGCCATCATGGAAGGCAACCAGGTCAAGGTCATCGAGAACTCGGAAGGCGCGCGCACGACGCCGTCGATCATCGCCTACATGGATGATAACGAAGTGCTCGTCGGCGCGCCGGCCAAGCGTCAGTCGGTGACCAACCCGAAGAACACGCTGTTCGCGGTGAAGCGCCTGATCGGCCGCCGCTTCGAAGAGAAGGAAGTCCAGAAGGACATCGGCCTGATGCCGTACACCATCGTCAAGGCCGACAACGGCGACGCATGGGTCGAGGCACACGGCGAGAAGCTCGCACCGCCGCAGGTTTCGGCGGAAGTGCTGCGCAAGATGAAGAAGACGGCCGAAGACTACCTCGGCGAGCCGGTCACGGAAGCCGTGATCACGGTGCCGGCGTACTTCAACGACAGCCAGCGCCAGGCGACCAAGGACGCCGGCCGCATCGCGGGCCTCGAAGTCAAGCGGATCATCAACGAGCCGACCGCGGCCGCGCTCGCGTTCGGTCTTGACAAGGTCGAGAAGGGCGACCGCAAGATCGCCGTGTATGACCTTGGCGGCGGCACGTTCGACGTGTCGATCATCGAGATCGCGGACGTCGACGGCGAAATGCAGTTCGAAGTGCTGTCGACCAACGGCGACACGTTCCTCGGCGGCGAGGACTTCGACCAGCGCATCATCGATTACATCATCGGCGAGTTCAAGAAGGAGCAGGGCGTCGACCTGTCGAAGGACGTGCTCGCGCTGCAGCGCCTGAAGGAAGCCGCTGAAAAGGCGAAGATCGAGCTGTCGTCGAGCCAGCAGACCGAAATCAACCTGCCGTACATCACGGCGGACGCGTCGGGCCCGAAGCACTTGAACCTGAAGATCACCCGCGCGAAGCTGGAAGCGCTGGTGGAAGACCTCGTCGAGCGCACGATCGAACCGTGCCGCATCGCGATCAAGGACGCCGGCGTCAAGGTGTCGGACATCGACGACGTGATCCTGGTCGGCGGCCAGACGCGCATGCCGAAGGTGCTGGAAAAGGTGAAGGAGTTCTTCGGCAAGGATCCGCGCCGTGACGTGAACCCGGACGAAGCAGTCGCAGTCGGCGCGGCGATCCAGGGCCAGGTCCTGTCGGGCGACCGCAAGGACGTGCTGCTGCTCGACGTGACCCCGCTGTCGCTCGGTATCGAGACGCTCGGCGGCGTGATGACGAAGATGATCAGCAAGAACACGACGATCCCGACGAAGCACGCCCAAGTGTATTCGACGGCGGACGACAACCAGTCGGCCGTGACGATCAAGGTGTTCCAGGGCGAACGCGAGATGGCGGCAGGCAACAAGCTGCTCGGCGAGTTCAACCTCGAAGGTATCCCGCCGTCGCCGCGCGGCGTGCCGCAGATCGAAGTGACCTTCGACATCGACGCGAACGGCATCCTGCACGTCGGCGCGAAGGACAAGGCGACCGGCAAGGAAAACAAGATCACGATCAAGGCGAACTCGGGCCTGTCCGACGCTGAAATCGACCAGATGATCAAGGACGCGGAAGCGAACGCGGCGGAAGACCACAAGCTGCGCGAGCTGGCCGATTCGCGCAACCAGGGCGATGCGCTGGTCCACAGCACGAAGAAGGCGCTCACCGAGTACGGCGACAAGCTGGACGCGGGCGAGAAGGAGAAGATCGAAGCGGCGCTGAAGTCGCTCGAGGACGTCCTGAAAGAGTCGTCGGCCGACAAGGCGGCGATCGACGCGAAGGTCGAGGAACTCGGTCAGGCTTCGCAGAAGCTCGGCGAAAAGATGTACGCCGACATGCAGGCGCAGCAGGCCGGTGCGGCCGGCGCGGCGGGTGCAGCGGAAGGCGCGGCCCACGCGGGCGGTGCTCAGCAGGCTGCCGACGACGTCGTCGACGCCGAATTCAAGGAAGTGAAGAAGGACTAAGCCGGGTTGCCATGGCACCGCACGCCGCGCGCGAGACGCGCGCGGCGCGGCTGAACAGCGGTCTGTCTTTCCCTTCCGGATGGCCGGATCGACTCCACGCCTGGCGGGCTTCGCGGCCCTCCGGGCACATTTGTTTTTTGGCGGGTGCTGCGCGAGCCGTCCGCGGACGGCGCAGCGCCAGACGAGTCGAGAGACTTTACTGCGGGCGAAAGGAGCCGCCGCGTGCGTGACGCGCGACGGCACAGTGAATCGATATGGCGAAACGGGATTACTACGAGGTTCTGGGCGTCGCAAAGAATGCGAGCGACGACGAAATCAAGAAGGCATATCGCAAGCTTGCGATGAAGTATCACCCTGACCGCAATCCGGACAGCAAGGATGCGGAAGAGCATTTCAAGGAGGCGAAGGAAGCCTATGAAATGCTGTCGGACGGCCAGAAGCGGGCGGCGTACGACCAGTACGGCCACGCGGGCGTCGATCCGAACATGGGTGGGGCGGGCGGCCAGGGTTTCGGCGGCTTCGCGGATGCGTTCGGCGACATCTTCGGCGACATCTTCGGTCAGGCCGCGGGCGGTGCCGCGCGCGGCGGCCGCGGCGGCCCGCAGGTATATCGCGGTGCCGACCTGCGCTACAGCATGGAAATCACGCTCGAGCAGGCCGCGCACGGCTACGACACGCAGATCCGCGTGCCGAGCTGGGTGTCGTGCGAAGTCTGTCACGGGTCGGGTGCGAAGCCCGGCACGAAGCCGGAAACCTGCCCGACCTGTCACGGCCAGGGCACGGTGCGCATGTCGCAGGGCTTCTTCAGCATCCAGCAGACCTGCCCGAAGTGTCACGGCACCGGCACCTACATCCCTGAACCGTGCGTGCACTGCCACGGGTCGGGCAAGGTGAAGGAAACCAAGACGCTCGAAGTGAAGATCCCGGCCGGCATCGACGACGGGATGCGGATCCGCTCGGCCGGCAACGGCGAGCCGGGCATCAACGGCGGGCCGCCGGGCGACCTGTACGTCGAGATCCACATCAAGCCGCACTCGGTGTTCGAGCGCGACGGCGACGATCTGCACTGCCAGATGCCGATCCCGTTCACGACCGCCGCACTCGGCGGCGAGATCGAGGTGCCGACGCTGGCCGGCCGTGCGTCGTTCCCGGTGCCGGAAGGCACGCAGTCGGGCAAGACGTTCCGCCTGCGCGGCAAGGGGATCAAGGGTCTGCGTTCGAGCATCGCGGGCGATCTGTACGTGCACGTGCAGGTCGAGACGCCCGTGAAGCTGACCGACCAGCAGCGCGACCTGCTCAAGCAGTTCGAGAAGTCGCTGGCCGAGGGCGGTGCGCGTCACAGCCCGCAGAGCAAGAGCTGGTTCGACCGGGTGAAGAGCTTCTTCGAGTAACGGCATGACTGAAGGCAACGAGAGCGCGTCGTTCGCGCTCTTGGACGATTGCGACTCGACCGCGTCCGCGCGGTCGAGCCGGTTGTATTCCGGTTTCGTGCGCGAACGCGTATGCACGGATCCGGCACGGCTCGACGAAGTCGATGCGGCGGTGGCGCAGGATCTGCGTGACGGGCTGCATGCGGTCGTCGTCGGCGATTACGAATTCGGACGCAATCTGGAAAGAGCGCAGCCGGGCCATGCCCCGCTGCGCTTTTTGCTGTATGCGCGCTGCGAACGCCTGTCGCGCGACGAAGTCGACGCGTGGCTCGCGCGGCAGGATGGCGGCGGCCCGCCGTCGATCGCGGGCGTCGCGCACGTCGCGAAGAGCGTGTCGCGCGACGCGTTCGACGCGGCGATCTCAGCGGTGCACGACGCGCTGCGCGCGGGCGATTCGTACCAGATCAACTACACGTACCGGCTGAATTTCGACATGTTCGGCACGCCGCCGGCGCTGTACCGGCGGCTGCGTGCGCGTCAGCCCGTGCGTTACGGCGCGCTGATCGCACTGCCCGACGGCGCGTGGGTCGTGTCGTGCTCGCCGGAGTTGTTCGTCGAGAGGCATGGCGACGTGCTGCGCGCGCGGCCGATGAAGGGCACCGCGCCGCGCGCTGCCGATCCGCGCGACGATGCGGCGGCGGCCGCGTTTCTTGCGAACGATCCGAAGAACCGCGCGGAAAACGTGATGATCGTCGACCTGCTGCGCAACGACGTGTCGCGGATCGCGCGCACGGGCACGGTCAAGGTGCCGGCGCTGTTCTCGGTCGAGCCGTATGCGTCGGTGTGGCAGATGACGTCGACGGTCGAGGCCGGCTGGCGCGACGGCACCACGTTCGCGCAGATGCTGCGCGCGCTGTTTCCGTGCGGATCGATCACCGGCGCGCCGAAGCACAAGACGATGGAACTGATCGACGCGATCGAGTCGACGCCGCGCGGCCTCTACACGGGCGCGATCGGCTGGCTCGATGCGCTGAAGGAAGACCGGTCGACAGGCGATGCGTCGTCCGACGGCGCGGCCGGCTGCGGCGATTTCTGCCTGTCGGTCGCGATCCGGACGCTGACGCTCGAAGCGGTCGGTGTCGATGCCGCCGCGACGATCGACGCGCGCGACGCGGCAACGGCCGCTGCCGGCCGGCGGCGCGGCACGATGGGCGTCGGCGCGGGCATCGTGCTCGACAGCGTCGCCGCCGACGAATATGCGGAGTGCGAATTGAAAGCGCGATTCCTGACCGACGCCGATCCCGGCTTCCAGCTGTTCGAAACCACGGCCGCGACGCGTGCGGACGGCATCCGGCATTTCGAGCGCCATCTTGCGCGGCTGCAGCGCAGCGCGGATGCGTTCGGTTTTCGCTTCGACGCCGAGGCGTTGCGCCGCGAGGTCGGCGCGCGCTGTGCGGCGCTCGACGGCGACGGCCCGTACCGGATGAAACTCGCGCTCGCGAAGGACGGCACGGTCGACATCACGGCAGCCGTGCTGAAGCCGCTGCCTGCGGGGCCGGTCGGCGTGATGCTCGCGTCCGCGCACGGCTTCGCACCGACCCGCACGGACGACGCGCTGCTGCTGCACAAGACGACGCGCCGTGCCGAATACGACCGTGCATGGCAGGCGGCGGAAGCACTCGGCGGCTTCGACATGCTGTTCGTCAATGAACGCGGCGAGGTGACGGAAGGCGGGCGCTCGAACCTGTTCGTGAAGCTCGACGGCCGGTGGGTGACGCCGCCGCTGGCGAGCGGCGTGCTGCCGGGCGTGATGCGCGGCGTGCTGCTCGACGACCGCGCGTTCGGCGCGGTGGAACGTGTCGTCATATGCGACGACCTTGCGCGCGCGGAAGCGCTGCTGCTGACCAATGCATTGCGCGGCGCGCTCGACGCGGTATTGAAGTGACACGATGACCGATCGGGCCGCAAACCCGAGCCGGCGCCGCCGAGATTCGGCAACACGGCATCCAATCAAAAAAGCGCGGCGCCCCGCGAAGGGCGCCGCGCTTTTTTGTATCGGGACGGCGCCGGCGAACGAGCCGCCGGCCGCACGTCAGAACGAGTGTTCCGGACCGGGGAACGAGCCGTCCTTTACCGCGCGCACATAGGCTTCGACGGCCGCCTGGATGGTCGGCTGGCCCTGCATGAAATCCTTCACGAAGCGCGGACGCTTGCCGGGGAAAATGCCGAGCATGTCGTGCAGCACGAGCACCTGGCCCGAGCAGTCGGCGCCGGCGCCGATGCCGATCGTCGGAACGCGCAGCATGTGCGTGACCTCGGAGCCGATGAGGGTCGGCACGGCCTCGAGCAGGACGGCCTGCGCGCCGGCTTCCTCGACCGCGCGCGCGTCGCGCAGCAGTTGCGCGGCGCCGGCCTCGGTCTTGCCCTGTACCTTGAAGCCGCCGAACGCGTGCACGGACTGCGGCGTGAGGCCCACGTGCGCGCACACGGGCACCGCGCGTTCGACGAGGAAGCGGATCGTCTCGGCGAGCCATTCGCCGCCTTCGAGCTTGATCATCTGCGCACCGGCGCGCATCAGCTTGACGGCGCTCGCGAATGCCTCGGCCGGCGTGCCGTACGTGCCGAACGGCAAATCGGCCATGATCAGCGCGCGCGGCTGCACGCGCGCGACGCACGCGGTGTGGTATGCGATGTCGTCGAGCGACACGGGCAGCGTGGTCGTGTGGCCCTGCAGCACGTTGCCGAGCGAATCGCCGATCAGCAGCACGTCGACGCCCGAGCGATCGAGCAGCGACGAAAAGCTCGCGTCGTAGCAGGTGAGCATCGCGATCTTCTCGCCGGCGTCGCGCATTGCCTGCAGCTTGGGCACCGTGACGGCAGGCCGGCTCGATTCCTGGAGATAGGTCATGGGAAATCCGGTTCGATGGTGAAAACGACGGGCGAGGACGCGTCAGCGCGTCGTTTCGCCCTTGACGAAGAATTCCTTGCGGCCGCGCATCGTCTCGATGCGTTCGACCAGCAGCGCGAGGTCTTCGGGGGAATCCAGCGGGTTCAGGTGTTCGGCTGCGACCGTCAGTACCGGCGTGCGGTCGTAGTGATAGAAGAATTCGTTGTACGCGTCGACGAGCGAGCGCAGGTACGCGTCGCTGATCTGCAGCTCCATCGGCAGCCCGCGCTTCTGGATGCGCGAGAACAGCACCTCGGGGCTCGCCTGAAGGTAGACGACGAGATCGGGCGCGGGGGCCTGCGGCACGTCGAGGTGGGTCGCGATCGACCGGTACAGCTGCCATTCGTCTTCCGGCAGGTTCAGCCGCGCGAAGATGTCGTTCTTCTGCGGCATGAAATCGGCGACGACGGGCCGGCCCGTGTCGAGCGCGCCGATCAGTTCGCGCGCCTGCTGCGCGCGCTGCAGCGCGAACGACAGCTGCGCGGGCAGCGCGTAGCGCGCGGTATCGCGGTAGAAGCGTTCGAGGAACGGGTTGTCCTGCGGGCGTTCGAGCAGCATCTGCATCGACCAGCGCTCGCCGAGCAGGCGCGCGAGCGTCGTCTTGCCGACGCCGATCGGGCCTTCGATCACGAGATAGCGATGCGGGGCGCGCAGGTCGGGGGCGGTGACGGTCAGCGGAGTGGTGTTCATCGACAGGGGTTCTTGTCGGCGTCTGCGCCGGCGGCAAGGGCCTTCTGCATCAGGCATTGACAGGTCTGCACCTTCTCGACGCGCTGGTCGGCGACCGCGGCGAGGAACGCATCGGCGCGGCCGCGCGCGGGGATGTCGAGCGCCGGCTCGATTTCGACGAGCGGCACGAGCGCGAATGCGCGGTCGGTGAGGCGCGGATGCGGGACGATCAGGTCGGGTTCGTCGATCGAATCGGTGCCGAACAGCAGGATGTCGAGGTCGAGCGTGCGCGGCGCGTTGCGATACGGGCGCTCGCGCCCGAAGTGATGTTCGATCTTCTGGCAGAGCGCGAGCAGCTCCCGGGCCGACAGCGTCGTGTCGAGCTTGACGACGCAGTTGTAGTAATCGTCGCCGCCCGCTTCGAAGGGCGCCGTGCGATACAGGCTCGATTTGCCGAGGATCGAGATGGTGCGCTGCTGCGCAAGGCACACCACCGCGTCCTTCAGGGTCTGGCGCGCATCGCCGAGATTCGCCCCCAGTCCGATATATGCAACCGTCATGGCATCACTTCCTACGTCGTTCGCCGCCGAGCGCGTCAGTCGTCGGAACCGCCTGCGGTGTCCGGCGCCTGCTCGGCTGCGCCTTCGCCCGGCTTGCGGTTTCGCGCACCGCCGCGGCGGCGCCGCTTGCGGGGCGATTTTTCCTTCGAGCCGCCCTGCGTGAGCAGGGCCTCGCGGGCGGCTGCGTCGCCTTCGATGAAATCCGTCCACCACTGTCCGACTTCCGCATCGAGCTCGCCGGATTCGCAGCGTAACAGGAGGAAATCATACCCCGCTCTAAACCTTTGGTGTTCCAGCAGCCGCATCGCGCTGCGGCCCGAGCGTTTTTCCAGGCGCAGCTGCAGGCCCCAGATCTCGCGCATGTCGGCCGAATAGCGCTTGTGGATCGCGAGCTTCTCGGTCTGCATGTCGAGCACGTCGTCCATCGCGCGATGGAGCGCCGGCACCGGGATTTCGCCTTCGGCCGTGTATTGCTCGAAGCGCTGGCGCATGTCGTGCCACAGCAGCGTCGCGAACAGGAAGCCCGGCGACACCGGCTTGCCGGCGCGCACGCGCGCATCGGTGTTGTTCAGCGCGAGCGTGATGAACTTCTCGCCCTGCGGCTGTTCCAGCACCACGTCGAGGAGCGGCAGCAGCCCGTGGTGCAGGCCTTCCTTGCGAAGCTGCTTCAGGCACGCGAGCGCATGGCCCGACAGCAGCAGCTTCAGCATTTCGTCGAACAGGCGCGCGGCCGGCACGTTGTTGATCAGGTCGGCGAGCGCGTTGATCGGCTCGCGCGTGTGCGGCTCGATCTCGAAGCCGAGCTTCGCCGCGAAGCGCACGACGCGCAGCATCCGCACCGGATCCTCGCGATAGCGCGTGGCCGGGTCGCCGATCATCCGCAGCAGGCGGGCGCGCACGTCGGCCATCCCGTCGTGGTAGTCGAGCACCGTCTGCGTCGACGGGTCGTAGTACATCGCGTTGATCGTGAAGTCGCGGCGCGCGGCGTCTTCGTGCTGCTCGCCCCACACGTTGTCGCGCAGCACGCGGCCGCTCGCGTCCACCGCGTGCGTGCGGCGGTCGAGCTCGTCGCGCTTCAGGCGTTTCGGCGGCTCGGCCGCGGCGGCTTCGGGCGGGGCGTCGACCAGCGCGCGGAACGTCGACACCTCGATCAGTTCCTGGCCGAACTGCACGTGGACGATCTGGAAGCGGCGGCCGATCAGGCGTGCACGGCGGAACAGGCGCTGCACCTCGGTCGGCGTCGCGTCGGTCGCGACGTCGAAGTCCTTCGGCGCGATGCCGAGCAGCAGGTCGCGCACCGCGCCGCCGACGATGAATGCGCGAAAGCCCGCCTGCTGCAGCGTGTCGGTCACGCGCACCGCGTTCTTCGAGATCAGCGACGGGTCGATCCGGTGCACGCTGGCCGGCACGACGGTCGGTTCGTGATTGCCGCGCGGCTTTTTGGCGCTCGCGCCGCGGCTGCCCTTTGCGGGGCGCGAGGCAGGGGCCGTGTCGGCGGCGGGCGCCTCGACGGGCGACGTTTGTTCGGCGCCGTCCTGGCCGAGCAGCTTGCGAATGAATTTTTTGATCACGACGTTCAGAAAAGATCGAGGATGCGCCAGCCGCGGTCGCTTGCATGCGCACGCAGCGTGTCGTCGGGGTTGGTCGCGATCGGGTCGGTGACTTTCTCGAGCAACGGGATGTCGTTGTGCGAGTCGCTGTAGAAGTAGCTGTGTTCGAAGTCGTCCCAGTGCTTGCCGAGCGACGCGAGCCATGCTTCGGTGCGCACGATCTTGCCTTCGCGATAGCTCGGCGTGCCGGTCGGCCGGCCCGTGTACGGCGAGTCGGGGTGCCCGTCGGTCGTTTCGACCTCGCACGCGATCAGCGTGTCGACGCCGAACGCGGTCGCGATCGGACGCGTGATGAATTCGTTGGTCGCGGTCACGACGCAGCACAGGTCGCCGGCATCGAGGTGCTTGCGCACGAGCTCGAGCGCGGCGGGCGTCATCGCGGGGCGGATCACCTCGTGCATGTATTGCTCGTGCCATTGCGCGAGCTGCGCGCGCGAATACTTCGCGAGCGGCGTGAGCATCGCGCACAGGTACGCATGGATGTCGAGCTTGCCGGCCTTGTAGTCGGCGAAGAACTGATCGTTCTGACGCGAGAAGCTTTCCGCGTCGACGATGCCGAGCTTCACCATGAAGCGGCCCCATTCGTGGTCGCTATCGGTCGGGATCAGCGTGTGATCGAGGTCAAAGAGTGCCAGATTAGTCATGGAAGGGCATTTTACTCGAAGCGGTTCGGGCCTGTGCCCGGTGGTGCGATGTCGTCGCCGGGGCGGGCCAGCATCCGGCGCAGCAGCGGCAGCGTGACGGCGCGTTTCTGCTCGAGCGAGAAGCGGTCGAGCGCGTCGAGCAGCGCCATCAGGCTCGGCATGTCGCGGCGGAAATGGGTCAGCAGGTACGCGGCGATGTCGTCGGTGAGCGCGATCCCGCGCTCCTTCGCCGCCAGTTTCAGCACGGCGATCTTGCCGGCGTCGGACGGCGGCGACAGGTGGAACACGAGCCCCCAGCCGAGGCGCGTGCGCAGATCCTCGCGCACGTCGAGCGCGAGCGGCGCCGCGGGGCCTGCCGCGACGAACGCGCTCGACGGGTGCGCGCGGACCTCGTTGAACAGGTTGAACAGCGCGACCTGCTGCGTGTCGCTCATCCGGTCGCAGTCGTCGATCGCGTAGATGCCGATGCGCGGGTCGAACGTGAACGCGCCGAGCGGGCTCTGCGGCGTCAGGTAGCGCGCGTAGCCGTACGACGCATCGCTCACGAGCGCCTGCAGCAGGTGGGTGCGGCCGCTGCCGGGCTCGCCCCAGATGTAGAACGACCGGTCCGGCACGGGCCCCGCCGCGAGCGCGAGGTCGAGCTTCTGGAGCCGCGAGATGAGCTCGTCGTTCTCCTCGTTCATGATGAAGTTGTCGAACGTGGCCGGCGGCGGCGTGCCGAGATCGAGCGTCAGTTGACGGGACACAACAGTCACAATGCGGGTCGGTTGATGAAGCGCGCGCCGAACGCCGGGCACGCGCGGGGGGCTGCTCCGGTGCCTGCACACGCGGCCGCACGCACGGCGGCGCGCGGGTTCCGGCGCGGCTCGCGTAGCGAAGAAAACGGGGACGTGTCGACCAAGATGCAATCCCTGACGATTCGGTGCTGGGAATTCCGGCCAACGGGCCGGCTTCGGGTAAAATCGCATTTTACCGACCTTCTCGCATTCCCCCATGAATCCTCCGAAATCCGCTCCCGACGCTCAGGGTCTGTCCTACCGCGACGCAGGCGTCGACATCGACGCGGGCGACGCGCTCATCGACAAGATCAAGCCTTTTGCGAAGAAAACCCTGCGCGACGGCGTGCTCGGCGGCATCGGCGGGTTCGGCGCGCTGTTCGAAGTGCCGAAGAAGTACAAGGAGCCGGTGCTCGTGTCGGGCACCGACGGCGTGGGCACCAAGCTCAAGCTGGCCTTTCATCTGAACAAACACGACACCGTCGGCCAGGATCTCGTCGCGATGAGCGTGAACGACATCCTCGTGCAGGGTGCCGAGCCGCTGTTCTTCCTCGACTACTTCGCGTGCGGCAAGCTCGACGTCGACACGGCCGCCACGGTCGTCAAGGGCATCGCGCACGGCTGTGAACTGTCGGGATGCGCGCTGATCGGCGGTGAAACGGCCGAAATGCCGGGCATGTACCCGGACGGCGAATACGACCTGGCCGGTTTCGCGGTCGGCGCGGTCGAGAAGAGCAAGATCATCGACGGCAGCACGATCGCCGAAGGCGATGTCGTGCTCGGCCTCGCGTCGAGCGGCATCCACTCGAACGGCTTCTCGCTCGTGCGCAAGATCATCGAGCGCGCGAACCCCGATCTGTCGGCCGATTTCCACGGCCGCTCGCTGGCCGACACGCTGATGGCGCCGACGCGCATCTACGTGAAGCCGCTGCTCGCGCTGATGCAGAAGCTGTCAGTGAAGGGCATGGCCCACATCACCGGCGGCGGCCTCGTCGAGAACATTCCGCGCGTGCTGCGCGAAGGCCTCACGGCCGAGCTCGACCAGAACGCATGGCCGCTGCCGCCGCTGTTCAAGTGGCTGCAGGAGCACGGCGGCGTCGCCGACGCGGAAATGCACCGCGTGTTCAACTGCGGGATCGGGATGGCCGTGATCGTGTCGGCGGCGGACGCCGACGCGGCGATCGCCGACCTGACGGCCGCCGGCGAACAGGTGTGGAAGATCGGCACCGTGCGTGCGAGCCGTGAAGGCGAGGCGCAGACGGTCGTGGTCTGACGCACCGCAAGCAGGATGCAGCAAGGAAAGCCGCCCGGAGTCGATCCGGGCGGCTTTTTTTTCTGGCGCGGCCTGGTGTAGCGGCACGCCGCCGAAGGAGGAGCGACGATGACCGAAGACGAACGCGCGATTCGCGACCTGGTGGAAACCTGGTTCGTGTCGAGCCGGCGCGGCGATCTGGCGACCGTGCTCGACCTGATCGCCGACGACGCGATTTTCGCGGTGGCCGGCAAGCCGCCGTTCGACAAGGCGGCGTTCGCGGCCGCGTCGCGCGACGCGAACGCGGCGACGGGCAACGGGCCGAAGGTCGACGGCCGTTACCGGATCGACGAACTGCGTGTGATGGGCGACTGGGCGTACTTGCGCAATTTCCTCGAGATCGACGTGACGCCGCCGGGGGGGGGGGGCGACACCGTGCGCCGCTCCGGCCACACGCTGACGATCTTCCGCAAGCGGGATGGCCGCCGGCAGCTCACGCGCGACGCGAATCTCGTGACGCTCGCGCACTGAGCGCGGCCGCGTGAGTGCTTCCGGGCGGCTGGCCGGACCGTATGCGGGGAATCAGGCCGGCAGGCGGTCGTCCAGCACGCGTTCGAGCGTGTCGAGTGCCTGCGCCGTCGAATCCGGCGCGACGCAGTCGACGACGAGCCGCTCCGGCATCGCGCGCAGCCACGTGATCTGCCGTTTGCACAGCTGGCGCGTCGCGAAGATGCCCTTGTCGCGCATGGTCCGGTAGTCGGTGTCGCCGTCGAGGAATTCCCATGCCTGCCGGTAGCCGACGCAGCGCATCGACGGCAGGCCGAGATGCAGATCCTCGCGGCGGCGCAGCCGTTCGACCTCGTCGATGAAGCCCGCGTCGAGCATCGCGTCGAAGCGTTGGGCGATGCGCGCGTGCAGCACCGCGCGGTCCGACGGCTCGAGCGCGACCGGTACGAAGCGGTACGCGGCGGCCTCGTCGTCCGCGCGTCGCGGCGCGGCGAGCAGCACCGACATCGGCTGACCGCTCAGCAGGAACACTTCGAGCGCCCGCTGGATCCGCTGCGAATCGTTCGGCGCGAGCCGCGCGGCCGTCGCGGGGTCGACCTGCGCGAGCCGTGCATGCAGGGCGGGCCAGCCGTCGCGCGCGGCGTCGGCGTCGAGCGCCGCGCGCACGGCCGGATCGGCGGTCGGCAGGTCGTTGAGACCCTGCGTCAGCGCCTTGTAGTACAGCATCGTGCCGCCCGCGAGCAGCGGCGTGCGGCCGCGCGCGGCGATCTCGCCGATCAGGCGCAGCGCGTCCGCGCGGAATTCGGCCGCCGAATACGCATCGGCCGGGTCGATGATGTCGATCAGGTGGTGCGGCACGCTCGCGCGCTCGTCGCGCGTCGGTTTCGCGGTGCCGATATCCATGTCGCGGTAGACGAGCGCCGAATCGACGCTGACGATCTCGATCGGACGGCGCGCGGCGAGCGCCAGTGCGGCGGCCGTCTTGCCCGACGCGGTGGGGCCGAGCAGGCAGGCGATCGTCGTTGGCGGGGATTGCAGTGAAGCGCTCATTGCCCGCGCATGAAGAGGCGGTCGAGATCGTTCAGCGTGAGCTGATACCACGTCGGCCGGCCGTGATTGCATTGATCCGCGCGTTCGGTCGCTTCCATCTGGCGCAGCAGCGCGTTCATCTCGTCGAGCGTCAGGCGCCGGTTTGCGCGCACCGCGTGGTGACACGCGAGCGTGCCGAGCAGTTCGTGCTGGCGCTCGGTGAGCACGCGCGAGCCGCCGAACGCGTGCAGGTCGGCGAGCACGGCGCGTGCGAGCGATTGAAGGTCTGCGTCCTTCAGCAGCGCGGGCACCGCGCGGATCGCGAGCGTCGTCGGCGACAGCACCGCGAGGTCGAAGCCGAGCGATTCGAGCGTGTCGCGTTCTTCCTCGACCGTGCCGATCTCGACCGGCGTCGCCGTCATCGATATCGGCAGCAGCAGCGACTGCACGGCGACCGTGCGGTCGGCCAGCGCGTTCTTGAACTGTTCGTACAGGATCCGTTCGTGCGCCGCGTGCATGTCGACGATCACAAGGCCGTGCGCGTTCTGCGCGAGCACGTAGATCCCGTGGATCTGGCCAAGCGCGAAGCCGAGCGGCTGCTCGTCGTGCGCGCCGGCAGCGAGCGGGGTCGCCGTGAAACCCGGCAGCGGCGCGACCGGTGCATCCGCCGCATCGCGCGCGACGATCGTCGCGCCGTCCGGCGTGCCCGCGCCCGTGTCCTTGCGGCCGAACAGCGCGTCGTAGAGGGCGAGCGGCTGCGCGACCGGCAGCGTGCCTTGCGTCATGCGTGCCTGGCGCATCCACGTGTTGCCCGCCGACGATGGCGACGACGGCGACGAGAAACCGCTGCCGCCCGTGCCGGCGGCCGCGCCCTGGCCAAGCGGCGTATTCAGGAACGACGTGGGACCGCCCGGCGCCGGTGAGAGTTGCGCGGCATGGCCACCCGCGGTGGTTTCCGGCGACGCGCCGGCATGGCGCGCGAGTGCGCGCTGCACCGCGTGGAAGACGTACTGGTGGATCGAGCGCGAATCGCGGAAGCGCACTTCGATCTTCGACGGGTGCACGTTCACGTCGACCGCTTCGGGCGGCAGGTCGAGGAACAGCACGTACGACGGGTAGCGGTCGCCGTGCAGCACGTCCTCGTACGCCGCGCGCACCGCGTGCGTGAGCAGCTTGTCGCGCACGAAGCGGCCGTTGACGAAGAAGTATTGCTGGTCCGCGCGGCCGCGGCTCGCGGTCGGCAAGCCCGCGCAGCCGTAGACGGCGAGCGGCCCGGCCTGCTCGTCGAGCGGCAGGTGCGCGGTCGCGAAGCCGTCGCCGAGGATCTTCGCGACGCGCTGCGCGGGTTCGGTCGCGTTCCAGTGCTCGACGGCCTTGCCGTTGTGCAGCACCGAGATCGCGACGTCCGGCCGCGCGAGCGCCGCGCGGCGGATCATTTCGAGGCAGTGGCCGAACTCCGTCTGCTCGCTTTTCAGGAACTTGCGGCGCGCGGGCGTGTTGAAGTACAGCTCGCGCACCTCGATCGTCGTGCCGACCGCGCCGGCGGCCGGCGACAGCGCGCCCGTGGTCGCGTCGATCTTCGTCGCATGCGCGACGTCGGCCGTGCGGCTCGTGATCGACATCTCGGCCACCGACGCGATCGACGCGAGCGCTTCGCCGCGAAACCCGAGCGTCGCGACCGCCTCGAGCTCCTCGAGCGAGCGGATCTTGCTCGTCGCGTGGCGCATCAGCGCGAGCGGCAGCTCGCCGGGCGGAATCCCGCAGCCGTCGTCGGTGATCGAGATGCGCTTGACGCCGCCTTCCTCGAGCACGATGCGCAGCGTCGTCGCGCCGGCGTCCATCGCGTTCTCGAGCAGTTCCTTGACGACCGACGCCGGGCGTTCGACGACCTCGCCGGCGGCGATCTGGCTGATCAGCTGGTCGGGCAGGGGCTGGATCGCGCGCAGCGGGCGCGGAGCGGGGGCGGGCACGGCGCCCGCGGCCGTTTCGGTGATGTCGGACATGGCCGAATTATAGCGAGGCGGCGGGCGAGTGCCGGCGCCGTGGTCGGTTACGCTTTTTCACGGAGCCTTAAGGGACTTTCGGTATGATGACTGCGTCTCGCGCACCGCCTTGTCCGGTGGTGCGCTTCCGCATTCTCCGGCCGTTCCGGCCTTTTCGCCTTCGAGGAATCGCATTTGGATACGCTGCTTCATTTCGTCAACCTGGTCCTGCATATCGACGCGTTCCTCGGCGACTTCATCCGGCAATACGGCGCGTGGGTATATCTGGTGTTGTTCCTGATCGTGTTCTGCGAGACGGGGCTCGTCGTGTTGCCGTTCCTGCCCGGCGATTCGCTGCTGTTCATCGGCGGCGCGTTCGCGGCGACGGGCGACATGAATGTCGGCGCGCTGATCGTGCTGCTGCTCGTCGCGGCGATTGCCGGCAACACCGTGAACTACGTGATCGGCCGCTGGATCGGCCCGAAGGTGTTCAATACCCATATCCCGGTGCTCGAGCGCTTCCTTGACCGCGCGGCGCTGGAGAAGACCCACTCGTTCTACGACAACCACGGCGGCAAGACGATCGTGCTCGCGCGCTTCATCCCGGTCGTGCGCACGTTTGCACCGTTCGTGGCCGGCGCGTCGTCGATGAGCTTCGCGCGCTTCCAGCTGTTCAACGTGATCGGCGCGCTGGTCTGGGTGCTGCTGCTGGTGCTGCTCGGCTACTTCTTCGGCAATATCCCGTTCATTCGCCAGTATTTGAACGTGATCGTGCTGGTGGGGATCGGCGCGGCGATCGTGCCGGTCGCGTTCGGCGCGCTGTGGAAGCTGGTGCGCGGGCGGCGCTCGGATAATGCGCCGAAGACGGGCGGGCGCTGAGCCGGCACGGTTTCGTTTCTTCGCAATAAAAGCGTGGCGGCTGTGAGCTGCCACGCTTTTTTTTCGTCCGTGCGGTTCAGGTATTGCGATGCGAGATCGGCGTTTCGGGCGTCGGGTATTGCGCGTCGCGGAACGTCTCGAGGATCACGCGGTTGGTATCGCAGTACACCTGCCAGTAGTTCTCCGGCTGCGTCGACGGGCGCACGAACAACAGCGGGCCTTCCGGCGTGAACTGCAGCACGCCGACGTCCGGCGCCGGCACTTTCATCACGTTCGGGATCAACTGGATCTGCGTCTTCAGGCGGTTGATCGCATCGACCGCGTCGACGCTGTTCGCGATCTTCGCGGTCAGGTCGACGCGGCGATGCGGCGTCGCGCTGTAGTTCGCGATGTTGTCCGAGAAGATCTTGTTGTTGCCGACGATCGTCACGATGTTGTCGGGCGTGATGATCGTCGTGCCGAACAAGCCGAGTTCCTTCACGGTGCCCGTGACGCCGCCCGCGCTGATCACGTCGCCGATCTTGAACGGGCGCAGCACCTGCATGAACACGCCGGCGGCAAAGTGCGCGAGCAGGCCGCCCCAGGCGGTGCCGATCGCGAGGCCGAGGCCCGCGAGCAGCGCGGCGAACGACGTGGTCTGCACGCCGAAGATCTGCAGGATCGCGAGGATCAGCAGGATCGTCAGCAGCACGCTGACGACCGAGGTCAGGTAGTCGGTCAGCGTCGGGTCGACCTTGCCGCTGCGGCGCACGACCTTGCCGAGCAGGCGGGTGGCGATGCGGATCGCCCAGCGGCCGATGAACCACAGGACGATCGCGGCGAGGAGGTTGAGGCCGAAGTCGAGGCCGCGGGTCATCAGGAATTGCTGGGCGGTGGCTAGGTTCGGCATGGGGGCTCCGCAGTGAGGTGAAGGGAGACTGACCTTGGAAACGTCGGACCGTTTATAACCGAGCCGGTTTACTCTGGCAACTTCGTCAAACAATCGGGCTGGCGCGTTCGTAGCACGTTTGCTCTCAGTTCGATTGGTCGAATCGCCTGTAACGCAGACACATGAGTTGTCGCGCATCTCGGTGCGTGCACGATTCACGATTTATCTCGTTCGTGTTGTACTCTGATCTTGCACGATCGATTGGCTGTTTCAATGCCGTTTAAGCGCGCCTTGCGTGGTGTCGATGATTTAACGACTGGCATAGCTGGCGGGCGAGATCCGGGACAGTCGATTGCAATTCGGAGAGATGCAGGGTTCAACCGGGATAGAGATTAAATGGGCAACACGCGAAGAAAAATCCTTGCGACCTTGGCGAATACACTGTTCGGTGGCAGCGCTGTACTGGCGGCATTTGCTCGTCCGGCCGGTGCTGCAACTGGCGACGCGGCAGCCGACTATTCAGATCGGGCGCTGGATCCGGTCGATTTCGGCGCAAAAGGCGATGGCGTGACCGACGATACGCAAGCATTGCTGAAGCTTGCCGTATTGCCCGCCGCATTGCGAATAGATGGCCGGGGACGGACGTATGTCGTATCGCAGCCGATCGCGTTTTCCCGGCAGGTCGATCTGAAGATCCGACTAAAGGCGTCTGGTGCATTTCCGCAAGCCGGCAACATGCTGGTGATCGGCGCGGATCAATCCGTCATCGATATCGATGTCGACGGCAACACACGCTCGCTGGTCGGTGTGAAGGTTTCGGGGAACGGCGTACACGGCAGGGTGCGTGGAGAAAATATCTACGGCAGCGACGTCAAGGTTGGCGGGGGAATGCAGAGCGTGCTTTTCGTCACCGGTAATAACTGCCGAATCGACGTGCACGGAGAAAATCTGCCGGCGGCGCATGCCACCAATCCGTCGGTGCCCCGGGTCCTGAGTACCGGGGCCGTTACTGGATGCGTTTTCGGCAGCGTCACGGGAAATAACGTGACCGCTTTGTGGGTCAATCAGGCTGGCGAAGTCGTCGTGAATCTCCTGCGCGCATACAAATGCGGAAACAACGGCATTTACGATATTGCCGCAGGCGGCAAGGTCAAGGTCGGTACCGCGATATTCGAAGATGATTTGGGCCTGAATCTGCAGACGGTCGTCAGCGAAAGCGATGTGTCCATCGGATCGTTGATCGTGCGCGACGTGTGGGGCTATGCCGCGGTCGACAAGGGGGGGGATCTGAAGATCGGAAATTACTCGATTCAGAATCGCTCGTCTCGAAAAGCCCACCAGGTGGCTGTTGCGCGTGAAAAGGCGACAACGTGCGAGATCGAGATCGGCGAAGTCACAGGGACGTACATGCTGACGGCCGCCTCCAATGGTGGTGGTGTTTTTCAGTTTTACGACGGAAATATCTCGACCCTGAAAGTCGGTCGTATCAAGCTCGCGCTCCTCTATGGGCCGGGGTCGACAACCGAACTGTTTCGCCAGACGAGCGGACACGGAGCGTGCGAAATTGACGATCTCGCACTGACTTTGACCGATACAACCGGACGGTTGACGCAGGCAACGGTGCTGTCATGGAATTTCCCGAACTACGACAAGCCGTCCTATCTGAACCACTGTTCCCTTGTCAGCTCCAGCGCGTCGCTGAGAGTGCGAAACGTGGCGCAACCGAACATGACGACGATGGATGTTGGATTGTTGAAGGGCGACGGCTCCATCGTGTCAAGCCCGACATCGGTCAGCCCGCGCAAGCCTGGGCCGCTGTCCCGGGATCGACATGCCGAAAGCCGTGACTATCGGAAAGATGGACACGACCAATAGTGAGTCAAGGGTAACCGACGACGTTCGAGTGAATGTGCGCTGAACCGGACGCGGCAAGCGTCCGGGTTCGTAAGTCCCGGATGGCACCTCCGGGGAAGCGGCAGCAAATTCTCGGGCAGGATGTCGGACAGTATCGAAACTGCACACCAATAATCGATGCCGAGATCATCGCATGGTGCTGTAACGGACGTGATTCGGTGCGCCATTGACGCCGAGCGAGCTGTCGTCGGCGGTGATTTAAAACGACGTTTCATCTTCGAGCAGACATGGCATTAGTCGGCTTCACTTCAAGTTGATTACCAAATATTACGAGATCGAGAGGCCGTATCAGTCGGGTTTGAGAGCGGATCACGCGTGGTGCGTACCGACATTTTCGGTCTTTTGCGCGCGGCAACGTTTTCGTTGAAGGAAGCTGCTGCTTTTTCGCGCAGCTTTGCTGTTTCAGCGGTTTGGTTGTGAAGTGTCGAGCGCCGTGTCAATCGGATCGACACGCATGAGGACTATCGGATTTGGCGCATTTGGATCAAATCGGATGGCAAGTTTGATCGATCGTCCAGTCTGCCTCGTGTTGTAAAGATGATTAAAAACGTAAAAATTTACGGGTGAACTGAGCGATCCGAGTTAGAATGCGGCGCCGCGATTGTGGACACGCGGAGGCATTATGGAGGCGTCGCAAGCCATTGAGCAGTGCGCGTCGCGATGCAATTCAAGAAAATGTTACCGGGGTAATTATGGAAGGCCTGCCGACTGGGGGCAGTGCGCTGGGCAAAGCGTTTTCCATTCAGCGCAGAGTTGTGTATGCGCTGTTCCTGCGCGAACTGAAAACACGATTCGGCAAGCAGCGGCTCGGCTACCTGTGGGCGTTTCTCGAGCCTGTTGTTCACATGCTGGTGCTCTTCGCCATTCTCGGGTTGATCGCGAAACATGCGATGCCGGTTGTTTCATTTCCGGTGTTCCTGATATGCGGGCTCGTGCCGTATTTCATGTTCCTCAATATCACGCTTCGGTCGCTGAATGCGCTCGAGGCTAATCTCGGGCTGCTGAGCTATCGCCCCGTTCATCCGATCGATACGCTGATCGCGCGTGCCGTCCTTGAATTGGTAATCAGCATCATCGTGTTTGCCGTGTTGCTCCTGATCCTTGCGCTGGGCGGGCAATCCGTCGAGCTGAGCAATATCCCGGAACTGGCCGCGATCTGGATTCTGCTGACGATTCTCGGGTTGGGCGTCGGTATTATTTTCATGGTGATCGGCCATGAATTTGCGGTAAGCGAAAAGATCATTCCGTTGCTGATGCGGCCGCTTTATTTCATCAGTTCGGTCATGTATCCGTTGACGTCAATCCCAGTGCAGTATCGCGGATTGTTGCTCTGGAATCCGCTCGTTCATGCGTTCGAGTTGATGCGGCACGGCGTCGTTTCCGAGTACAACATCGAGCGGGTAAGTCTGACGTATCTGACTTTTAGCACGTTCCTTATCTTCTTTTTCGGATTGGCCCTGTACAAGGCACGCGAACCGTCTCTGTTGCGATCATGATTCGTATTGAAAATCTCACGAAATCGTATAGGACGCCTTCCGGTCGACATTACGTATTCAAGGACGTGACGGTAGAGATCCCGTCCGGGAAGAGCATCGGGCTGATCGGCCGGAACGGGGCGGGCAAGAGTACGTTGCTGAGCATTATCGGCGGGATCGATCGACCCGATCGCGGTCGCGTGATTACGAACAAGCGCATTTCGTGGCCGGTCGGACTCTCGAACGGCTTCCAGAGCAGCATGACCGGACGTGAGAACGTGAAGTTCGTCGCTCGGTTGTACGCCGCCAAGCACGAACTGAACGACAAGGTGAAGTTTGTCGCTGACTTTTGCGAGCTTGGCCGATTCTTCGACATGCCGATTCGCAGCTATTCGACCGGCATGCGTGCGCGCCTCGGTTTCGGGCTGTCGATGGCGTTCGATTTCGATTACTACGTGATTGATGAGGTGACTGCGGTCGGGGATGCCGTGTTCCGCAAGAAGAGTGAAGCGCTGATGGAGGCCCGGCGGGAGGTCAGTCAGTTTATTTTCGTTTCGCACGGTCTCGATGAGGTTCGGCGGGTCTGCGATGTCGGATTGCTTATTGGTGACGGAAAAGTAACGTACTACCCGGATGTCAATGAGGCAATCGAAGTCTATAAGCAAGCAAATGATGTCTGATTGGTTGGGGCGGCTGCGTGAACATCGCCTGCCCGTGATTCTCATTGCGATACCGTTGCTGGTTTGCGGCCTGTACCTCGGCTTGATCTCGCGCAGCCGTTACGTCAGCGAGTCGGAGGTGCTGGTGAAGGATGCCGGGAGGTCGGTCACCTCGGGACTGAACATCCAGGCGTTGCTGGGCGGCGCGAGTGATGCAACCGCGCGGGACGACGCGATCGTTCTCAAGCAGTACATCGAATCGCCGGACATGCTCGCGAAAGTCGACGCGCGACTCAACCTGAAGCAGGCGTTCGGCAGTGTCGACCTGGACTGGCTGAACCGTCTGTCACCGCATGCGACCCGCGAGCAGATGCTCAAGTTCTATCTGCGGCGCCTCAGCGTGAATATCGATGAAAAGGCCGGCATCCTGACGATTCGCACTCAGGGGATGTCACCGGAATTTGCACAGCAATTCAATCGAATTCTGTTGGCCGAGAGTGAGTCGTTCCTGAACGAGATGTCGCATCGCGTAGCGCGGAACGACATGCAGTTCGCACGGGACGAAATCGATCGCTCGTACGACGAAGTGAAGAGCGCGCGCGATTCGGTCATCGCGTTTGAAAACAAGACGGGAATGCTGGATCCGACTGCGAGCGCGGAAGCGGGCGGACGCATGGTGGCCGAAATGCAGGTCAAGCAGGCGGAGCTTGAGGCGGAGTTACGCAACCTGCTCACCTACATGAATGAAGATGCGCCGCCCGTTGTTGCCAAGCGTAATGCGCTGTCTTCGCTTACCGCGCAAATTGCGCTCGAGAAGACCAAGTTGAGTGCTCCCGGCGACGGCAAGATGAACCGCACTGCCGCGCAATATGCGGAACTGAAGGCGCGACTGCAGTTCGCGACGGATCTGTACAAGGTTTCATTGTCGACCTTCGAGAAGGCACGGGTCGAATCGGCTCACAAGGCCAAGAGTCTTTCGGTGATCGTGATGCCGAACCTGCCGGAAGAGGCCGAATATCCGCGCAGGCTCCACATCCTGTCGTCACTCGCGGTAGGACTGTTGCTGTTGTACGGCGTTGTCAGATTGACGCAGGCGATTATCGAAGATCACCGGACCTGACGCGGGCTGTCCATAGTTGCCGTGTTGCGAGTTTCGCGCCGCACGACACTCCATTGAATCAAAACTGGCGGGTATATGTCACGGTCGTTTGCGGGGTAGCGAAATCGTCCGACCGTCGACATGTGCAATTAAATCAACATGACCAATTCATCAAGAAGCCGGATCGCATCGGCGATGTTCGTATTGAGCGTCGCGAGTGTGGGTGCGTCGGCGGCAATGACCGACTCGCTGTTCGGGATTTCGACGGGCGCAAATGACAGCGGCTCGACATCATCCCGCTCGGCATCCGGCAATATTCAGCAGTTCAGCTATAGCCCGGACGACGCGTCGCTGGCGGCAGCGGCACTGGCGATGCAGAACGCGAAGCTTGGCCGGCAGCAGGGCAATCCGGGCGGAATGGCGCCGGCGTCGGGCGACGTGTCGGTCATGCCGCAGGCGCCGAACAACATGTTTGGTTCGCAGTTGTTCGGCGGCACGTTCCACAACAGCCGAGGATCCGGCTTCAATCCGGGGTATCAGGTCAGCATCGGCGATACGGTCACGCTGCGCATGTGGGGCGCATTCGCCTTCGACGGTCAGTTGATCGTCGATCCGCAGGGCAATATCTTCGTGCCGAACGTCGGCCCGGTTACCGTTGCGGGCGTGCGCAACGCGGACCTGAACGGGCGTGTGCTTTCCGAGGTGCGCAGGGTCTACAAGGCGAACGTGAACGTCTATGCGAGCCTCGACGTTGCGCAGCCGGTCAAGGTGTATGTCACCGGATACGTCAAGCAGCCGGGCATGTACGGCGGTATCGCGTCCGAAAGCATCCTGTCGTATATCGACAAGGCGGGTGGCGTCGACGTCGAGCGCGGCAGCTACGTCGACGTGACGGTCAAGCGCGGTGGCATCGTGCGCAAGCATTTCAACCTCTACGACTTTCTGCTCAACGGCGTCATCGACCAGCTTCAACTGGCGGATGGCGACGTCGTCGTCGTCGGGCCGCGCGAGCACGTTTTCTCGGTGCGCGGCGAGGTGTACAACGCCTACGATTTTGAATTCGGCGCACCAATCATTTCATTGCAGCAGGCGCTCGCCATTGCGCGCCCCAAACCCGGTGCGACGCACGTCAGCATCGTGCGCCGCCAGGGTAGTAAAAAGACGACCGAGTACTACCCGATTGCCGACGCAACGAACGTGAAGTTAAACGATGGCGATCAACTCGTCGTTACGGCGGATCGCTACGCCGGCACGATCCAGGTTCGCGTCGAGGGCGCTCATTCCGGCGAACACGCGCTGGTATTGCCTTATGGTGCGACGATGGCGCAGGTTCTCGCCCAAGTCCGGGCGAATCCGTTGTCGCGCATCGACGAGGTCCAGCTGTTCCGCAAGTCGGTCGCCGATCGGCAGAAGGAAATGCTGGCCGTCGAGCTCCAGAAGCTGCAGGAGGCGGCACTGTCGGCTCCCTCCGCAACGAGCGAGGAAGCGAATTTGCGCGCGAAGGAAGCCGAGGGGATTACCAAGTTTGCTGCGCTGGCCAGCAAGACTGAGTTCAAGGGGCAAGTCGTCCTCAACGAAAAGACGATGAGCGACGTGATTCTCGAGGACGGGGATGTCATCAATATTCCCGAGCGCACGAGCGTTGTCATGGTGCATGGAGAGGTGCTCTTCCCGAATGCCGTTGAGTGGCAATCGGGCATGACGGCGAACGACTACATTTCGCACGTCGGCGGATATACGCAGAAGGCCGACAACAGCAAGATCGTCGTGATTCACCAGAACGGCAAGGCTGAGATTGCGGAGAGTGGTACGAAGATTGCTTCGGGTGACGAGTTGATGGTTTTGCCGAAGGTGAAATCAAAGAATATTGAGATCACCCGGGGGATTACGCAAATCCTGTATCAACTGGCCGTGGCGGCGAAGGTGATCTTCTGGTGGTAACAGGCAGGACGTTACGTAACGCGGTTGCGATCGCGTTACGTAATGCAAAAGAGGGCCGCAGCGCGAACTGATATGAGCGCAATTCGGCGGTTTGCCCGGAAGCGGGCTTATACAAAAGCAAAAAATACAGTATGAAAATTCTGACCGTGTTTGGCACGCGGCCGGAGGCGATCAAGATGGCGCCACTGGTGCACGCGCTTAGGGGGAAGTCGGGTGTGGATTGCCGCGTATGCGTCACTGCACAGCACCGGCAAATGCTCGATCAGGTCCTCGACCTCTTCGAAATCAAGCCGGATTACGATCTGAACTTGATGAAGGCAGGACAGACGCTGCAATCGATCACGTGCGATATCGTGAACGAGATCACGCCGGTTCTGGAATCGTTCCGTCCGGACTACGTACTCGTGCATGGCGACACGACGACGACGTTCGCGAGTGCGCTGGCCTCGTTCTATCTGAAAATCAAGGTCGGACACATCGAGGCGGGATTGCGTAGCGGAGACATGTATTCCCCGTGGCCGGAGGAAGGGAATCGCAAGTTGACCGGTCAGCTTGCCGATCTTCACTTCGCACCGACCGAGGCTTCACGCGAGAATCTCATTGCTGAGCGCGTGCGTGACGACAACATCATCGTCACCGGCAATACGGTCATCGATGCATTGCTGGCCGTGACGCGACGTCTCGAACGTGACGACGCATTGCAAAGCCAGATGCGCGCAACGTTCCCGATGCTTGACCCGTCGCGCCGCATGGTGCTGGTCACGGCGCATCGACGCGAGAATTTCGGCGACGGCATTCGGAACATCTGCCATGCCATCAGGCAACTGGCGAGCCGGTACGACGATGTCGACTTCGTCTATCCGATCCATCTGAATCCGCAAGTCAAGCTGCCTGCCGAAGAGATTCTTTCCGGCATTGCGAACGTGCACCTCCTGAATCCGCAGGATTATCTGCCGTTCGTATACCTGATGTCGCGTTCCACGGTGATTCTGACCGATTCGGGCGGAATTCAGGAAGAGGCCCCGTCGCTGGGCAAGCCCGTGCTCGTGATGCGTGACACGACCGAGCGACCGGAGGCGGTTGCCGCGGGCACCGTGCGTCTGGTTGGTTCGGACGGCCATCGGATCATTGCCGCTTGCAGCGAACTGCTCGACGATCCGCTGCGCTACGAGGAAATGGCGCGTGCACACAACCCGTATGGCGACGGCCTCGCATGCGAACGGATCGTTTCATTCCTCGCCGGCGATGTGTCGGGCCAGGGGCAGACGGCGACCGAATTGCTCGCCCACTGAAACGCCGGGATCCTCCCGCTGCACCGAATCGAACGGGATATCGCGCTCGAACGGCCTGCCTGCGCAGGCGACGAGCGAAGAATCAACACGCAATCAAGGATGTATTGTGACGCAATCTATTAATACCGTTTCCGTCATCGGCCTCGGGTACATCGGCTTGCCGACCGCCGCCGTTCTGGCTTCGCGCAAGGTCCGTGTGATCGGTGTGGACATCGACAGAAATGCTGTCGATACGATCAATGCGGGCAAAGTGCATATCGTCGAACCGGAGCTGGACAGTATTGTTCGAGACGCGGTGCGGGAAGGGTGGCTGCGGGCATCGACGATCGCCGAGCCGGCCGATGCATTCATGATTGCGGTACCGACTCCGTTTCGTGCCGGATACGAGCCGGATCTCTCGTACGTGAAGGCCGCCAGCGAATCCATCGCGCCGGTTCTCCGGAAAGGGAACGTCGTGATTCTCGAATCGACGTCACCGGTCGGAACCACCGAGCAGATGGCGAAATGGCTTTCGCAAATGCGCAAGGATCTCGTCTTCGCAAGCGATGCCACGCAAGAGTGCGACATCCATGTCGCGTATTGTCCCGAGCGTGTCCTGCCGGGTCAGGTGATTCGCGAACTGGTCGAGAACGATCGCGTGATCGGCGGGATCAACGCGGCATCGGCGATGCGTGCGCAGGATGTCTATCGCATCTTCGTGAAGGGTCAACTGCTGGTTACCGATGCGCGTACCGCAGAGATGTCCAAGCTCACGGAAAACGCATTCCGCGACGTCAACATCGCTTTCGCAAATGAACTGTCGTTGATCTGCGACAAGCTGAACATCGACGTCTGGGAACTCATCCAGATTGCCAACCATCATCCGCGCGTCAACATCCTGCAGCCGGGACCGGGGGTGGGCGGCCACTGCATCGCAGTCGATCCGTGGTTCATCGTGAACAAGACACCCGAACAGGCGCGGCTGATTCGCTCGGCCCGCGAGGTGAACGACAGCAAGCCGGAATGGGTGATCGCCAAGGTGAAGGCAGCCGTCGAGGCGGCCGTTGCCCAAGGCAAGAGCTCAAGCGATATCCGGATTGCTTGCCTTGGGCTCGCATTCAAGCCGAACATCGACGATCTGCGTGAAAGCCCGTCGGTCGACATCGCACTCAATCTCGCCAGGATTTTTCCGGAGCACGTCGTCGCGGTCGAACCGTACATCGACGATCTGCCGAAAAACTTGGCGCAAGCCGGTGTGCGCCTGGCGACGCTGGAGCAAGCCGTCGGCAGCGCCGACGTGCTGGTCCTGCTCGTCGATCACGCGAACTTCAAGGAGAAGCCGGAACTGCAATCCTGGCAGCGGCTCGTCGATACCAAGGGCCTCTGGCGTTGACTGAACCCAATCCAGACAGGCAGGCGCATCGGCCGGCCGGAAGGCCCGTCCTGCAGGCCGCTCGAACCGATACTCCTCCAAACCGTTACGCCAGTACGCGATGAACAAGCAGATCCCAGCGACACAAGAGGCAATGACGATCCAGACGTCTTCCGAACGTGATCCAGCTACGCTCGCCAGCATGATCGACGCTCTGCAGCGCGAGCTCGAAATTGCACAGACCAAGCGAGGCGGTCACTACAAGAAGCTCGTCCTCGAAATTGAGCGCAATGCAAAACTGGCGAGCGAGGTTTCGCAACTGAAGAGCGCGCTCGATCAAACGAGGCTGGGTGTTCCAGAATTTCAGCGGATCAACGACGAGCTTGCCAAAGCGCGCAAGCAGATCGCGAGCCTGCGCGCCGAACTGGATGTCGCGCAGCAGAAGCGCGCCGGACATTACTCGAAGCTGCAATACGAGATCGAGCGAAACAGGAAGCTTGAGAAGCAGGTCCGGATATTCGAGAACGAACTCCACCGGGTGAACAATTCGCTCACCTGGGATCTTGGCAGCGCGCTCGTCGGCACGAAAAGTATCCGTCACGTCTTCACGCTGCCGTTGCGGTTGTGGAAGGCCAATCAGCGCTACAAGCAGAAGCTGCTGAAGCGCCGCATGACGGGCGGTGAAGCGACGCGGATCGATGCCCCGCCGATCGTTGCGCCGGCGTCCGCTGTTGCCCGCACACCGGCGCAACCCACGATGACCGATATTCCGCTCGCCGAGGATCTGTCCATTTTCGGATGGCCGGCAGCGCCGGCGCATTCGGCGGTCACTGCGATGACTGTCTTTGACGAATTCAGCCGCGAGTGCTTCGCGCCTTACCTCAATCTGGTCGAGCCGCGCCCGGACAACTGGAAGGGCCTGCTGGCGCGCGATCAACCGGAACTGCTGCTCATTGAATCCGCGTGGCGCGGAAACCGGTCGTCCTGGCAGTACCGGGTCGGCTCCTATGCGCATCCGCCGGGGCGCGAACTGCAGGCCATGGTAAGCGGCTTCAAGGAGCGCGGTATTCCGACGGTATTCTGGAACAAGGAAGATCCCGTCCACTTCAACAACTTCATCGAGTCGGCATCCCAGTTCGATTTCGTGTTTACGACGGCGGAGGAGGCGGTGCCTCAGTACGTGGCACGCTCTTCCTCGAAAGTGAACGTCCTGCCGTTCGCATGCGAACCCGGACTGCATAATCCGATCGGTTCGAGCGACCGGAACGGAAAGCTGTGCTTTGCCGGTAGCTACTATGCCAACCGGTTCGCGGATCGCCGGGACGACCAGATTATGCTGCTCGATGCCGCGATGAAGTACAAGCTCGACATATTCGATCGCAACCATGCGGCCGGCGCAAAGAGCGATTTCTCCTTTCCGGAGCGCTTCCAGGAATGCATCCGCGGAAGCCTGCCGTATGACGAAATGTCTCGGGCCTACCGGCGCTACAGTGTGTTCCTGAACGTGAATTCGGTGATCGATTCGCGGACGATGTTCTCGCGCCGGGTCTACGAGTTGCTCGCTTGCGGCACGCCGGTCGTGAGTACGAGATCACTTGGCATAGACGAAACGTTCGGCAAGGATCTCGTCTGGACCGTTGACGATGCGAAGGAAGCCGACGAGGCGGTGTGTACGTTGCTCGAATCGTCAGACGAGTGGCGCCGAAGAAGCCTGAAGGGTATCCGTGCGGTGTTCTCCGAGCATACGTTCGCTCACCGGACCCAGCAGATTCTCGATACGGTCGGTATCGGGAAGCGCGTCATTGAAGATGTGCGTGTGCTGGTCTTCTCGGTCGTGGAAAACGCGAATGAAGCGCGACATGTTGCCGACATGTTTGCGTCGCAGGCCATGTCGGTTACGGCGAAACGACTCGTGTTGTTTACCCGCAAGGGCTCGGTCAAATCGCCTGGCATGCCGAACGTGGAAGTCGTCTCACTCGGTAATCATCTCGGCGAAGCCGTCTCCCGCGCGAGCGCCGCGTTCAACGCGACGCATGTCGGCGTGTTTTCCCCGCAGGCCTTCTACGGCAAGTGGTACCTGCAGGATCTGCTGCACGCCTTCGTTTACAGCCAGGCGGATATCGTTGCCAAGCCTCGCGATGGCACGGACCGGTACGCGTTCGATGTGGAGCGCGATCCTCAGGCGTGGCTGCTGCGAGTGAAGCGCGGTCAAAGCCCGGCGCTCGAGGTGCTGGGTCCCGATGGCGCGGTGCTGGACGGTCAAGGGTCGCTGCGTTCGTTCTCGGCCGATTCGGCGAACTACTTGCCGGACGTGGCGAAAATACCGGAGGCGGCGCTGCGCAACAAGATTGCGACGATCCAGATCTGATCGACCCGAGTCGAAGTGCCCGAGCGCATGTGATGGCGACCTCTACCACGTTTGATATCTATCGTTATAAAGAAATGAAGGCTGGCAAACGCAAAGTACTTGTCTGTGGTCACGACCAGAAATTCTGGTATCCGCTCCAGTCGCATCTCGAGGCCACGGGCCTGTTCGAATTCAAAGAGGATTACTGGTCCGGCCATAACGATCACGATCCGAAGCAGACGCTCGAAATGATGGAGTGGGCGGATATCGTCGTGGCCGAATGGGCGCTCGGGAACGCCGTATTCTGCGCAAGGCACAAGCGTGACGGCCAGCGCTTGGTCACGCGGCTGCATCTGCAGGAGCGCAATACGCCGTATCCCGGGGAAATTGACTACGAGAAGATGGATGCGGTCGTGTTCGTCGGTCAGCACATCCTGGAGGAGTGCGTCGCCAAATTCCCCATGCCGAAGGAGAAGGTTCGCGTCGTCGGCAACTTCCTGGATTCGAAGCGCTTCCAGCACGAAAAGATGGGGGGCAACGAGTTCAATCTCGGCATGATCGGCATCGTGCCGTCCCGCAAGCGTCTCGATCTCGCGATCGACACGTTGCGCCGGTTGCTGGAGAAGGACGAGCGCTACACGCTGCACGTAAAGGGGGCGAACCCGCAGAGCTATCGCTGGCTGATGGCGCGTACCGCTGAACGCGAGTACTACACGAAGATCTTCGAAAAGATCAACAGCAGCGACTTGCGGCACAAGATCGTGTTCGATCCTGCCGGCGACGACGTGCATCAATGGTTCAGGAAGATCGGTTTCCTGCTCTCGCCGTCGGATTTCGAAAGCTTCCATATGGCGGTCGCCGAGGGGATGTGTTCGCGAGCGATTCCGGTCGTCTGGAACTGGGATGGTGCGAAGACGATCTATCCGCTCTTGCCGTTGGTCGACTCGGCGCAGGCCGCGGCGGACAACATCGATTTCTTCAGGAAATCGAATACTGGCGCGAGGCTCGCAGCACAAGGGGCTGCGTTTATCGGGGAGACCTACAGCGCCGATGTCGTGCGGGACCAGTGGCTTGAAGTGCTGCTGCCGAAGCAATCCGCGGTGCAAGCCGGTGCGGTGGCGACTCGGCAGAAGACCGTCGTGGTCGTGTGGGCGATCGACACGTGGCACGGGTTCCATCGCCGCGAAATGCTCGAGGCACTGGCAAGGAATGCCGGCGACGCATGCGAATTCCTCATCGTCGAACCCGGCAGTCACTACGCGACCCTGCTCAAGGGCAATGCAGCGCTTGAAAGCGAGTTGCTGTCGTCGCTGGCCTTGAAGCTGGTTCGTGAAAGCGACAACGTCGCGCGGATCCGGCTGCTGACCGGCGGATTCCCTGCCGGAGCCAACGTTCATGCGTTGCTGAAATCGAACGATGCTGTCGGCGCGATTGCCGAACGAGTGGCTGCCCATCTGTACGGCGCTCGGAGCAAGGTCGTTCACTGGATCTACAAGCCGAACCAGAGAAAGCATCTTGGCGAAAAGTCGACGTTCGTGTACGAGGTGTACGACGAATACACCGCCGATTTCAGTACCGGTGCAACGTATCCCGAGGTGGCCCGACTCGAACCAGAGGTGCTCCGGGAGGCCGATCACGTGTTCTTCACGTCGCAGCCTCTGGCCGATCGGAAGAAACATCACGCGGGCTCGTGGAGCCTGGTCGGGAACGGCGTCGCGTACGACGTGTTTGCGCGCTATCGCTGTGTCGATGTGGCGCGCTCCGTCAGGCGGAAGTCGATCGGGTATCTCGGCAATCTGAGCGATTTCTTCGACTGGAAAATGATGTCCGAAGTGTGTGCGGAAATGCCGGAGCTGGACTTCGTCTTCAACGGACAAGTCGAAAAGCATCGATTGAAGGATGTCGAGGAATACGTCGAACGCCTGATGGCGCTCCCCAACGTGTTCTTTGTCGGACGTGTCAGTCGGCCGGTTGGCGCTGCCGCGATCGCGCGCTATGACGTAGCGATCATTCCCTTCGTCGTCAACGACGCCATGCACGCGGTCGAGCCCCTGAAGCTCTGGGAATATTTCGCCGCCGGCAAGCCGGTCATTTCGTCGCCGATGAACGCGGTCACGGTCGGGCGTCCGCTGCTGCGGGTCGCCGCTAGCAAGGCGGAATGGATCCGGGCGATCAACGAATCGCTGGATGAACTGGACGAGGACGTGCATCGCGAGGCGCGAATCAAACTCGCCCAATCGCGTTCGTGGAGTGCCATGACGTCCAAGCATTGGGCGATCCTGAAGCGAATTGCCAACGTTTGAGGACAAGTCCGTCGTCGGAGGGGGCCATCGAATGCCGCGACGAGCGCGGCGATGGATGTGCCGGAAGTTCTGGAAATAGGATGAAACTGCTGATTCTGGGTACATGCGTATCGAGGGATGCGCTGGAATATGTGTCTGACGGCTCGATAGAGCTGTCGGACTACTACGCTCGCTCGTCGCTCGCCTCGCTCAACGCCGTCCCGTTTTCGGATGACATTCCGCGCTGCATATCCGAAATCCCGTCGTCGTTCGGGCGCAGGGTCGTCGAGCGCGATCTGACGAAGCACTTTTTCCGTGAGGCGCTCGTCGAGAAGACCGATATCGTTCTGGTCGACCTGATCGACGAGCGATTCAATCTGTGGGTCGACGATACGACCGGACGTTGCTGCACGCTCTCCGACGAAATCGTTCGTGCCGGATTTGCACAGGAATACAAGCGGGGCAGGACGGTTCGCTCCGGCGGCGAGGAATTCTGGGATCGATGGTGCGAGGGGTGGACGCGCTTTCTCTCGTATGCGACCGATATGGGGCTCAGGCGCAACATAGCGATCAACAAGGTGTTCTGGGGTGAACGAACTGCCGCTGGCCGACAGTTTAACTGGGGTGTCGCCGACAACAACACGTTGCTTGGCCGGATGTATGACTACATCGCTCGCGATCTGGCGCAGACGCAGTTCCTGGAGTATTCGCCTGAGCTGCTGATCGGTGATGACAACCATCGATGGGGCGTCTCACCGTTTCACTACATACCGGAACTCTATCGGGAAACCATTCGGCTGCTTCACGAGTTCGATCGCATGACCTGTGTGGACGCCGAGCAATACGAGTGCTGCTCGGCCGATGCCACCGCGCTTCCGACTTCATCCGCGTTGGTCGTCACGTCGCAGATCTCGAGCCGGCAAGCAGCGGCGTTCGATGCCGTGGGGATCGAGCAGGACGGCAGCCATCTACGGGCAACGCTGCGACGCTCACTTGTCGCATCGGGGGCGGGTGTGGCGCTACGCAGAAACGGCGACATCGTTAGCCGGAAAGACGGTGTCGAAGCCGGTGCCATCACGTTCGAATTGGCGGAGCGCGACGGCATGTATTGGCTGGAAGCCGAAACCGACGAGGCTGGAACGCATGCGTCTGCGGCGTGTTCGGCGCCGGTCTGTCGGAATCTCCCGCGGTATCGGAGCGAAGCACTGGCGGCGTGGACGAATCAACCGACGGCATTCGAACATGTTGCCGGTGACCGGGTCTTCCAGGCGCTGTTCCGCCCGGGTGAAACGCGCGAGCTCGTAGTCCTCGTCGGTTCGGAACAAACATTTTGCAACGTGGCGCCGATTGTCCGCGCGCAAGACGGAATGTGCGACGAGCCGCGCCTCGACGGTGCGTTGTTGTGCCTCGTGGATTCGCACCAACTCATTGATCGCGTTCAGGCCGCTGCGCCTGAAAGCTTGCAGTGGCCTGACGACACCGCGATCGCGGAATTGTCGATTCTGGTACGGGACATTGCCGAGAAACTGACGATCGACATTTTCGCAATCTGTATCTGTGGTGTCGGATCGGATGGCATTACAGCGTTGCGTCTGGCTGCGCTGCTTGATGGGGCAGCGGGGATCGCGACGAATGTGCTGCCAGACTTGACGAATTGTCTGGCCAATGAGAGATTGGCGGCCTCGCGAGGTATCGGGACGGAAAAAGATCAAGTCGCGATCAAACCGGATTCGGGGCCGGGGTTTGTCGACACGTTGCATTTTGTAAGGGAATCGTATAATTCCCGATTTTATGTCTTCGAGGATATTCGTCACCGAGCCGCGTGGGAAAAATATTTTAAACCTGTCTGGACTGCAGTTGGTGGCATTTATCCGGATGTTGAGGCCAATTCACCCCTGTCCGATGGGCAATATTTGAAAGCATACCGGAACAGCGCAAACGTTTGTTCCCTGGACGGCGAGGTGTTGATGAAAGAGATGTTTAGGCGATTGATTGGGCGGGATGCGCTATATTCGATCGAATCGCTTGTACTTACATCTGAAATCGTATGGTTCGACACCAGAGCGAAATACGCCGACATTGTCATTCAGGCCAGTGTTGGAAATTACCCAGCCGGAAAGCGCGGGGCTTCGCTCGCAGTATTTGAATTTGACGCAGAGCCGGATGAGGTTGCACTCGCACGTGCGGGAATCGCGAAATCCGATTTTGGCTATTATCGATATCTTGATTCGGCGGTGCACGACGATGCCTTGGAGTTCGTCGTCAACCTTGAAGGTCTCGCTTGTCGGCGATTCGGCCTGCGTACGTGGAGCTGGACGTACCCTATATTCATTAACAATCTTACTGTCAACCACAAGCCTTCGACGGCGCATTCGATTGCGCCGTCGTACAAGGTGAAAAGCCTGGAGGCGTGGCGGGCAGATGATGACGGATTACCGCTGGTTCACGGCAACCTGCTTTCCATTTGCGATGCATGCATCGCAAATGCCGACTGCGCCAATCACAACAAACGCTGGCATTCCAACATGGCCGAGGCGCACAAGTCGAATCGATACTATGGGATCGAGGACCACCTGTTCGACGTCGATGATCGAAAATTGTTCGCCAGGACCTACGCGGGAAAGCCGTCCTTTCTCGCCATTCCGAAGTCGCATGCCGATTATCTGAAGTTTATTGGTGACAGCTCCCGGAACATGATCCGAAAGGCCGGGCGACATGGCTACGAATACAAGGCAGCCAATCCCGACGATTATCCCGATGACATTCTTGAAATCAGGACGTCAACCGAGATTCGGCAAGGGAAGAAGATTCCCGCGTATTTCTATCAGCGTCCGCAATCGATCCTGCTGAAGCATGCTTGCCCGCGGCATCGCGAAATCTTCTTCGGAGCATTTTTTGAAGGCAGGATTCGCGCGTACATCACGATGTTCTGCTATGGCGAAATCCTGCAGATCAATCACATACTCGGGCATCGCGACCACCTGGGCAGCGGCGTCATGAATCTGCTGATGAGCGAGGCCGTGCGGGAGATCATTGAAACGATGCCCTGGGTTCGCGGCATCAACTATCTGTATCAGGGCAACGTCGGTGCCGGCCTCAACGTGTTCAAGACTGGGCTGGGGTTTCGGCGCTCGCGGGTGATTGTCTACGACGTCGCTCCGGATCTGGATGCAAAGGTCAAGCGGTACCTGGATGTCCCCGAGCACGACGACACGGTCGAGGCGCCTCCCGCCCATGCCGACGAAAAATCTAGAAGGGTGGAAGGCAAGCGGATCAAGGAAGTCGAAATCGCGTGGTCCGCTCACGAGCGCATGGACGACGCCCTTCGAGCGATCACCGATAAACTGGGCGATCTGACGCAGATCGTCGCGACCGCCGACAGGGGAATCGTGCCCGAGGATGTTCCGTCGGGTGCCAGCGGTTTCGTCGTCGAATGCAAGGAGCCCGCTGCGGTTTCGCGGGTGCTGACGAAGGGATTGAAGGAACTCGGCACCGTGCTTGGCACGGGTAGCAAGCTGGTCTTCCACATCGCGGCAAATCAGGCGGGCGACTCCGGGAGCCGGGCAGTGGATTTCCTGCAACGTCGCTCCGGGGCGGACGCATTGAGCCCGGGGGCAGTGCGGAACATCTTCAAGGGGAGCCGCTTCGTGCCGGCGTCCGTCATGAAGTATGGCGACGCCGACGACAAGTGGTCGTCCCTGATCGTGGTGGACAAAATCAATTGACGCTTTCTCCAGGCGGAAATGGCCGGTTGAATTTCGGAGTAATTGATTCATGGTGGAGTTTTACTTGAACATGCGTTGCTGGATCGAAGCCTGCTGCGTGATTCGGCCGCAGGCAATCGGGCGATGATGCATCTGAAGCCGACCGTGGCACTCGTCGCCGACCCGCTGACAAGCGCCAGCCTCGTGTATGACGCGCGTGTCGTGCCGGTCGGGCCGATCGATTACCGCTGGCGCCTTTCATTGAGCCGGCCGGACTTCCTGCTCGTCGAATCGGCCTGGGAAGGCCCGAAGGCGAAGTGGAAGTACAAGATTGCCTCGTATCCCGACTATCCGTCGCGAACCAACCTCTCGCTCGCGAAGCTGGTTGCGGCTGTGCGCGATCGCGGCATCCCGACCGTGTTCTGGAACAAGGAAGACGGCGTGCATTTCGACAGATTCGTCGAGAGCGCCAGGCTTTTCGATTACGTGTTCACGGTCGATTCCGATTGCGTGCCGAAATATCGGGCGGCGCTCGGGAACGAGGTGCCAGTCAATACCATGATGTTCGCGATCCAGCCACGGACACACGGTTTTCAGGGATTCAATTTCAAGTATCGCCGGGCCTCCTTCGTCGGGAGTTACGGCCGCCATGTTCATGAACGGCGCCGATACTGGCAGGACATACTGTTCGGTGCCGCATGCGGGACCGGCCTCGGTCTGACAGCGATCGACAGGAATTCGCACCGCAAGGCCGCGCACTACCGGTTCCCGAGCCTTCCCGATCTGCAAGTGCTTCCGGCGATGTCCCATGCGGAAACCGCGTCGGTTTTCCGGGACTATCTCGTGTCGCTTAACGTCAATACGATAGAAGACTCGCCGACGATGTTCTCCCGTCGATTGGTCGAGATCATCGGTTGCGGAGGGATTGCGGTCACGAATCCGTCGCCTGCGGTCGACGCGCTGTTTCGCGACTACTGTTATCAGGTTCACGATGCGGCAGAGGCGGAGGACCTCTTTGCGCGGCTCCTGCACGGTCCGTCGTCGCTCGACTTGGAGCGTGCGCGTGCCGGCGCGGAGTATGTGCGGAATCATCACACTTGGTCTCATCGCCTCCGAGAGATCGCTGCCGTGATTGCCGGATGATGGCGAAATCCGCGCTTTCACGGACGCTTCGTCTCTGGGGACGTGCTGCATCGCGGATGATGCGGCGCCCGGTCGTCAACGTCCTGGTGATCGGCGACTCGCACGTGCGCGTCTTCGAACACGCGTGGTTTCAGTTCATGTTGCCGAACGCACAATTCACGGTCGAATACGTGCCGGGCGCGACAGCGATCGGGATCATCAATCGCCATTCGATCACGTCCGCGTGGTCCAGGTTCGACACGGCGCTCGACGAAATCGAGCGTGATCTCGTCATCGTTAATCTCGGTGAAGTTGATACGGGTTACTCCCTTTGGCGTCTCGTGGAGACGCGCGGCGATGCGATGTCGGAAATCTTCGACCGTGCGGTCAACAACTATTGTGAATACATCGGTGACCTGTCGAAGCTCGGGCGCGTCCTCGTACTGAGTGCGCCGTTGCCGACGCTGAACGACGAGACGGCACGGAAAAATCGGGGCAATGCGATCCGCGAACAGGTCGGCGCCACTCAGCGAAAACGGACGGAATTGACGCTGCAATTCAATGCCCGTGTCATGGCGTTCTGCTCCAGCATCGGCGTGTCATATCTCGACTCTAGCCCGTCCGCGCTGGGGGCGAATGGCATCGTGAAGGATTCGTGGCGCCGCAAGGATCTCGATCACCACTACGCACGATGGCCCTATGCGAGGAATCTGGTGCGACACCTCAGGCCGTTGCTCGCGGATATCGGGCAGGCGCGCCATCGCCGCTCGCAAGACAGGACGGCGCGCAAGCCGAGCCGCGAGGAGACGCCGTGAGCGGGCGCGAGGACTGGGGAGTTCCGGTCTGGAGCGTCGGGCTATGGACGCTTCGCCGATCCGTCCTGCTGGATGCGAGGGTGAAGCTATGCTGGTCCCGGCAGGCCGGGCAGGCAACCGGCTTCCTTGGGTGGGGTAAGCGGGAAAGCGGGGCGCGTGCGGAGCGCTGGGCTGATGCCGCCGGGGCGCGAACGTTGAGGCTCGAAGACGGCTTCCTCCGCTCCGTCTCGCTCGGCGTGCTCGGCGATGCCGCGCTGTCGATCGCCATCGACGATCTCGGAATCTACTACGACGCCAGCCGGCCGTCCCGTCTCGAGATGCTCGTGAAGGACGTCGCCGGGCTGGCTGGCGACCGTGCCGATGCATTGCGCAGCGAGGCCGATCGCGCGATGTCCCTGATCGTCAGCCACGGCCTGTCCAAATACAACCACGCGCCCGACTTCGTTCCTCCCGCTGCCTGGCGCGACGACGCGATTCTGGTCATCGACCAGACCCGCGGCGACGTCGCCGTCCGTCTCGGCGGCGCCGACGAATCGTCGTTTCGCGCGATGCTGGCCGCTGCGCTCGCCGAAAACCCGGACAAGCCGGTCTGGATCAAGACGCATCCCGACGTGACGTGCGGCAAGAAGGCCGGCTATCTCGTCGACGCTGCATTCAGCGATTCGCGCGTGCGTCTGCTACCGGCGGACGTGAGTCCGCCTTCGCTGCTGAAGCGGGTCGGCAAGGTCTACGCGGTTTCGTCGCAGATGGGCTTCGAGGCGCTGCTATGCGGCAAGCCGGTCGTGACATTCGGCTTGCCGTGGTACGCCGGATGGGGGCTCACCGACGACCGCCATGCGGACGCACCGATCGTTGCCGCTCGTCGCGGCAGCGCGACGCTGCACCAGCTGTTCGCCGCGGCATACCTGCGCTATTGCCGCTACCTCGATCCGGAAACCGGCAGCCGCGGCACGATCTTCAACGTGATCGCCCATCTCGCGAAGCAACGCCGGCTGAACGAAGTGACGAGAGGCGAGCTCGTGTGCGTCGGGCTGAGCCTGTGGAAGCGCAGCGTGGTCGCACCGTTTCTGCGGCACGGCGGCGCGCGCGTGCGTTTCGTCGACTCGCCGGCGGCGTTGCGGCGTCTGCCGCCAGATGCGTCGCGTCGCGTCGTGCTATGGGGCGCCCGCCGTCCCGATGTCGCTGTCGTCGCGCAGGAACTGGGTTTGCCCGTGCTTCGCATGGAGGACGGGTTCATCCGCTCCGTCGGTCTCGGCTCGAACCTGATCGCGCCGCTTTCGCTCGTGATCGACGATCTCGGCATCTATTTCGATCCGCGCTCGCCGTCCCGGCTGGAGGCAATCCTCGAGCGAGGCGGCTTCGACGATGCGGAACTCGCAGAGGCCCGCACCGTGCGCGCGGCACTGGTCGACGCGCGCATCGGCAAGTACAACGTCGGCAACGGCGGCGTCGTGTTGCCGTCGCCCCGTCCGGCGAACGTGATTCTGGTCCCCGGGCAGGTCGAGGATGATGCATCGATCCGGACCGGCTCGCCGTGGATCTCCACGAATCTCGGTTTGCTGTCGAGCGTGCGGGCCGCCCATCCCGATGCGTTCATCGTCTTCAAGCCGCATCCCGACGTCGTCAGCGGCAATCGCGCGGGCGCGGTTCCGCTGCATGAAGCGCACAGGCTTGCTGATGCCGTGGCGCCTGAATCCGACGTGATCGCATGCGTCGAGCAGGCCGACGAGGTGCATACGATGACGTCGTTGACCGGCTTCGAGGCGCTGCTGCGCGGCAAGCGGGTCGTCTGCTACGGTGCGCCGTTTTATGCAGGCTGGGGGCTCACGCACGACATCTTCGCGAGCGCATCGCCAGGCGCCGGGCACATGCCGATCGCCGGCGATCGGCCGGATACCCACCCGGTGTGGTCGCGCCGCCGCCGCCGGCTGACGCTTGACGAGCTGATTGCCGGGACGCTGCTGCGCTATCCGCGTTATGTGCATCCGGTTTCCCGCGCCGTGATCGACGCGCGACACGCAATCACATTGCTGCACGCGCAGCGTCAGTCGACGGGGCAGGGCAAGCTGAAGCGCAATCGGCTGAAGCAGCAGTCCGGGAAAGTCAAGATGTGGGCGCTGACGACTTACTCGGAATACCGGATTTCGGCGCGCAAAAAGCTTTACATGTCGCTGCAGCGCTGGCTCGCGAAGCTTTAGCCGGCGGTCAAAGGGAAATGGTGCTGACGGCGTCCGGTAACGCAATTCTGCTATAGCGTTTTTCGGACAGCCGAGGTTGTATCGTTATCTCGTAAAACGATACAATCGTTCACCTATAAATCCGGGGCCAAAAAATCGGGGTAGGGGTGGTGGTTTAACTGCCGGCGCATTCGGCGTTCATTTCGTGTGTGTGCGTAAAAATATTGAAAAATGATAAATCATATTAATAATGCGACGCTCTTTTCTGATTCTGCAGGGCACGGCATCGCCGTTCTTTAGCCGATTGGCTGCTGCGTTGCGGAGTCGCGGCCATTGCATTCGCAGGATTAATTTCTGTGGAGGAGACCTGGTCTATTCCGGAAATGGTGCTGCGAACGATTACACCGCGCATCCGGACGAGCTTGCCGCGTGGTATGCGACAACGCTGCGAACCGGCGATGTGACGGATGTGATCCTGTTCGGCGACTGCCGGGCCATTCACCGGCCCGTGCATCCTGTCGCCCGCGATCAGGGTGTCGCCGTGCAGGTATTCGAGGAAGGGTACGTGCGTCCGCACTGGCTGACACTCGAGCGTCATGGCGTCAATGGCCGTTCATTGCTGCCGCGCGATCCGGCGTGGTATCTGGATCAGCGCAGCGTAACGCCTCCGCGCGATCTGGGACACGCCACCGGATATCGACTGGCCGTCCGTGCATATCACGACATGCGCTATCGTGCGGCCAATACACTGTATCGGTCCCGTTTTCCGAATTATCGCAGCCATCGTCCGCGCAACGGCTTTGTCGAATACGCGGGACTGGCGACGCGCGCGTTGAAACAACCGATATTCGATCGCGAGTCCGAGCGCGTGACGCAGCGCCTGCTTGCCGGCCGACCCTATTATCTGTTTCCGCTCCAGGTCAATGCGGACGCGCAGATCGTCCATCATTCGCCATTCGGCAGCGTGCGCGCATCGATCGACGCCGTATTGCAATCATTCGCGCAGCACGCACCCGGCGGGCACGACCTGCTTGTCAAGAACCATCCACTGGATACGGGCGTGTTCGATTATCGCGGCCACATCCGGCAGCTGGCGCGCGCACTCGGGATCACCGATCGCGTGGCGTTCATCGACGCCGGCCATCTGCCGACGCTGCTCGACCACACGCGCGGCGTGGTGCTGGTCAACAGTACCACCGGGATGTCGGCGCTTTACCACCATTGCCCGCTGATCGCATTGGGCGTGGCGATCTACGACATGCCGGGACTGACTTGGCAGGGCGGACTCGACAGCTTCTGGGCGCATGCCGAGCGGCCCGACGAAGGCCTGTTCCACGCCTTTCTGGATTATGTGATTCATCACACGCAGATCAACGGGGACTTCTATACGGATACCGGCATCGACATGGCCGTGGAAGGCGCCGTGCGACGACTGGAGGCAACCCAGGTGGAGGTCAGTCATGCGTTCGCCTGAACCACGTCATGTCGTGATCACCGGCGCGACGGCCGGACTCGGGCGCGCGCTGGCGCTGGCCTATGCCGGGCCCGGCGTCGTTGTCGGGTTGATCGGCCGCGACGCCACGCGCCTCGACGAGGTGGCGGCGGCCTGCCGCGCGCGTGGCGCGACGGTCGAACGCGGTCGTGTCGACGTGTGCGATGCCGAAGCGCTGCGCGCGTGGCTGGATGCGTTCGACGACGCGCATCCGATCGATTTGCTGATTGCGAACGCGGGCGTTGCGAGTACGCTCGCGCATGCCGACGACTGGGAGGAACTCGAGCGCACGACCGTCGTGGTCGATACGAATCTGTACGGTGCGCTGCACGCGGTGCTGCCGGTGATCGCTCGCATGCGCGGGCGTCGTCGGGGTCACGTTGCAATGGTCAGTTCGCTCGCGGCGTTGCGCGGAATGGCGATTTCGCCCGCGTACTGCGCGAGCAAGGCGGCGGTCAAGGCCTATGGCGATTCCGTGCGGCCGCTGCTGGCACGCGACGGCATCCGGATGTCGATCGTATTGCCCGGATTCGTGAAGACCGCGATGAGCGACGTCTTTCCCGGCGACAAGCCGTTCATGTGGTCGGCCGATCGCGCCGCGCGGCATATTCGCCGCAGACTGCACGCGGGCCGGGCGGAAATCGCGTTTCCGGGCACGCTCGCGCTCGGGATGCGGCTGTTGACGCTGTTGCCGGCGCTGTTCGCCGATGCGATTCTCGGCAAGCTGTCGTACCTGCCGCGCGAGGGCCGCTAGCATGTCCGGCACGCTGGTACTCGTCTTTGCGATGGCATTGGCCGCGTCGTTCGGCCTCGATGCCGTTGCGGTACCGCGTGCGCCGTTGCGCAGGCCCTTGCGTGCCGTGCTTCTGCATGCGCTGGCCGTGTCGTTCGTGGGAGCATGCGTGCTGGCCGTCACGGCGCGGCCGGTGTTTTCCGCCGGCATCGCGGCGGCGCTGGTCGCGCTGGTGGCCGTCATCAGCAACGCGAAGTTCGAATCGCTGCGCGAACCATTCGTCTTCACCGATCTCAGCCTGTTCAGCCAGTTGTTTGCCCATCCGCGTCTCTATCTGCCGTTCCTGAGCGTCGGCAAGGTCGTCGCGATTGCGGCCGGTGTCGCGCTGCTCGTCGCAGGCTGCCTGCTCGACCATGCGGATGCGCCGCCGCGCGCAGTCGCCGCCGCCGCCGCGCTCGTCTGTCTGCTGATCGGGGCGCGAGTGGCGGCACGCTTGCCGTTGACGCTCGAAGCGGCGGCGGATCAGCATCGACTGGGCTTCTTCGCGGTGTTCGTCGCGTATTTGCTCAATGGCCTGCGGCCTGCCACGCTGAAGATGTTCGACGCAGCGGTCGCCATGAGCCAGTTCGCGTCCGGCTCGCCGTCGCGCAGGCCTGACGTTATCGTGATTCAGAGCGAGTCGTTCTTCGATATCCGGCGGGCGACGTCCGCGGTGGCGCCGTCACTGCTGTCCGCGTTCGATCGTGCGCGCCGCGAAGCAATCGCGCACGGCAAGCTGACCGTTCCTGCATGGGGCGCGAATACGATGCGTACGGAGTTTGCCGTCCTCACGGGTATGGCGGCCGATCGCCTCGGATACGCGCGCTTCTATCCGTATGCCTTTCTGCGCAAGGTGTGCCCGTCGCTTGCCGGGTGGTTCCGGCGCGGCGGCTACAGGACGCTTGCGGTGCATCCGTACCACGCGGATTTCTTCGGGCGCGATCGCGTGTTTCCGCTGATGCACTTCGATGCATTCATGGACATCCGCAGCTTCGACGGTCGTCCGCGCGTCGGCCAGTATGTGGCGGACGCAGCCGTCGCCGACGCGATCATCGACGTGCTGGACGCACCTCGCGAGCACCCCGCGTTCATCTTCGCGATGACGATGGAGAACCATGGGCCGCTTCATCTGGAGGCGGTGGCCGCTGGCGAAGCAGCCCGCTACCATTCGCTCGGCGACGACGACGCATGGCACGACCTGACTGCCTACCTGCGCCACCTGGATAACGCGAACCGGATGATCGAGCGACTGCTCGACCATCTGAGGCAAAGCGACCGCGAGACGATCGTCTGCTTCTACGGTGATCACGTACCGGCCTTGCGGTGTGTGTTTGACCAGCTCGGTGTCCTACCCGATCGCAGCGATTATTTCGTCTGGAAGAATGATGCGAGCGCCGATGGCAGCGCACAGGATATCCGGGCAGAAGAACTGGGCCGAATGCTGACGTCGGCCGTTACCCATTCGAATGAGTCGCGCGCGCGTGATCGCGATGCGCTGGCCAAAGCAGAAAGAGCATGAACAAGCAAATAGCGATCATCGGGATGGCGTGCCGGTTCCCCGGTGGAGTCGAGAGTCCCGATGACTTCTGGCAACTGCTCCGCGACGAACGCGATGCCGTAACGGCCATTCCGCCGGACCGTTTCGGCACGGCGTTCTACCAGCACCCGTCGAAACGGGAGCCGGGAAAGAGCTATACGTTCGCAGCGGGCGTCGTCGACGACGTCGCGGGCTTCGACGCCGAATTCTTCGGCATCTCGCCGCGCGAGGCGGCGCAAATGGATCCGCAGCAACGGTTGCTGCTCGAGCTCGCATGGGAGGCGTTCGAAGACGCCGGCGTGCGTCCTGCCGCGATGCGCGGACGCGACTGCGGTGTGTTCGTCGGTGTGGCGGGCATGGATTACGGCAACCGCAATATGGACGACATGAACACGATCGATCCGTATTCGGCAACCGGCAACACGCTCAGCATTGCCTCGAACCGCGTGTCCTACCTGTTCGACTTGCGCGGCCCGAGCATGTCGGTCGACACCGCATGTTCGTCGTCGCTCGTTGCGCTGCATCAGGCGGTCCGGGCGCTGCAGTCGGGCGAGACCGCGATGGCGCTGGCCGGTGGCGTGAACCTGCTGCTGCACCCGTTTGGGTTCGTCAGTTTCTCGAAGGCGTCGATGCTGTCGCCGCGCGGCCGCTGCCGCGCGTTCGACGCGACGGGCGACGGCTACGTGCGCGCCGAAGGCGGCGCGTTCGTGCTGCTCAAGCCGCTCGACCAGGCGCTGGCTGACGGCGACACGATCCACGCGGTCATCGCCGGATCGGGCGTAAATTCGGACGGCCATTCGCATGGCGGCATCAACGTGCCGGCGGCGGCGACGCAGGCAGACCTGCTGCGCACCGTGTATCGACGCGCAGGCGTGGACCCGCGCACGCTGGCGTATCTCGAGGCGCATGGCACGGGCACCGCGGTCGGCGATCCGATCGAGGCACGTGCGTTGATCGACGCGGTATCGGGCGGCAGGCCCGGGTCCGATCCGCTCCTGATCGGGTCGGTCAAGACCAATATCGGCCACCTGGAAACGGCATCGGGCATGGCGGGCCTGTTGAAGGCGGTGCTGTGCCTGAAGCACCGCGCGGTGCCGCGTTCGCTGCATTTCGACACGCCGAATCCGGGCATCGATTTCGAAGGCGGCCGCTTGCGCGTGGTCGATCGGTTCACGCCGCTCGAGCGCGGTGATGCACCGCTGACGATCGGCATCAATTCGTTCGGCTTCGGTGGCACGAACGCACACGTCGTCATCACCGAAGCGGTGGCAGCGGCGCCCGCCGCGCAATCGGCGGCACGGATCGATGCACCGCTGCCGCCGCTGGTCCTGACCGCACGCTCGCCGGCCGCGCTGGAAGCCGTTGCCGCGCGTCATCTCGCGCGCCTGCAGTCGGGCGCCGATTGGACCGCGCTCGCGGCGGCCGCCGCACGGCGCCGCCAGTGGCTCGAGCATCGCGCGGTCGTCGCACCGGCCGATCGGGCAGAGGGGCTTGCAGCACTCACGGCACTTGCCGAGCCGTCCGAGCACGGTTTGCCGGCGTGCGCCGTGCAAGGGCTGGCCGTTGAAGGCGACGCGCCCGTCGCCTTCGTCTACGCGGGCAACGGCTGTCAATGGGCCGGGATGGGCAAGCGGCTCTATGCCGAGGATGCCGTGTTTCGCGCGGCACTCGACGAAGTCGATGTGCTCTGGCGGGCGGACGGCAACGCATCGCTCATCGAAGTCATGTGCGAAGGTGTCGACGCCGCTTGGCTCGCCGCGACCGAGAACGCGCAACCGCTGTTGTTCGCCATGCAGGTTGGCATCACCCGCGTACTGACCGCGCGCGGTATCCGCTTCGATGCAGCGGTCGGCCACAGTGTCGGCGAGATCGCCGCGGCCTGGGCGTCGGGCGCGCTCACGCTCGCCGAGGCCGTGCGCGTGATCCGGATCCGCAGCGGCGCACAGGGCCTGACGCGCGGCGCGGGCAGGATGGCGGCGGCCGGCATTGGCGAAGCCGTGGCGCGCGACTGGATCGCGCGTCTCGATCTCGCGGCTGTCATTGAAATCGCGGGCACCAACAGCCCCGACGCGGTGACGCTCGCGGGCTCGCAAGTCGCGCTCGAGGCGATCGGTACGGCGCTGACGGGCGCCGGCCATTTCTACCAGATGCTCGACCTCGATTATGCGTTCCACAGCAGCCGCATGGATGCGATCGAACCGGTCGTGCGCGACGGGCTGGCCGATCTCGCGCCGCGCGATACGCAGACACGATTCGTGTCGACGGTGACCGGCGACACGCTGCCGGGTACCGCGCTCGATGCGGGTTACTGGTGGCGCAACATCCGCGAGCCGGTCCGTTTCGGCGACGCAATTGCCCGCCTGTCGGACGATCGTGTGCGCATGTTCGTCGAGATCGCGCCGCACTCGATCCTGCGCACCTACGTGAAGCAGACGCTTGCGTCGCGCAACGCACCGGGTGTCGTCGTGCCGACGCTCAAGCGTCAGCACGATAGTGCGGAAATGCTCGCCCATGCGATCCTGTCAGCGGTGGCGCAAGGCGCGCGCGTCGATCTCGATCGACTCGTTCCCGATGCGCCGCATGCCGCGCTGCCGACCTATCCGTGGCAGCGCGAGCGTTACTGGCTCGTGCCGAGCGTCGAAGGGTACGGGCTCGTGAACCGGCGCGTCGATCATCCGCTGCTCGGCTATCGCCTGCACGAGCATGCGTTCGCCTGGGAGAACCAGCTCGATCCGCAGCGCGTGCCGATGCTCGCCGATCACGTCGTCGACGGCGGCGTCGCGTTTCCGGGCGCCGGTTACGTCGAAATGGCGCTCGCGGCGGCGCGCACGTTCTTCGGCACATCGGATGTGGCCATCGAGAATGTCGAGATTCGCATGCCGGTCGTGTTCCAGCCGCAGCACGCGAAGCTGTTCCGGTTCGCGATCGACGTGCGCACCGCGTCGTTTACGATCGAGACGCGTGACCGGATGTCGGAAGGCCCATGGAATCTGAACGTGACGGGGCGCCTGCTCGAAAGCGGCAATACGCTCGACGCGGACAGCACGCCGGATGCGTCGATCATCGCCCACCTGCAGTCTCGTCCGGCACTGTCCGGCGACGCACTGTATGCGGGCACGACGGCGATCGGTCTGAGTTACGGACCGGCGTTCCGGTGGGTGCGGTCGCTGTGCGTGTCGGGCGACGACGCGCTGGCCGAGCTCGAGGTACCGTCGGTCCTTGCCGGCGCGCGTGCGCGGTCGGACTATCTGCTGCATCCCGCGCTGATGGACAGCGGCTTCCATCCGCTGTTCGCGGTGCTGGGGCAGGCCGGCGCCGCGCCGGACGATGCGCATGCGGCGTTCGTTCCGGTCCAGATCGGCCGCGTCGATTTCCTGAGCGGCGAATCGGTTCGTCGCGTGCTGGCGCGCATTCACCGTCGCAGCCCGCATTCGGTTGTCGCATCGTTCGAATTCATCGATGCGCACGGCAAGATCGTTGCGCGTCTTTCCGCGTGCCGCTTCCGTCGCGTCGATCTCGCGGGGCGCCGTCACGGCGCGCCGGCGCGCTTTGTCTACGTGCTCGAAGCGAGGCCGCTGCCGGCCGGCTACACGGCAGCCGCGCTGCCACAGCCGGGCGCGCTCGTCGAGCGTGCGAACGCGCATGTCGCGGCGCGCGAGGACCTCGCGCGCCGCACGCAGCATCTGACAGAATTGCTGCCGTTGCTCGACGTGCTTGCCGGTCTGCACGCGCTCGAAGCGCTGGATGCGCTTGGCGCATTCGCGCAGCCGGCGCTGCCGACGGACATGCATCCGCAACAGATCGCGCGACTGACGGAGATCGTCGTCGAGGACGGGCTGGCGCGCCTCGAAGGCGATCGTCTGGTTCGCGATGCCGAAGCCTGCGCGGCGATGCCCGCGCGTGACGCGCTGTGGCGCGACGTGTTGGCCGCATCGCCCGCCCATGTCGCGGAACTGACGTTGCTGGCGCACGCCGGTGCGGCGCTGCCGCGCGTGCTGCGCGACGCGGTGCCCGCGGGCGGGCTGCTGTCGTCGACAGGGCGCAGTCTGGTCGAGCAGTTCTTCGATGCGTCACCGACGTGGGCACATGCACGCGCGCTGCTCGCCGCTTGCGTGACGCAGGCTGTCGCAATGTGGCCGGGCACACGTCGCTTGCGTGTACTCGAGATCGGCACCGCGAATGGCGACGTGCTGCAACCGCTCGACGTGGACGTGCCGGCCGGCCGCTGCGAATACGTGCTGGCGGGCACGCAGCAGCAGCTCGCGGGATTCGATACGGAAGCGCACGCCCAGGTGCAGACGCTGACGTTCGCGACCGACGCGCCGCTGTTCGCGCGATGTCGCGATACGACGCCGTTCGACGTCGTGATCGTCAACCGGATGCTGGGCGACCACCCGGATTCGCTCGCCGCGCTGACGGCGATCGCCGAACGGCTCGCGCCGGGCGGGCTCGTCGTCATCGCCGATGCGCGACGCAGCCGCTTCTCCGACATCGTGTTCGGCACGGCGGGTGGCGAAGGTGCCGCCGGCGCGTACGGCGCGCTGGCGCCCGCCGCGATCGTTTCGATGTGCGAACGCGCCGGACTGGTCGATGTGGTGCGCGATACCGAGCAAGGCCTCGATCTCGAAGGCGTGCCGACGTTCGTCGTCGCGCGCAAGCCGGCTGCCGGCGCGCAAACGGCAGTCGCATCGCGGGACGATGATCGAGCGCGTCGCATGGCGGAGCGTGACGGTGCGCGCTGGCTGATCGTGCAGGACGATGATGACGCGTTCGGCATCGCGGTGGCGGGTGAACTCGGGCGGCTGGGGTGCCGCGTCGAATCGGCATCGGTGCGTGACGCCGCGGCATGGTCGGCGCGCCAGCCGGCCGGGCATCCGGCGCATGTCGTGTTCGTTGCGCCGCTTGCATCGCTGGACACGGCCGACGGTGCGGCCGTGATGCGCGCGCAGCAAGGCGGCGCGCTCGCGCTGGCATCGCTCGTGCGCGACCTCGATGCGGCCGGTGCCACGGAGCGCGGGCGGCTGTGCATCGTGACGCGCGGCGGTGCGCCGTTCGCGACCGGTGCATCGTTACATCCGGAGCATGGAACGTTGTGGGGCCTCGGCCGTGTGATTGCGAACGAATATCCGGCGCTGCCGATTCGTTTGGTCGACGTCGATCAGGCCGTCGAACAACCGGCACTGCAGCTTGCGATGGCGCTCGTGGACGACGATGGCGAGGAAGAAGTGCTGCTTGCGCCGCAGGGTCGCTACGTACCGCGCATGCTGCCGGCCGCGCAGGCGGCGCAGCGTGACGGCACGCCAAGCGCATCGGACCATCCGGGCGCGCGGCTCGCATTCGACATGCCGGGGTCGTTGCGTAACCTCGAATGGTTCGCGATGCCGGCACGCGCTCTCGGTGCTGGCGAAATCGAGATCGAGCCGATGGCGACGGGGCTCAATTTCCGCGACGTGATGTACGCGATGGGACTGCTGTCCGACGAGGCCGTCGAAACGGGCTTCGCGGGCGCGACGATCGGCATGGAAATGTCGGGGCGGGTCGCCCGGGTCGGCCCGGACGTCGACGGCTTTGCACCGGGCGACGCGGTGCTGGGTTTCGCGCCGGCCTCGTTCGCGAAGCGCGTGGTCACGCGCGCAACCGCGATCGCACGCAAGCCCGACGCGATGTCGTTCGAGGAGGCTGCCACCGTCCCGACGACGTTCTTCACCGCGTACTACGCACTGTGCGAACTGGCGCGGCTGCGACGCGGCGAGCGCGTGCTGATACACGGCGGCGCGGGCGGGGTCGGCATCGCGGCGATCCAGATCGCGCGGCATCTTGGCGCGGAAGTCTTCGCCACTGCCGGCAGCGACGAAAAGCGCGAGTTCATTCGCCTGCTCGGTGTCGATCGCGTGTTCGATTCGCGCAGCCTTGCGTTCGCCGACGAGATTCTCGCGCGCACGAACGGCGCAGGCGTCGACATCGTGCTCAACTCGCTCGCCGGCGAAGCGATGGTGCGCAGCATCGATACGCTGCGTCCGTTCGGCCGCTTCCTCGAACTCGGCAAGCGCGATTTCTACGAGAACAGCCGGATCGGCCTGCGGCCGTTCCGCAACAACATCAGCTATTTCGGCATCGATGCAGATCAACTGATGGGCGTGCTGCCGTCGCTGACGACACGATTGTTCGAGGAAGTGATGGGGCTGTTCTCGGACGGCGTGCTGCATCCGTTGCCATACCGCGCGTTCCCGGCTGCGCGTGCGGAGGAAGCGTTCCGCTACATGCAGCAGGCGCGCCAGATCGGCAAGGTGCTGGTCACCTATCCGTCCGGCACGCCGGTACCGGCGCGTGGCGTTTCCTTGCCGACGCTGCGGCTCGACCCGCATGCCGCGTACCTGATCGTTGGCGGCACGGGCGGGCTGGGATTCGCGACCGCACGCTGGATGATCGAGCGCGGCGCGCGGCACCTGACGCTCGCGAGCCGCGGCGGCGTACTGGGTGCCGCGATGCAGGCGGAAGCCGATCGCTGGCGCGACGCGCTCGGCGCCGACGTGTCGGTCGCGCGATGCGACGTAACCGACGGCAGGGCGCTCGACGGCCTCATCGGCGAGATCGAGCGTCGCGGGATGCCGCTCAAGGGTGTGCTGCATTCGGCGATGCGGATCGACGACGGACTGCTGCGCAACGTCGACGACGCGCGTTTCGCGGCCGTGCTCGAACCGAAGGTGGCGGGCGCATGGAACCTGCATCGCGCGACGCAGCGTTGCGCGCTCGATTTCTTCGTCATGTACTCGTCGGCGACGACCTGTCTCGGCAACCCGGGGCAGGGTGCGTATGTCGCCGCCAACGGTTTCCTCGAGGCGCTGGTCGCGCATCGCCGCGCGGCCGGCCAGCCGGCCATGTTCATGGCATGGGGGCCGATCGAGGACGTCGGTTTCCTGGCGCGCAACGCCGGCACACGCGAGGCGCTGCAGTCGCGTATCGGCGGTGCGTCGATCACCTCGAACGAGGCGATGGCCGCGCTCGAACGCGCGCTTGCGCAAGGGGGCGCCGGCGAAGCCGTCGTACGTCTCGACTGGGGCGCCATCTCGCGCGGCATGCCGGCCGCACACGCGCGGCGTTACGCGGCGTTGCAGGCGGGCGGCGCGCTCGAGACGTCGAGCGAGGACCGCGTGTTGCTGGAGCAATTGCGTGCGTTGCCGCCTGCCGACGCCGTGGCACTCGTCGAGACGGCACTGCGCGGCCAGATCGCGCGGATTCTGCACATGTCGCCGGAGCGCGTCGATGCCGGTCGGTCAGTCCTCGATCTCGGGATGGATTCGCTGATGGGCATGGAGCTCGGCATGGCCGTCGAGGAGGCTTTCGGCGTCAAGCTGTCGATCATGGCGATCGCGGAAGGCGCGACGGTGCATACGCTGGCCGAGCGGATCGTCGAGTTGCTCGATACGCGGAACGGCGACGACCCGGTCACGGCAGCGGACGAGCTGGCGCAAGCGCTGGTCGCGCGGCATGCACTGGGTGATGAAGCGCGGGCCCGGCTCGAGCGGGGTTCAAATTGAACGAGCCAGGGAGCGAAAGCGTGCCGGTCGACGCGGAGCGTGCTCGGATCAAGCTGCCCCCGGGCTGGCAGGCGAGCGAGGGCACGCTTGCGCGGCCGCTCGCGTTGGCGGGACATGGTCTGCATACCGGTCGGCAAGTGCAGGTGCGGGTTCAGCCGATGACGCCGGCGGGCGGCCGGCACGGGATCGTGTTTCGAAGGATGCGCAACGGACGCGAGCTCGGTGTGCTCGAGGTCGATCCCGCCCTGCGCCGCGCACAGCCGCTTTGCACGATGCTGCGCAATGCCGACGGCGTCGGCGTCCGCACGATCGAGCATCTGCTCGCGTCTCTGCTGGCGTGTGAGATCGATCATGCGATCGTCGAACTCGATGCGGAGGAAGTGCCGATTCTCGACGGCAGCGCAGCGCCCTGGGTCGACGCGATCCGCGCATGCGGCCGTCTCGCGCTCGACGCGCCGAAGCGCTTCATTCGTGTGCTGCGGCCTGTCGTGGTCGCAGACGGCACCGGCGATCAGCGACGCGAAATGCGGATCGAGCCGGCGCCGCGTTACGAACTGAGCGTGCGGAACGACTTGCGCGGCTTCGGCGACATGCACTGGGATGGCGCGCTGACACCGGACACGTTTGCAACCGAGATCGCGCCGTCGCGTTCGTACGGGCGCGTGAAATGGGCCGTGCCGGCGATCATCGCCGGGTATGTGCGCGGGGTGCCGATCCTGCGCGGCGCGCGGCCGTCATGTACGGCGTCGATCGTCGGCAATCGCGTGCTGGGCGGGATGCGGCTACCGGACGAGTTCGTCCGGCATCGCGTGCTCGATCTTGTCGGCGATCTCGCGCTGGCGGGCGCACCGCTGCTCGCACGCGTGAGCGCACTGCGCCCGAGCCACGAGATGAATTTCCGGTTGGTCGATGCGCTGCTGGCCGATACCGACGCCTGGCAGTGGGCCGAGTTTTCCGACGCGTGATACCACGCCTTTTGAAAATACGCGGCGCAACTTTGCGCCATTCTTGAGACAAAGCGAAGGAAGCAATGGCACTCGGAGAACACCTTCGCCGGCAACTGGCGGCGAAAGCCCTGAAACGGCAACTGGAGCGCGCGACGGAAGCCGCCACGGCCCCTGGCGTGCCCGGTACGCCGGCGGCACCGGCCGCCTCGGCGCGCAGCCGATTCGAATCGATGCCGCAATACCAGCAGGTCAGGATCATGCGCGAGATGGGCGAGAAGCTGCGCGTCGACTCGCCGTTCTTCCGCGTGCACGATGGCGTTGCCGGCGCGACCACGCAGATCGGCGGTCGCGAATACGTGAACTTCGCGAACTACAACTACCTCGGTCTCGCCGGGGATCCGGCCGTGTCCGAGCGTGCGAAGGCCGCGATCGACCGCTATGGCACGTCGGCGTCCGCGAGCCGGATGGTCGCGGGCGAGCGCCCGGTGCAGCGTGACCTCGAGCGGGCGCTGGCCGCGTTCTACGAGACCGACGATTGCGTTGCGTTCGTGAGCGGCCACGCGACCAACGTGACCGTGATCGGCGCGCTGTTCGGCCCCGGCGACCTGATCGTCCACGATGCGCTCGCGCACAACAGCATCGTGCAGGGTGCGCAGCTGAGCGGCGCGAAGCGGCTGAGCTTTGCGCACAACGACTGGCAGGCGCTCGATGAGCTGCTGTCGCGCGTGCGGCGCGAATACCGGCACGTGCTGATCGCGATCGAAGGGCTGTACAGCATGGATGGCGACTTGCCGGACCTGCGGCGCTTCGTCGACGTGAAGACGCGTCACGGCGCGTTCCTGCTGGTCGACGAAGCACATTCGCTCGGCGTGCTGGGTGCGACGGGCAAGGGCATCCGCGAACATTGCGCGGTCGCGCCCGACCAGGTCGACATATGGATGGGCACGATGAGCAAGACGCTCGCCGGTTGCGGCGGTTTCATCGCCGGCTGCCAGCCGCTGGTGGACATGCTGCGCCATCTGGCGCCGGGCTTTCTCTATAGCGTCGGACTCGCGCCGACGCTCGCCGCGGCGTCGCTGGCCGCGCTCGAACGCCTGCAGGCCGAACCGGAGCGGGTCGCGCAACTGCAGGCGCGCGGGCGGCAGTTCCTGACGGAGGCACGCGCCGCGGGATTGAACACCGGCACGAGCGCCGGGTATGCGGTCGTGCCGGTGATCACCGGAAGTTCGCTGAAGGCCGCGCAGTGGGCGAACGCGATGTTCGACGAAGGGATCAACGTGCAGCCGATCTTCTATCCGGCCGTCGAGGAGAAGGCCGCGCGCCTGCGTTTCTTCATCTGCTCGACACACGAGCCCGGGCAGATCAGCCGGACGGTCGCCGTGCTGGCCCGCCTGGCGGGGCGGGCAGCATGATGCCCGCCGCGGCGCTCTCGCCCTCGTTCGGCGTACCGCAAGCCGGTTCGTTGACGTCGTTTCGCGCCGCGTGCGCGGACGATGCGGCGGCATGTGCACCGCTCGTGTTCGCGTCCGGCGTCGGCGAATTCGGTTTCTTTCTCGGCGAAAGCGACGCGCGCTGCACCGCGTTCCTGCGAGAGGCGTTCCGGTCGCGTCACGGCCGGTTCTCGTGGCGCCGGCACCGCGTCGCGGTCGGTGCAGACGGCTCGGTGCATGCGGTGATGGCCATCCACGACGGGCGGCGGACGAGGTTCGACGACGTTCACGTCGCATGGGCCCTGGTGCGCTTTTTCGGCGTGCGCCGTACGATCGGCCAGTTGCTGCGCGGGCTGGTGCTCGAAACGGAGATTCCGGCGCCCAAGCGTTCGCAGATCCTCGTCGCGCATTGCGCGACGGACGAGCGGCGTCGCGGCACGGGCATCTTCACTGCGTTGTTTCGCGATGCGCTCGACACAGGCGCTTTGCCGAGCGATGGCAGCCGCGACATCGTGCTCGACGTGCTGACTCGCAACGAGCGTGCACGCGTTCTGTATGAGCGGATCGGCTTCGTTGCGCTGACACGGCGTCGCGCGCGCGCGCGCCGGCTGCCCGCCGAACTCGATTCCGTACGCATGCGGCTCACGCGCCGCGGCTGAGACCGCGAGCGCCTTCGCGGCCTACTTATGCCGTGGATTGAACGGCCGCTGCTGCACATCCGCCCCATGCGCGACGATCGCCATGCTTTCGGGCACTTCCTCCCATGCCCCGCGCAGGTCGACGAGCGGCTCCGAGACGACCATGAACGCGTCGTCGCCGGCTTCGGCGATGCGCGGATTGTGCGGATAGAGTTCGTGCAGGTGCTTGAACGACGTGCTGTGGAACAGCGAGCGCGATTGCCGTTCGCTCGAGTAGCGCACCGCGATGATCCGCTCGCCGTCCGTCGCGCAGATCGTCATGTTGAGCGGCTCGGCGACGCGATACCGCGCGGCGGTTTCCTCGATCATGCCGACCATCCGCTCGAGCGCTGGCAGCGGCGTCTGCTCGAGGCCGTAAGTCAGCGCGAGCCGAAACATGAGTTCGGAGTCGGTCGAGCCCTCGAGCGTCGAGAACAGCGCCGGGTCGACCTTCATCGTCAGGTCGCGGCGCAGCTTGTGGAAATCGCGGATCAGCCCGTTGTGCGCGAAAAGCCACCGGCCGTGGCGAAACGGGTGGCAGTTGGTTTCCTGGACGGGCGCGTCGGTCGCCGCGCGGATGTGCGCGATGAACATCCGCGAGCGGATCGCACGCGCGGCTTCGCGCAGGTTGCGGTCGTTCCATGCGGGATGCACGGAGCGGTAGCGGAACGGCAGTTCGTCGGGGCGGCCGTACCAGCCGATGCCGAACCCGTCGCCGTTGGTGGTCGTGGCGCCCAGCTCCGAATGCAGGCTCTGGTCGATCAGCGAATGTTTCGCGCGAAACAGTACGGTCTCGAGATGGATCGGATTACCCGTATAGGCGAGCCAGCGGCACATGGAGCGCTCCTTCGCGATGGATCGTTCGCGCATGGTAGCCGACTTCGCGGCGCGGTCGCGTCCACGTACGATGCCCATTCGTCAGACATGGCGCGCCCGCACGCGCACCGTGCAACGGCCCGGCCATGCGGCCGGGCGCCAGTAGCGGGCGGCGCGCGCCGGCGCCGCCGCGGCCGTCGCGCTCAGTCGCCGAGCGCATCCATCACGCGGGCCGAATAGACGAGCGCCGCACCCGCGTTCAGCGCAATCGCGACGCCGAGCGCTTCGGCCACTTCTTCCTTGGTCGCGCCATGCTTGGCCGCTTCCGCGGTGTGCACGGCGATACAGCCGTCGCAGCGCGTCGTGACGGCGACCGCGAGCGCGATCAGTTCGCGCGTCTTCGCGTCGAGATGGCCTGTCTTGGCACCGGCGCCGGCCAGCGCCTGGTAGCCGGCCAGCGTATCGGGCGACAGCTTGGCAATATCGCCGATGCGCGTCGAGAGTTCCTTCCGGTATTCGTTCCAGTTCAGCATGATGCGTCCTTTCGAGAAGAGGTGAGGAGGGCGGCGGATGCCGCGATCTCGGGCGATGCAGGACTTATTCTGATCGTTCGCGCTGAGGGTTTCGATACGCTAGAGTGTCAATTTTTAGCGCAAACGTCTCATGGATGCGTTGAGTCAACTGTTGTCGCTGGGCCGCAGCCATGTCGAGCTCGACGTGCGCTGCCTGCTCGACGGGCCGTTCGCGATGCCGCACGACCCGCTGCCGCCCGGCGAGGCGGCGTTTCACCTGGTGCTGGCCGGAACGTGCCGGCTGCGTACCGCGGACGGGCGCACGCTGCAGCTCGCCGACGGCGATTTCGTGCTGCTGCCCGCGGGTGGCGCGCACGACCTGCTCGACGCCGGGGCTGGCCGGTCGCGGCCGGTTGCGGCGTTGCGCGAACAGGGCGCCGGCGGCGGCGCGGTGCTGCCGGTCAAGTCGAATCTCGATCTTGCCGAACCGGGCGGCGCGAGCGTGGACCTGCTGTGCGGACGGTTCGTCTATGCGCGCGGCGCGGGTGAGCTGCTGATGCGCACGCTGCCGCACGTGCTGCATGTCGGGTTGCGCGAGGCGTCGGGGTTCGCGCCGCTGCAACTGCTGACGAGCGTGCTGCGCGCCGAGGCGTCGAACGGGCAGCCGGGCGCCGGCGCGATCGTGAACGCGCTCGGCCAGGCGCTGCTCGCGTATGCGTTGCGCGCATACGGTCGTGGTGCGCGCGTGCCGTCCGGCTGGCTTGCGCTTGCGGCCGACGCGCGGCTCGGCCCGTCGGTCCACGCCGTGCTGCAGGCGCCGGAGAAGCCGTGGACGGTCGAGTCGCTCGGCGACGCATCCGCGATGTCGCGCGCGACGTATGCGCGGCATTTCCGCGAGAAGGCGGGGATGAGTGTCGGCGCGTTCATCGCGCAGATCCGGATGATGCATGCGTGCGCGCTGCTGCAGGACACGCAGCGCGGGCAGGCGGAGATCGGGCAGGCGGTCGGCTACCAGTCCGAGGCCGCCTTCGGCAAGGCGTTTCGCGCGGTGCTCGGCACGACGCCGGGGCGCTGGCGGCGAGCGCAGCGCGAATCGTAAGACTGCATGCAAGCTGTCTTGGCGCGCGCCCAAGCTGCTACCATGCGCGAAACGCAGTTCAACGAAAACGATTTCGAACAAGAAGAAAGAGAGGGCAAAGCAATGAACCAGACCACCATCCAGCAGCCGTCGTTCGCGTTCGTGGCCGCATCGTGGGCCGCGCTGCTCGCGGGTTTCGCGGCATTCCTGATCGGGCTCTGGAACGCCGGCATGCAGCTCAACGAGAAGGGCTACTACTTCACCGTGCTGGTGTTCGGCCTGTATGCGGCGATCTCGCTGCAGAAAAGCGTCCGCGACCGCGCGGAAGGCATTCCCGTCACCGGCATCTACTACGGCCTCAGCTGGATCGCGCTGCTGCTGTCGATCGCGCTGCTGGTCGTCGGCCTCTTCAACGCGACGCTGCAGTTGAGCGAGAAAGGCTTCTACGCGATGTCGTTCGTGCTCGCCCTGTTCGGTTCGGTCGCCGTGCAGAAGAACACGCGTGACCTGCAGAACGCGAAGCCGCGCTCTACCGACGCCGATTCGGCGCCGTCGGTCCAGGAGTGACGGCACGCGAAGCGGGCGCCTTCCAGGCCGCCCGTGTTGCGACGACGACCGCGGGCGACCCGCATTCGCCGATGCGTCGCGGGCTCCCCGCCCATTCGTTTCGTCCATGCCGGTGCGCATGACAATGGAGATATTCCGGATGCCAGACTTCACGGAAACCACACGGCACACCCGGGCGGCCGCCCGTTCGGTGGCGGCGAGGGCCGCGCTCGTGCTGGAGACGAACAACCTGCGGGGCGGCGCGGGGCTTGCGCAGGCCGTCGACAGCCTGAAGCGCGTCGTGTCGTCGCTGTCGACGCAGACCGTGCCGCCCGCGGCACTCGCGCAATGGATCATCACGCACGACGGCCTGCCGGCCGATGCGTGCGCGCAGATCGCCGCGCTCGCCGGCCGCCCGATCGACTTCGTCGAGATCGGCGCGCGCACCGGCTACTACGATGCGAAGAACGACGGATTCGATCGCGTCGACGCGGCCCGCTGCGACATCGTCGTGTTCGGCGATGCCGATTGCAGGCCGGCCGACGACTGGCTCGCGCACCTGCTCGCGCCGTTCGCGCGCGAACCCGGCGAGGCGCCAGTTGCCGTGGCGGGGCGCACCAGCTATGCGCCGAACGTGCTCGGTATCGCGCTGACGTCGATCGACTTCATGTATTTCCCGAGCCCGCTGCACGACGGCGCGACGCGCAATTTCTACGCGAACAACGTCGCGTTCCGGCGCGACGTGTTCGCGCAATTCCGCTACGAGCCGCTCGACGGCGTCTATCGCGCGCATTGCCAGGTGATGGGGCTGCGGATGCAGGCAGCCGGCGTGGCCGTCGAGTTCGCGCCGGACGCGCACACCGAACATCGGCTGCCGGACACGCATCGCGAATCGCTGAAGCTGCGCTGGATGCGCGGCGAGGACAGCGTCGGGCTGACGCCGTATCTCGTGAACGCGTATCTGCCGCGCGGATGGCAGTGGCTCGGCCGCAGCGGCCCGCTCGGCCCGTTCTGCGTGATGGCCATGCGGCTCGGCTACAGCCTGGGCGCGCTCAATCGCCAGCAGTTGCCGCCGCTGGGTGCTGTCCGCTATCTCGCGGCCGTCGCGGTCACGATCGCCGCGTCCGCCGTCGATACGCTCGGCGCGCTCGCGCGCGGTGCCGGTCTGGCCGGGCGCGCCTCGGCCCGGCGCGATCTCGAAGCGCTGTCCTATCACCGTCATTGAACCGGCGCCGCGCATCGCGCGCGGCCATGACACGCCGACACCCTGCCTCCATCCCGACAACGACCATGTCTTCTCTCGCCCCCCGTGTTGCCTGCCTCGCCCTGTTTGCCGCCAGCGTCGGCGCCCATGCCGCACCGGTCGATCGCGCGGGGCGCGGGATCTACCACTTCGCGTCGCAAAGCGGCTGCCCGTTCGCGCGCGCGGCCGCCGCGGACTGCAACCGCATCGCGCTCGATGCGCCCGACGTTCACGCGCGCATCGACACCGATGCGCACGCGATCGTTTTCTCGAGCGATGAGACGCGCCGCACGAAGGACGTGCTCGGCGACGTACTGCTGCACGGCACGGGCGTCGACGGCGAGGGCAGGCGCGTGCCGTTGAGCGTGCACGTGCTGCTGCGTCGCGACGGCGCGAAATGGGACCGCGACGTGTACGTCCATGCGCCGGTGCGTGGCACGTTCACCGATGTCCGGGTCGATCCGTATCGTGCGCGCGTGAAGGAGGGCGAGGGCGAGCGCGACGTGCTCACGCCGGACGAAACGCTGGCGCTGTTCGCACATCCGTCGCTGGCATCGCGGCTCGCGCGGCATCTCGTCAAGGTGAGTGCGACCGATCCGAAGCAGCCGTCCGCGGACGACATCACGATCGCGCTCGGCATCGGCGGCCTGACCCGATCGGTCGCGCGTGCGAGCTTTACGTCGAACGCGCCGCACGATGCCGACGTCGAGCGTGCACTCGCGTCCGGCACGTGGGCGATTCGGTTCGATGCGTTGAGCAACCGCATTCCGGTGTGGGTCGCACGGCGCGAGCTGTTCCTGTTCGGCCTCGACGGCAGCGCGCTCGTGAAGGACATGCGCGCGCGCGGCTTCAGGAAGAACGACCGGATCGAATTCGGCGCGCGCGACGGCAACGGCTATCTGCGCGTGAACGGCCGCGAGGAGGCATTCGCGGGTGCGGCCGCGTCCGCGCATGCGTTCATGCAGGAAAGCTTCATCGGCCTGATCCTCGGTTGGCGTCGCGATCCGGCCGCCGCTGCGGCTTCCGCGACGAAATCCGCATCCGTGCGGGGCGTGCCGGCATGACCGCGGCGGGTGAACTGCCGGCGTCGCTGCAGGCGGGGCACGACGCGCGCTTCGACTGTCTCGATGCGCCTGCGCCGCGCGGCACGGCGCGGGTGCGCGCATACCTCGTCGATCGCATCAAGCGGGCGGCGATCCGGCAGCTGCATCGCAGCACACATGGCGAGCGCTGGGTGCTGCGCATGTACCTGATCGGCGAGGAAGCGACCGAGTGCGCGTTGCACGAGGACTGGACCGGACAGCCACCGGACTGGCTTGCGCCGCGGATCGACCAGCATCTCGCGGACGAGCGTCGCCACGCGGCCGCGTTTGCCGAAGCGCTGCGCGTGCGTGGCGTCGCGCCGTCGACCGCGCGGCACGAGCCCGACTGGCTGAGCCGGCGCAAGATCGCGCGCTGGCGCCGGCTCGCGCAGCGCCATGCGCCGCATTTCGCGCAAGGCGTGCTCGTGCCGGCCTATGCGACGGGGCTGTGCGCGGAACAGATGGCGATGCGCGTGCTCGCGCGCCACTGCGCGACGATCGGCGCCGCGCATCCGCTGTATCCGTTGCTCTCGCGCGTGCTCGCCGACGAGACGCGGCATGTCCGGCTCTGCTCGGACACGCTGCGCCGTCTGGTTGCACCGTCCGAGACCGCGCATCTCGCCGCGTTGCTGAACGAGATCCGCGCGATCGAAGCCGGGTTCGGCGTAACGGGCGCGCTGGCGATGGTTGCGGCCGGCTGGCTCCAGTCGCTTCGTCCGCGCGCATGATGCCGCGGATCGTCTATCTCGCGACGGCCGACGCGCGCGGCCACCTGATGCGCGCACAACTGCTCGTGCACGCGTTGCGCGCGGCCGGCGCGCAGGTCGACGTGCTGACGACGTCCGATGCAGGGCAGGCGTTCCTGGCCGCGTTCGGCATCGACGCGGCGGTGCTGTCCCGTCACTACGCGGTGCAGTTCGACGCACGGCAGAACATGCTGCGCGACGCGACCGATCGCAATGTCGCGCACTACGTGTTCAGGCCGACGCGCATGCTGCGCGACATCGCTCGGCTGCGCGCGATCGTCCGCGATGCCGATCTCGTGATCAACGACTCGTTTCATCCGGCGCTGCTGTTCATGGGCGCGATGCCGGGCTGGCGGCGCCGCGTCGTCCATGTATATGGCGGCAGCCTGCGCCGCGCGTTGACCACGAATTTCGATGCGCGGCTGCCGCGCATGCTGGCGCGTGCTTTTGCGCGGGTCGTCGACTGGCAGATCGATTCGGCGCTGTGCTGCATCGAACACGATTTTGCGTACGACGCCGCCGACGAAGTCCGGCGGTCGCGCATGCATTGCCGGCTGCCGACGCCGGTGCAGGTCGTGGCCGAATTGCCCGCTTCGGAACCGGCTGCCGCCGCCGTTTATCTGAATCCGCACTTCCGCGATATCGCGCTCGCCGATGCGTTGTCGGCCGGCATGCGCGACGCGGGGCTCGCCACCCACCGCGTGGGCGAGGGCTACGCGGGGCACGACGGCTGGACTGGCGTCGACGCCGGCTGGGCGACGCGCGCCGCCCATGCACCGCTGATCGTGTCGGCACCCGGCATGGCCGCGCTGTCGATCGCGCGCGTGTATCACCGCCCGATCCTGCTCGTGCAGACCGATCAACCCGAGCAGGCGAGCAACGCCGCGCGCGCGGCCCGGCTGCAACTCGTGCACCGCGTCGTCACGTGGCGCGGCGATGCGGCCGCGTTCCGGCGGGAAGTCGGGCAGGCCGCGGCCGACCTGATGCGCAATCCCGGCACGCAGGCGGGAACGGTCGCCGGCCGCGAGCATGCGCGTGCGCGCGTCGACGCATGGACGTCGCGCCTCCTCGCGCTGCGTCCGCGTGCGCAGGCGGACGCAGCGGATACGCGATGCGAGGCGCCGGCGCCATGATGAACGCGCTGTCGTTTCGTGACGATCGCCGGCCTGATTTCCGGCAGATGCTGGCCGCGACGTTCGGCATGGCAGCCGGCCTCGCGATCTTCTTTCTGCTGGAGCGCGGCGTCACGCCGCGCTACGTGTTTGCCACGGCGATCGATGCGCGGATTCCGTTCATTGCGTGGTCGTGGTTCGTCTATGTCGGCTTCTTTCCGTTCGTGATTGCGCTTGCCGCGTATGCGCGGCCGCCCGCGTTCGCCGCGTTCAAGGAGGCCGTGCTGATTGCGTTCGTGCTCGGTGTCGTGTGCTTCCTGTTGTTTCCGGAAGCCGTGGCGCGACCCGACGTCGCGGAGATCGGCAACGCGTTCGTGCGCCACCGTCTCGCGCGCATGTGGCAGCTCGATCTCGCGGCCAACGGCTTTCCGAGCCTGCATGTCGCGGTGACGTGTCTTGCCTGCCGGATGCTGGCGGACCGGCGGCGGATCGTGACAGTGGCGATCGGCCTGCTGATCTGCGTGTCGACGTTGACGCTCAAGCAGCATACGGTTGCCGATGTACTGGGCGGCGTGGCGCTCGCGATGCTCAGTGCGCTGTGGGTCGAGCGGCGTTCGCCGCGCAGGAGGCTCGCGTGACGGATGCCCATGTTCACCATGCGGGGCCGAATGCCGGGCTGGCGCGGTTCATGCCCGATCCCGCGCTGTTTCGCGTGAGCGCGTCGCGCGTCGGCGCGGCGCTGGCGGGCGACTGGCTGATGATTGCCGCTGCGTGCGCGGTTGCGATCGCGTTTCAGCATCCGCTGGTGTACGCGATGGCCGCGATCGTGATCGCGCGCAGCCAGCTTGCGCTCGCGGTCATGATGCACGAAGGCGCGCACGGGTTGCTGGCGCGCAACCGGCGCGTCAACGACGCGCTGGGCCAGTTGTTCGCGGCCGGCCCGCTGTGGCTGTCGCTGCGCACGTATCGCGCAGGCCATCTGAAGCACCACCGCGCACCGATGCAGTCGGACGATCCGGTCGCGCTGCTGTTCGGCGTGCATGACTATCCGGTCACGCGCGGACGGCTGATCGGCCGCCTGCTCGCGTACGCGTGCGGGATCGGCTACGTGACGAGCGTCGTGAAACTCGCACGCGGCGAGTTTGCGCACGCGTTGCCGAAGGTCGGGAAGTCGCGCGCGTATGCCGCGTGGGAAGTCGCGTCGATGCTGGCCGGCAACGGTGTGCTGTTCGGCGCGCTCGCATTGGCCGGACATCCGCTGCTGTACGTCACGTTGTGGATCGTGCCATCCGTCACGCTGCTGCCGCTCGCCGGACAGGTGCGCGCGATCTTCGAGCACGCGGGGCTGCCGGCATGCGCCGACCAGAGCCGCAACGCGCGCACGATCGTCCGTCGTTCGTGGCAGACGTTCCTGTTCGGCCCGCACGCGATTCATTTTCATATCGAACATCACCTGTTCACGCGGATGCCGTTCCATAACCTGCCGGTCGTGCATCGGCAGCTCGCGCAGCGGCAGTTGCTGCCCGACGGCAATCTGTACGCGGGTTACGGTGCGGTGCTGCGCGACGTGAGTGGGCGTTGACGCGCGGGCGGGGGATGGCTGGCGTCGTCTGGCGCGAGAGCGATGAGCGATTCGACCGGGATCGGGGGCCGGGCGCCGGGCGCGACCGGGTGCGTCGCGAGCGTCATCGAGATTGTGCGCTCGACACCGCAAGCGACAGACGCAAAAAAGCCTCCGCGCGGGAGGCTTTAATTGCACTATCAAAGATAGTTGGTAGGGTGGGAGGGACTCGAACCCTCGACTCTCTGATTAAAAGTCAGATACTCTAACCAACTGAGTTACCACCCCACGTTCTTGAAACCTGTTGGTTCGTTGCTTCAACAACTTGGCAAGCGACCCAAAGAGCAAAAGATTATAGCGACGGGTTGCTGGGCTGTCAACAACCCGTCACGATAATTTATTTGATGCTCTCGATCTTGCCCTGCGCCGTCTGCGCAGCGTTCGATCCGGCGTACTGCGACACGACCTGCTCGAACGTCTTCTTCGCGGCCGCCTTCTGGCCCTGCTCGAGCTGGTTCGTACCGATCGCGACGAGCGCGTCGGCCGCGCGCGGATGCTGCGGATACTTGCTCACGATCGCTTGCCACGTCGCGGTCGAGCCGCGGTAGTCGCGCAGCGCGTATTGCGCATTGCCGAGCCAGTACTGCGCGGTCGGCTGGTGCGGGCTCTGCGGATACTTCGCGATGAAGCTGCGGAACGATGCCGCGGCCGCCTTGAAGTTGCCGTTGCGGAACTGCTGCTGCGCCGCGTTGAGCGCATCCATTTCACCCGGCTGCACGGTGCCTTCGACACCATCGATCGTCGCCTGTTGCGGCTCGAACTTCTTGAGTCGCGTGTCGAGATCCTGGTAGTACTCCTTCTGCTGCCGTTCGAGCGTCGTCAGCCGGTTCGTCAGGTCCTCGTTCTCGCCGCGCAGCGTCGCGACCTGCTGGTTCAGCTGGTCGATACGGCCGGATTGATCGAGGATCGTACGCTGGGCGGCGGACAACTGGCTGGACAGGTTGTCACTCTTGCTGCGCAGGTCGAGCACGGCGCGGCGCGCCTCATTGTCGTCGAACATGCCTGCGTGCGCCGGCGCGGCCGACCACGCCGCGCCGACGACGCAGAATGCTGCGGCCATGCGCAGCCAGGATACACGGTGCGTCATACGGCAACTCTTCCGTTACTTACTGTTGGTAGACGAGGTCGGCGCGACGGTTCTGCGCCCACGAGGCTTCGTCGTGACCCGATGCTTGCGGCTTTTCCTTGCCGAGGCTCACGGCTTCCATCTGCGAGTCGTTCACGCCGAGCAGTGCCATCGCGCGGCGGACGGCTTCCGCACGCTTCTGGCCCAGCGCGAGGTTGTACTCGCTCGTGCCGCGTTCGTCGGTGTTGCCCTGGATCAGCACGTGGCGCTGCGGGTGGCTCTTCAGGTACTGAGCGTGCTGCTGCATCAGCGGCTGATACTCGTCCTTCACCGAATAGCTGTCGAAGTCGAAGTAGATGCTGCGCTTCGCGAGCGGGCTGTTCGGATCGTTCAGCGGATCGACGTTCACTTGCGCGACGTTGTCGGCGCTCGGCTGCGTGCTCACCGCACCGCCGGCATTCGCCTTGTCGTCGAGCTTCACGCCCGACTTACACGCTGCGAGCGCGCTGATCATCATCACGGCCAGGGCCAGACGAGCTTTATTCGACATCATGGTTACTCTCCTTGTGGTCATTGCATGAAGGGCCCCCACGACGGCTCGCGAACGGAGCCGCCCTGGACGGACAGGATCTGCGGCGGCGCGCTGCCGTCGGAGGGCACTGCGGCCAGCACGTTGCGGCCACCCGACTGGGTAGCGTAGAGAAGGTACTGGCCGTTTGCCGCGAAGCTCGGCGATTCGTCGCGATTGGTATTCGTGATGGCGTTCGCCGCGCCGGTTTGCAGATCCTGAACGTACAGCTTGAAGCCCCCACCCGTGCGGGAGATGTAAGCGAGCAGCTTGCCGTCCGGGCTGATGCGCGGGCTGGTGTTGTAGCTGCCGGTGAAGGTCACGCGTTGTGCCGAGCCGGCGCTTTCGCCTTGCGCGGGCATCCGGTAGATCTGCGGCGCGCCGCCGCGATCGCTCGTGAAATAGATCCACTGGCCGTCCGGCGAGTAGAACGGCTCGGTGTCGATCGAGCTGCTCTGCGTGAGACGGCGCAGGCCACCGCCGTTCGCATTGACCGTATAGATTTGCGTATTGCCCGTCAGCGACAGCGCAACGGCCAGCGTGTTGCTGTCCGGCGACCACGCCGGCGCACTGTTGTTGCCCTTCTGGTCCGAGACCATGTAGCGGCGGCCGGTCGGCAGGTCATGGATGTAGACGATCGGCTTCTTGCGCTCGAACGACACGTACGCAACCTTCGTCCCGCTCGGCGACCAGGCCGGCGAGATGATCGGCTCGGTGCTCGACAGCGCGATGCGCGCGTTCTGGCCGTCCGAATCCGAGATCTGCAGCTGGTAGCGGTTGCCCGTCTTGATCACGTACGACAGGCGCGTGGCGAACACGCCGCGCACGCCGAGCAGCTTCTGGTAGATGTAGTCGGCGATCTTGTGGCCGGCCGTGCGCAGCGTGTTGTCGTTTGCCGTCAGCGACAGGCCGCCGAGGCTTTGCTGCTTCACGGTGTCGTACAGGATGAAGTTCACCTTGTACTGGCCGTTCGCTTCGCGGTTCACGCTGCCGGCGACGAACGCGTTCGCGCCCTTGGCCTTCCATGCGCCGAGATCGACCGAAGCGGTCTCGGGCACGGGCGTGCTGCCCGCGTCGATATTGGTGAATTTGCCGCTGCGGGCGAGGTCCGCGCGGACGATCGACGTGACCTGCTGCGGCAGGCCTGCCTCGTTCGCGAAGTTCGCGGTGGCGATGGGGAACTGGGTCGAACCGACGCCGGTGATCAGCACGTTGACCTGCGCGTTAGCGGCGCCGCCGGCCGCAATCAGACACGAGGCCACGAGTGCCCTGAAACCTAGTTTCGTCATCAAACTCATGCTTCTTGCTTCCCATGTGACTTGGATCGCTGCGCAAGCGCAGAGACAGTAAAAATACCCGATTCGTTCCCGTCCGGCAGCGACGCCCGGAGTGTAAGCGCATTTCCGCTCACTCCGCCGCCTTGAAGGTAATCGTAATACTGGACGGGGTATGACCGTCAGTATCGGGCGGTAACGGGACCGACGCCTGGATCGCATTGACGACCGCCTGATCCCACCCTGAATTTCCGCTCGGCCGCGAGACCGATACGCTCAGCAGGTCGCCCGAAGGCGTACAGCGGATTTTGACGATCGTCGTGAGCCCCTCACGCTCGCCACCCCAGACGATGTTCGGCTTCACGCGGCGGCGCACCTTGTCGGCATAGCCGGGCGACGCCGCATTGCCGCCGGAGCCCGTGCCGGTGCCGCTTTTCGCGAGCCCCTGGCCGCCGCCTTCGCCGGCGCCCGCGAGGCCCTGCATCTGCGCGAGACGCGTATTCCGCTCCCGGTCGAGCTTCGCCTTCGCTGCTGCATCGGCCTTCGCGCGCGCGGCCGCTTCGGCCTTTGCCTTCGCCTGGGCTTCCGCCTTCGCCTTCGCGGCCGCGTCGGCCTTGGCCTTCGCTGCCTCCTGGGCTTCCGCCTGCGCCTGCTTCTGTTGCTGCAGTTTCTGCTGCTGGAGTTTCTGCTGTTCGAGCTTCTGCTGCTCCATGAGCTGCTGTTGCTTGAGCTTGTCCGCCTGCTTCTGCTTGTCGCGGTCGGCGGCCTTCTGCGCGGCGAGCGCGGCGGCCTGCTGGGCCGCGAGCTGCTCGCGCCGGGTTTCCTCTTGCTGGGCCTTCAGTTGCTGCGCGCGGCGCTGCTGTTCGAGCAGCGCTTCGCGCGCGGCCGCTTCCTGCTGCCGCTTCTTCTGTTGCAGCGCGATGTCCGCCTGCTCGTCGCGGACCGGGGGAGGGGGCGGTGCGAGCTTCGCGGGCGGCGTGGGCGTGACGACGGGCCGCGGCGCGGGGACGTCGGGCACCTCGGTCCACAGCTCGGCTTCGGCGCCGGCCGGCGTGCTGTTCTGCCACTGCACGCCGTGATAGAGGAACAGCGCGAGCAACACGTGCATCAGCGCGGCGAGCGTGAACGCGCGCCAGGTGCCGCGCTCGCGAGGAGGCTGAGACGGGTAGCCGTTGCTGCGCGTGGATTGCTGCCGGTTCATTGCGATTTGACGAGGAGGCCGACGCGCTTGACGCCGCGCGCCTTCAGATCCGACATCACGGTCATGACCGCATCGTACTGCACGGTCTTGTCGGCCGCGATCACGACCGGCTGGTCAGGATGATCGGCCTGCCGGGCCACGATGAAGCTGTCGAGCTCGGCCTTGGTCATCGTGTCTTCCTGCGTCGCGCCGGCGTCGCCCTTGTACTTGACGCTCATCGTGCGGTCGGCCTTGATGTTGACGACGACGGGCGGCGTCTGTTCCTGTGGCGCTGCATTGCCGACGGTCGGCAGATTGATGATCGACGGGGCCACGAGCGGTGCCGTGACCATGAAGATCACGAGCAGCACCAGCATCACGTCGATGTACGGCACGACGTTGATGTCGGCCATCGCGCGGCGCGAGCGGCCGCCGCGCATGCTGGATCGAATGGGACTTCCTGCCATGGCGCGCTCCTTACTGGGCCTGACGCTGCAGGATGTTCGAGAACTCTTCGATGAAGGTCTCGAAGCGGATCGCGAGGCGGTCGATGTCGTGCGCGTAGCGGTTGTACGCGACCACCGCCGGAATCGCGGCGAACAGGCCGATCGCGGTGGCGACGAGCGCCTCGGCGATGCCCGGTGCGACGTTCGCGAGCGTGGCCTGCTGCACGTTCGCGAGGCCGCGGAACGAGTTCATGATCCCCCAGACGGTGCCGAACAGACCGATGTACGGGCTGACCGAGCCGACCGACGCGAGGAACGCGAGGTTTGCTTCGAGCACGTCCATTTCACGCTGGAACGACGCGCGCATCGCGCGGCGCGCGCCGTCGAGCACGAGGCCCGGGTCGCTGATGCGCTTTTCCTTCGCCTTCAGGAATTCACGCATCCCCGATTCGAAGATCCGCTCGAGCGCGCCGATCGTGTGGCGGTTGTTGGCCGCGCTCTGGTACAGCGCCTGCAGGTCGCCGCCCGACCAGAAATCCCTTTCGAAGCGTTCGGTCTGCGCGCGTGCGCGGCGGATCGCGAACCACTTGCGGAAGATGAAGGTCCACGACATCAGCGACAGCAGCAACAGCAGCCCCATCACGGCCTGGGCCAGCACGCTCGCGTTGAGGACGAGGGAAATGATCGACAGGTCTTGAGAAGTGTTCATAGAGGTTTGAGTAACGTCCCTTCGGGGATGTCCGGCGAGGGCGCACGAGGTGCATGCGGCGCGGCGCGCCGGCCAGGCCTGGCGCCGAACCTTGCTTAGTATCGATTCAGGAAGGCAAGTTCATAGGCTTTGTCTAAACGGTGCTCATCCGAGCTTCGTTGACAATACAGTCTGCCCGGCGTCGATGACGGGCCCGCGTTGCAGCACGTCGAGCACGACCGGCGGGATGGCCGCGGGCCGGATGCCGGTGCTGTCCACACAGCCGAGGCGGATGTGTCCGGCGACGAGCAGCGTGTCGCCACGCCAGGCTTCCTGTGCGAATTCCACCGATGCGCGGCCGATGCGTCCGGGCCGGCTCGTGATCGTCAGCGCGTCGTCGAGTCGCGCCGGTGCGCGGTAGTCGAGCGACGTGCTGCGGACGATGAAGATCGCGCCCGTGTCGTCGGCGAGCCGACGCTGGTCGATGCCGCACGCGCGCAGCCATTCGGTGCGGGCGCGCTCGAAGAATTTCAGGTAGTTGGCATAGAAGACGATGCCGCCTGCGTCGGTATCCTCGTAGTACACGCGTACCGGCCAGGTAAAGCCGGAGGGCGCGTCCGGGGAGCGGGTAGGCTGAGTCATGGCGCGCATTCTACCGGAAGGCCGAGGCCGGATTCGTAACCGATTCGTAACGGAATGTAGTACGTCGCAGCACACCGCGGGCCGGCCGGAGGCGGGCCCGCGGCTGCGCCCGCCATGTCAGCCGCGATGGATCGTGAGGCCGGCCGGGGCCTGGGCGACCGGCATCATCTCGATCGTGTTGATGTTGACGTGCGCAGGGCGCGTCGCGATCCAGTAGATCGTGTCGGCGATGTCCTCGGCCGTGAGCGGCTGGACGTTCTGGTAGACGTTCGCTGCCTTCGCATCGTCGCCGCGGAAGCGGACGTTCGAGAATTCCGTGCCGCCGCACAGGCCCGGCTCGATGTCGGTGACGCGCAACGGCGTGCCGATCAGGTCGGCGCGCAGGTTCAGGCTGAATTGTCTGACGAATGCCTTGGTTGCGCCGTATACGTTCCCGCCCGGGTACGGATAGGTGCCGGCTACCGAACCGAGATTGAAGATATGGCCGCGGCCTCGCGCAATCATCCCGGGCAGCAACGCGTGCGTGACGGTCACGAGGCCCGAGCAGTTCGTGTCGATCATGGTCTGCCACTCGTCGAGGCTGGCCTTCTGGGCCGGCTCGACGCCCAGCGCGAGACCGGCGTTGTTGACGAGCACGTCGAGTGCGGCGAATTCGGCGGGAAGGGCGGCCGGCACGGCTTCGACGGCCGCGCGGTCGCGCACGTCGAGCTCGAACGGCAGCAGCGCGTCGCCGAGTTCGGCCGCGAGCGTATCGAGACGATCCTTGCGGCGCGCGGTTGCGACGACACGGTGGCCGCCCTTGACGAAGGCACGGGCGATGGCGGCGCCGAAGCCGGCGGACGCGCCTGTGACGAACACGATCATTGCTGCTCCTGGTCGGTAACAAAGTAGCGGATAGTATCCCGCAAGCCTACTGAGATTGCCGCACCGCGGCAAGGCGCCAAAGCGCGTCGGCACGGGTGCGTAGAGTCTGGCCCTTATTGTTTCGGGGCCGCTGCCGTGCGGTTGCCTATTCATGACGCATCCAATACACTAACGCGCTCATCACCCCTGCGTGACTGGCGATAGAACCCTTCGGGTTCAAGGTGGAGCATCCCACCGTGAAGCGCGGGGCGCCGTTTTTGCCGTTCGCCTGGGCAGCCGTTGTGCGCCGTTGCGTGCATCGCCGGTGGCTGTCCTGTCTCGCGTCATACGGATTCTTCCGCCACGTCGAGCTGGTTCCGCCAGCAGCGCAATGTACTCGGCCGCCACGGTCAACCTGTACACACTTAACGGAAACCGTATGTTTGACAGAGCCCAAAGCACCATTGCGAACGTCGATCCCGAACTCTTTGCAGCGATCGAGCAGGAAAACCGCCGCCAGGAAGATCACATCGAGCTGATCGCGTCGGAAAACTACACGAGCCCGGCCGTGATGGCCGCCCAGGGCTCGCAGCTCACGAACAAGTACGCGGAAGGGTATCCGGGCAAGCGCTATTACGGCGGCTGCGAATACGTCGATATCGTCGAGCAGCTCGCGATCGACCGCGTGAAGCAGCTGTTCGGCGCGGAAGCCGCGAACGTGCAGCCGAACTCGGGTTCGCAGGCGAACCAGGGCGTGTTCTTCGCGATGC